>JBMOQT010000174.1:0-7808 GCA_049320945.1 Pseudomonadota bacterium
GTCGGGGCGGCGCAGCAGCAGCTCCGACGGCAGCCCCTCGGGCACCCAGACGGCCGGCGCCGCGCCGCCATCGGGGCTGCGTTCCACCGCGGCCTCGACCACCTGGCGCGGGCTGCGCCCCAGCAACACCGCCAGGGCGTGCTCCTGCTGGGCGCGGCGCGTCTCCAGGCCCGGCAGGCTGGCTTCCACCGCCGCCGCTTCCGCCTCCACCTGGCGCAGATCCAGCTCCGAGATGGCGCCGGCATCGAAGCGCTTGCGCTGCAGCGCCAGGGCCTCGCGGCGCGTCTCCAGGGTGCGGCGGGCGATGGCCACCTGCTCATCCAGCGCCGTCAGGGTGAAGTAGCCCTGCACCACCTGGGCGGCCACGGTGAGGCGCACCGTGTCCCGTGCCGCGGCGCTTGCCAGCAGCTCGGCGCGCGCCGCCCGCGAGGCGCTGCGGTAGCGGCCCCACAGATCCACTTCATAGGCGATGTTGAGGGTTGCCCGGTGGGAGTCGCCGGTGGCCGGCATGCCCGCCGGCAGCGGCGTGCCGCCCACCTGGGAGCTGCGGGTGCGGGCACGCGACAGGCCGGCGCTCACTTCCGGAAACTGGTCGGCGCGGGCGATTCCCTCCAGGGCGCGCGCCTCGTCCACCCGGGCGATGGCCGCCTCCAGGTCGGCGTTGTGGGCGAGCGCTTCTTCGACCAGGCGGTTCAACCGCGGGTCGCCGTAGAGGGTCCACCAGTCCTGCCCCAGGTGCAGCTGCTGGCCTTGGGGCTCGGCGGCGGACCAAGACTGGGGCAGGTCGAATTCCGGCTTGGCGGTCTGGGTTGTGGCGGCGCAGCCGGCGAGGGCCAGGACAACAGCGAGGGCGAGGGTCCGCTTAGGCATTGGCTTCTCCCGTCTGCTGGGCGAGCAGGTGGGCGCGGCGCGCCTCCTCGCGCATTTCTTCCGTGCTCTCCCGGGTGCGCAGGCGCCGCTCGGTGAGGATCTTGAAGAACATGGGCACGAAGAAGATGGCGAGGAAGGTCGCCGCCAGCATGCCGCCCATGACGCCGGTGCCCACCGAGTGGCGCGCACCGGCGCCGGCGCCAGTGCTGATGGCGAGCGGCAGCACGCCGAAGATGAAGGCCAGCGAAGTCATGAGAATGGGCCGGAAGCGCAGGCGCGAGGCCTCCAGGGCGGCGGCCGCGGCGCTCATGCCTTCGTGGCGCTTCAGCTGGGCGTACTCCACGATCAGGATGGCGTTCTTGGCCGCCAGGCCCAGCAGCGTCACCAGGCCGATCTGGAAATACACGTCGTTGGTCATGCCGCGCAGCCACACGGCGGCCAGCGCCCCGAAGGTGCCGAAGGGCAGGGCCAGCAGCACCGACAGGGGCAGGGACCAGCGCTCGTACTGGGCGGCGAGGATCAGGAACACCATCACCACCGCCAGCCCCAAGGCCAGGCCCGCCGTGCCGCCGGAGCGCTTCTCCTGGAAGGAGGCACCGCCCCAGTCGAAGCTGAAGTCGGGCGGCAGCACCTCGCGGGCGATTTGCTCCACGCGTTCGATGGCCTGCCCGGAGCTGTAGCCCGGCGCGGCGGCGCCGAAGATCTTCACCGCCGGCAGGTTGTTGAAGCGGTCCAGGGAATCGGGCCCGCTGGAGTAGCGCACTTCGGCCACGGCGCGCAGCGGCACCATGGCACCGTCATCGGAGCGCACATAGACCGCGCCGACGTCGTCGGGCCGCTTGCGGTACTGGGGCTCGGCGGACATGAGCACCTGCCAGGTGCGGCCGTACTTGTTGAAGTCGTTCACGTAGTAGGTGCCCAGGGTCGCCGCCAGGGTGTTGAACACCCCGTCCACCGGCACGCCCAGGCTCTTGGCCCGCTCCCGATCCACGTCTACGTAGAGCTGGGGCGTGTTGGCGCGCCACAGGGTGTTCACCTGGACGAACATGGGGTCCTGGGCGATGCGCCCGAGGAACTGCTGGGTCACCTCCTGCAGCCGCCTGGCGCCGCCTTCGCCCCGGTTCTGAATGTAGAACTCGAAGCCGCCCGCCTGGCCCAGGCCGAAGATGGCCGGCGGGTTGAAGGCCAGCACCAGCGCCTCCTTGAGGTGCCCGGTCTTCATGAAGGTCTCGCCCACCAGCTGGTTCACGTCGCTCTTGCGCTCGTCCCAGTGCTTCTGGGTGACGAAGATGGTGGCGGCATTGTTGCGGAAGCCGCCGCCCAGGAAGTCGAAGCCGGCGAAGGCCACCACCGCTTCGTTGTCCGGGTTGGCGCGCAGGATCTCATCCACCTGCTTCACCACCGCGTCGGTGCGCTCCAGGGTGGCGCCGTCGGGCAGCAGCACGGCGGTGATGAAGAAGCCCTGGTCCTCGTCGGGCACCAGGCTGGTGGGGGTGATCTTCCACAAGCCGGCGGCGGCGAGCACCATGCCGCCGAACAGCATCAGGCCGATGCCGGAGCGGCGGATGAGCCAGGCCACGCCGTCGCCGTAGCGCTGGGTCATGCGCAGGAACCAGGCGTTGAACCAGCGGAAGAAGCGGTTCTCCGCCTTGTGCTCATGGCGCAGGATGAACACGCACAGGGAGGGCGTGAGGGTCAGCGCCACGATGCCCGAGATGACCACGGCGATGGACAGCGTCACCGCGAACTGGCGGTACAGCTCGCCCGTCAAGCCGCCCAGGAAGGCGATGGGCACGAATACGGCGCACAGCACCAGCACGATGGCGATCACCGGCCCGGTCACTTCCTTCATGGCGCGGATGGCCGCCTCGCGCACCGGCGCGCCGTCCTCGTGCATGATACGCTCCACGTTCTCCAGCACCACGATGGCGTCGTCCACCACGATGCCGATGGCCAGCACCATGCCGAACAGGGTCAGCGTGTTGATGGAGTAGCCCAGCATCAGCAGGCCAGCGAAGGTGCCGATCAGGGACACGGGCACCGCCAGGGTTGGGATCAGGGTGGCGCGCCAGTTCTGCAGGAACAGGTACACCACCAGGAACACCAGGACCATGGCCTCCGCCAGGGTCTTCACCACCTCCCGGATGGACACTTCCACGAAGCGCGTGGTGTCGTAGGGCACGGCGTAGCTGAGTCCCTCGGGGAAGCGCGCCGACAGCTCCCTGACCGTGCGCTTCACCTCCCGGGCCACGTCCAGGGCGTTGGCGCCCGGCTGCAGGAAGATGCCCACCAGGGTCGCCGGCTGGCCGTTGTAGCGGCCGACGAAGTCGTAGTCCTTGGAGCCCAGCTCCACCCGCGCCACGTCGCGCAGGCGCAGGATGGATCCGTCACTGCCGGCGCGCAGCACGATGTTCTCGAACTCCCTGGGATCGGCCAGGCGCCCGCGGGTGGTGATAGTGTAGACCAGCTCCTGGTGCCCGCCGGTGGGCGACTGGCCCACCTTGCCGGCGGCGAACTGGGCGTTCTGCTCGTTCACCGCGCGGGCGATGTCCTCGGTGGTGAGCCGCAGCTGCGCCAGGCGGTCGGGCCGCAGCCAGATGCGCATGGCATAGTCCTTGGCGCCGAAGATCTGCACATTGGTGGTGCCGGGGACGCGCTTGAGGGCATCCAGCACGTTGAGCGTCACGTAGTTGCTGGTGAACAGATCGTCGTAGCGCCCGTCGGGCGAGTAGAAGGCGAACACCTGGAGGAAGGACGAGGAGCCCTTCTCCACGGTGACGCCCTGGCGCCGCACCTCCAGGGGCAGGCGCGGCTCGGCCTGCTTGACCCGGTTGTTCACGTTGAGCGCTGCCTGGTCCACGTCGGTGCCGATGTCGAAGGTGACCTGGATCTGCACCACGCCGTTGGAAGCCGAGTGGGAGCTCATGTAGAGCATGTGCTCCACGCCGTTGATCTGGTTCTCCAGGGGCGCGGCCACGGTCTGCTCCAGCACCTCGGCGGAGGCGCCGGGATAGGTGGCGGTGACCGTCACCACCGGCGGCGCGATCTCCGGGTACTGGGCGATGGGTAGCGCGCGCATGGCCGCCAGGCCGGCGAGCACGATGAAGGTGGACAGGACCACCGCGAAGATCGGGCGGTCGATGAAGAAGCGCGACAGCATGCAGCCCTCCTTACGACCGCACGGTCCTGGGCCTGGCTTCGCCCTCGCCTGCCTTGGGCGCCGGCGGCTGGCCGGAGGGCGCGCCTTCGGGGACGATGCTCACCACGGCGCCGGGCATCACCTTCATCATCCCGTCCACGATGACGCGCTCGCCGCCCTGGAGGCCGGAAGTGACGATCCAGGCGTCGCCCGACCAGTCGCCCACCTGCACGGGGCGAGGCTCGGCCTTGTCCTCGCCGTTCACTACATAGACGAACTTGCCTTGCGGCCCTTCCAGCACCGCCCGCTGGGGCACGGTGATGGCATTGGGGCGCACCGCGCCGCTCAAGCGCACGCGCACGAACTGGCCCGGGCGCAGGCTGGCGTCGCCATTGGGCAGGGCGGCCCGCGCCTCGCTGGTGCCAGTGGCCCCGCTCACGCGCACGTCGGCGAAGTCCAGCTTGCCCGGCTTGGCATAGCGCGTGCCGTCGGACAGGGTGACGGTGACATCGAAGCGGCCGTCCCGGGGCAGCTGCAGGCGTCCGGCGGCGGCGTCCTCGCGCAGCCGCAGCTGCTCGGTCTCGGGCATGCCGAAGATGACGTACATGGGATCCACCTGGGTGACCGTGGTGAGCAGCACGTCGGGCCCCGACACCAGGCTGCCTTCCGATTTCAGGGCGCGGCTGGCGATGCCGGTAATGGGCGATTCCACCCGGGTGTACTCCATGTTCAGGCGCGCTTCCCGCAGCCGCGCCTGGGCCGCCTTCACTTCCGCCGCCGCCACCTGCCGGGCCGACACGGCATCGTCGAATTCCTTCTGGCTTACCGCCTTGGCCTCGTACAGGGGCTGCAGGCGCCGGGCGTCGCGCTCGGCCCGCGCCAGGCGCGCCTCGGCTCCCGCGAGATCGGCCTCGGCCCGCGCCAGGGCTGCCTGGAAGGGCGCCGGGTCGATGGTAAACAGGGACTGCCCGGCCTTCACCTGGGCGCCTTCCGTATAGTTGCGCTTCATCAGGATGCCGCTCACCCGGGCGCGCACTTCCACTTCCCGGTAGCCGGCGGTCTGGCCCACGTATTCGAAGGCGACCGGCACCGGGGCGGGCTGGACCGTGACCACCGACACCGCGGGCGGCGGCATGCCCTGGGGCGTGTTGGCGGCCGGCTGGCCGCAGCCGGCGAGCAGGGCGGCGCCGGCGAGGACCGGCGCGAGGAGCAGCGTCCGGGCGATGGCGCTGGCTGTCGGGGCAGGGTGCATCTTATTGTTCCTCCGGGTTGATGGAGGCTTTCGGGGAGGCCGGCCCGCACGGGTACTGCGGGTGGCCGTCCGTCTGCCGGTTGGGTTAGAATAGATTCTACATACATGCATGAATGTATGTAAATACCCAGATGCAGCATGGATATTCGGTAACGGGTACGACGAGGGATCGCTGGCGAGATGGTGAGAAGGACCAAGGAAGAAGCGCAGGAGACGCGCAATCTGATTCTGGACACCGCCGAGAAGGTGTTCTACGAGAAGGGCGTATCCCGCACCACCCTGGGGGACATCGCGGCGGCGGCGGGCGTCACCCGCGGTGCCATCTACTGGCACTTCAAGAACAAGGCCGAGCTGGTGAACGAGATGCTGGAGCGTGCCACGCTGCCCATGGAGGGCATGATCGAGGCGCAGGCGCTGGCCCGCGCGGACGACCCTCTGGGCGCCATCCGCTTCCACTCCCTGCTGTTCCTGCAGCGCGCTGCCACGGATCAGCAGTGCCGGCGCGTGTTCGACATCGTCACCCACAAGTGCGAATACGTGGACGACATCGCGACCCTGCGCCAGCGGCGCCAGGAATGCCGCTCGGAATGCCTGCAGGAGATAGAGGAGGGCTTCCGCGCCGCCGTCCGCAAGGGACAGCTGCCGAAATCCCTCGACCCGCGCATCACCGCCCTGGGCCTGTTCTCCCTGGTCGATGGGCTGCTCGCCAACTGGCTGCTTGATCCCGAGGCCTTCTCCCTGGAGAAGGACGCGGCGCCGGTGATCGATCAATATCTGTCGGGGCTTGCCGCCGCATCTGGCAGAACTTCGAAAAAATAAATCACGACCTCAGGGGTGTCGAAGTTTCTTACGCTGCCCCTGCCTCAGCCCCCGCGCCGTCAGCGGGGCACCTGCCTGTTCTGACGACCATTCCGGCCCTGTTCCTGACCAATGCCCTCGGTACCGAGCTGCTGCAGATCACGGGGCAGCTCGTGATGCATATGACCGTGACCCGCGTGCCGGAGCCCGCGACGACGTATCTGCTCCTGGGCATCGCGCTCGTGACACTGGCGGCGCTGCGAATCCCGGCAAGATCGGTGGCATCGCGACGCAGGCCCTAGCGCATATCGCTCGCCCATTGCCCCGCCGCCCGCCGGTCGCGCTGCGACTGGGGGGGCTTCCGCAGTCAGCAAACCTTCCGCAACGGCTCATCCCGCTTTTCCTGGTCATGGCAGGAAGCCCCGACCCCACCGGCACGATAGGCACAAAACTTGATCTAAATCGAGTCGGCTGGTGACGGTACGGAGATGCGGGTGAAGGAACTGGAAGTCGAGTAGGCCCTTGACCCAGGTCAAGACCCGCCGGGACGAAAATACCCATTGTTGGCGACACGGAGGCGGATATGTGCACGGTTTGCGGCTGCGGCGAAGGCGGGGCGAGCATCGAGGGCGGGCATCATCATCCTCGGCATCCTTATCGCCCGCGCACCGCCCCTCGCGAACGAGTGACTACATTGCATTTTCTCTGCGCCTCCGCGCCCTCTGCGTCGGTTGACCGCCTTTCCTGAAGCCTGGTATGTCCGAGCCTGCGCTACGTTTCCACATCCGCGTGCGCGGCCAGGTGCAGGGCGTGGGCTTTCGTCCCTTCGTCTATCGCCTGGCCCGGGAACTGGCCCTGGCCGGCTGGGTGCGCAACGACGCCCAGGGCGTGGAAGTGGAAGTGCAGGGCACCCGGGACGCGGTGCACCAGTTCCTCGCCCGGCTGCGCAGCGATGCGCCGGCCCTGGCGCGGGTGGCGGCGGTGGAGGCGCAAGAAGTGCCGCCGCAGGATGATGCCGCCGTGTTCGCCATCGCCGAGAGTCGCGGCGGCCCGGTGGCCACGGCGGTGACGCCCGATGCGGCGATCTGCGCCGACTGCCTGGCGGAGCTGTTCGATCCGCACAACCGCTGCTACCGCTATCCCTTCATCAACTGCACCCAGTGCGGCCCGCGCTACACCATCACGCGCGCGCTGCCCTACGACCGGCCCCAGACCAGCATGGCGGAGTTCCGGCAATGCCCCACCTGCCAGGCCGAGTACGACGATCCTGCCAGCCGCCGCTTCCACGCGCAGCCCAACGCCTGTCCCGCCTGCGGGCCGCGCATCTGGCTCACCGACTCGGCCGGCGATCCGGAGCGCAGCGACGACGTGCCGGCGGACATGGTGGCGCGCCTGAAGCGCGGCGAGGTGCTGGCGGTCAAGGGACTGGGCGGCTTCCATCTCGCCTGCGACGCCCGCTCCTACAAGGCGGTGGCGCGCCTGCGCACCAGCAAGCAGCGGGAGGAGAAGCCCTTTGCCGTCATGCTGGCCAACGCCGCCTCCATCCAGCCCTTCGCCTATGTCTCCGCCGACGAGCGGCGCCTGCTGGAGTCGCCCGAGAGGCCCATCGTGCTGCTGCGCAAGCGCGAGGGCTGCGACCGGCTGCTGCCCGGGGTGGCGCCCGGGCTGGCCTGGCTGGGGGTGATGCTGCCCTACACGCCGCTCCATTACCTGATCTTCCATGCCGCCGCCGGCGCCCCCGCGGGCCGC
>JBMOQT010000175.1:0-7738 GCA_049320945.1 Pseudomonadota bacterium
CGTTGAGCCGCTCAAGCTCTTCGGAAAAAGCCTCCAGCGGCAAATCCGACCTCTGAGCGTAGATCACGCCGAGTGTTACGGTCGTCGTCGGCGTATCCAGCTTCGGCGCCGGCGACTTCTTCAGCCGCTTCGCGCGTGCAACGCGCGCGTAAGCTGCCCGGAAGTTGTCGATCGTCAGGCTGTCGGTCGCGTCAACAACGACTGCGGCGGAATCCGCCGGTATTTGCGCTGGAGCCGCAGCCGGCGACTTTTCCTTCGCGGCGTACACGACGGCTGCAAAGGTGTCCGACACCGCGCCGTCGGCATCGACAACGCTGGCAGACGCTACCTTGTACGGCCAGCCAACGTACCGTTCGATCCCCGCTCGTAAGGCGGCTGAAAGCGTCCCTGCGCTGACGGCGGCGACCTGGCGTCCAGTCTCAAGGACCTCTTGGGCGATTGCCATCGCACGTGCTCCTAAGCCGGTTGGTGCATGCCGAGAGAGACTTGAATCCTACGCATACGCGGCCAAGGATTCTAGGTCAAAGCGGCCAACTCCTCAGTGAGGTCGGCTTGGGTCGCGTCATGGCGCTTGCTTCTGTCACCAGACCGACTGATCAGCGGATTTGCTGACCATGCCGGATTGGGCCCGGTGGCCATAAGTGAGTGACCGGAACCCGCATGAAGCCGGGTTGATCTGAAACCGTCCCGAAGTGCGCGCTTTTTCCGGTGAGAATGCCATCGGTGACGGATTACATTATTGGCAACACCCAGCATGGACCGGAAAGGATATGCGCACCATCCAAGACGACGAGCTCAAGACCCCTGGACGGATCCTCATCAATCGCAGGCAGCTGCTACGAATCGTTCCGCTGTCCGACCGAACGATTTTCGACATGGAGAAGCGCGGTGATTTTCCCAAACGCTTCGCTCTCACGCCGCGATCAGTGGCGTGGGACCTCCGGGAAGTCGAAGCGTGGATAGAAAAGAGGAAGGCGGCGGCACAACGGCCCAAAGCGCCGGGTCTCCGCTCGCCCACCGATCGATCATATCCGCCCAGTCCTGAAGCATGAGGCGTCGCTGCTCTGCGTATTCGGCCTTGTTGTAGATGGCCCGTACCCCCTTTTGCTCATGGGCGAGGCACTTCTCGATCCAATCCGTGTTGTAGCCGGCCTCATGGAGCAGAGTCGAGGCGGTCCGGCGCAAGTCGTGGACCGTAAACTTGCCAAGCGGTTTGCCGTCTTTCTGAGCCGCCGTGTATGCTAGTGTCGTAACCTGATTCAGAGTTGCCTTGCTCATTGGAAGGTCCGGGTCGTACCGTGACGGCAGCACGTAACGTGACCCGCCGGCGCAAGTCTTGAGAGCAACGAAAATATCCAAGGCCTGGCGCGAAAGGTAAACCACGTGGGGACGCTTCCTTTTCATCCGCTCCGCGGGAATCGTCCACGTTCCCAAGGTGAAGCTCACCTCCTCCCACTTCGCGTCGGTCAACTCCGACTTCCTGACCATCGTCAGCAGCACCAGCTTGACAGCGAGGCGTATCGTCGGGGTGGTCGATACACGCTGCAGGTATTGGTAGAGGAGGCAAATCTCTTCCGGTGACAAGGCCCGGTCCTTGGGCTCGAAGCGCGCGATGGACGTGGGCCGCACGAGCTCAGCGGGATTTTCATAGCGATGCCCGCGATCCAGCGCATACCGGTAGACCATATGGACGACTTCGCGCGCGTGAACGGCAGTCGCCGGAGCACCACGCGCCACGATCTTGTCGCACAGCTCCCGGAGATCCTCGTGACTGATTTCCGTCATCTTCAGCCGACCGAATTTCTCCTGCAGATCGCGTTCGAATACCGATCGCCGCATGTCTCTGGTCGACTCAGCCATCGGGTAGTTCTTGAGCCATAGCTCCGCCCAGGCGCCGAACGTCTCAGCCTCCCTGACCTTCTGCGTCTCCCGCGACTTTTGCCGCGCCGGAGACTTTCCTTCGCTGACCATCTTCTTTGCCGCGAGCAGAAGTTCACGAGCCTCGGCCAAGCTGATGCCATCAGGCCCGTAGCGGCCAATGACCAGCGTCTCCTGCCGACCATTCAGCCGGTAGTTGTAGCGGAACGAGATTGTTCCCGCAGGCGTGACAACCACGTAGAGGCCATCCCGGTCGGCGACCTTGTACGGTTTCTCCTGCGGTTTGAGGGTGCGAAGCCTAGTGTCGGAGAGCATCCTGATACCATCACTCCGAAACGCCGATATTTTGGCATTTCTACGTTGTTATTCAATCGCTTATTGCATAACGATACCATCAAAGCCTCGATTGACGCTTGATGGTATCGGACAAAACGAATGGTATCAGATGAAGGAATGCCAGCAAATATACCAGCAGAAATTTGCGGCTTACCGCTTCCTGTTGTCGCCAGACGTTGCCAGAAAGAACTATATTTCTTGCTTAATTTCAATAAGTTATCTTGACATCGATGCTGGATGCTGCACGACCCTGCCAGACCTCTGATCACTCCCACTCAATGGTCGCCGGCGGCTTCCCCGAGATATCGTAGACCACGCGGTTGATGCCGCGCACCTCGTTAATGATGCGGTTGGAGATGCGTCCCAGCAGGCTGTGGGGCAGCTCGGCCCAGTGGGCGGTCATGAAGTCCTGGGTCTGCACGGCGCGCAGGGCCACCACGTATTCGTAGGTGCGGCCGTCGCCCATCACCCCCACGGCCCGGACCGGGAGGAAGACGGCGAAGGCCTGGGACACCTTGTCGTACCAGTCGGCGGCGCGCAGCTCGTCGATGAAGATGGCATCGGCCCGGCGCAGCAGGTCGGCGTATTCGCGCCGCACCTCGCCCAGGATGCGCACGCCCAGGCCGGGGCCGGGGAAGGGATGGCGGTACACCATCTCGTGGGGCAGGCCCAGGGAGATGCCCAGCTCGCGCACCTCGTCCTTGAACAGCTCGCGCAGGGGCTCCAGCAGCTTGAGATGCAGGGTCTCGGGCAGCCCGCCGACGTTGTGATGGCTCTTGATGGTGGTGGCCTTCTTGGTCTTGGCGCCCGCCGACTCGATGACGTCGGGATAGATGGTGCCCTGGGCCAGCCACCTGGCCTGGGGCAGCTTGGCCGCCTCGCGCTGGAACACCTCGACGAACACGCGGCCGATGATCTTGCGCTTCTGCTCCGGGTCGGATTCGCCCTTGAGCTGGGACAGGAATTCTTCCGACGCATCCACGTGAATCACCTTCACGCCCAGGTTGCGGGCGAAGGTGTACATCACCTGCTCCGCCTCGTTCAGCCGCAGCAGCCCGTTGTCCACGAACACGCAGGTGAGCTGGTCGCCGATGGCGCGGTGGATCAGGGCCGCAGCCACCGACGAGTCGACGCCGCCGGACAAGCCCAGTATCACTTCGTCGCCGCCCACCTGGGCGCGGATCTTGTCCACCGCCTCGCCGATGTAGTCAGGCATGTTCCAGTCGGGCCGGCATCCGCAGATGTTCAGCACGAAGCGCTCGAGGATCTCGCGCCCCTTCACCGTGTGGGTCACCTCCGGGTGGAACTGGATGCCGTAGAAGCGGCGCACCTCGTCCGCCATGCCGGCGATGGGGCAGCTGTCGGTGGAGGCGATCGTCTTGAATCCCGGCGGCATTTCCGTGACCTTGTCGCCGTGGCTCATCCACACCTTGAGCAGGCCGTGTCCCTCGGCGGTGCGCATGTCCTCGATGCCTTCCAGCAGACGGGAATGGCCGCGCGCCCGCACTTCCGCGTAGCCGAACTCGCGCTTGTGCCCCGCCTCCACCTTGCCGCCCAGCTGCTGCGCCATGGTCTGCATGCCGTAGCAGATGCCCAGCACCGGCACGCCCAGCTCGAACACCGCCTGGGGCGCCTTGTCGGTGGTTTCCTCGTAGGCCGACATGTGGCTGCCCGACAGGATGATCCCCTGGGCCCCGAAGCCGCGCACGAACTCGTCGGGCACGTCGCAGGGATGGATCTCGCAATAGACGTGGGCTTCGCGCACGCGCCGGGCGATCAGCTGGGTCACCTGGGAGCCGAAATCGAGGATCAGTATTTTCGAATGGGACATAATTGGCGTCGTTGCCTCAAAAAGAGAAAGGCGGCCGCAGCCGCCTCGTTGCCGGCGCGCCACGTCATTCGACGTGGTAGTTGGGCGCCTCCTTGGTTATCTGTACGTCATGGACATGGGACTCGCGCACGCCCGCCGAGGTGATCTCGACGAACTCGGCCTTGGCGCGCATCTCGTCGATGGTCGCCGCGCCGCAATAGCCCATGCTGGCGCGCAAGCCCCCCATGAGCTGGTGGATGACGACGAACACCGACCCCTTGTAGGGCACCCGGCCCTCCACGCCCTCGGGCACCAGCTTGTCGGCGTTCGCCTCGGGCTCCTGGAAATAGCGGTCGGCGGCGCCCTGCTGCATGGCGCCCAGGCTGCCCATGCCCCGGTAGGACTTGTAGGAGCGGCCCTGGAACAGCTCGATCTCGCCCGGGGCCTCCTCCGTGCCGGCAAACAGGCCGCCCAGCATGACGGCGTTGGCGCCGGCGGCGATGGCCTTGGCGATGTCCCCCGAGTAGCGTATGCCGCCGTCGGCGATGAGCGGCACATTGGCACTGGCCAGGGCGTTGGCGACGTTGTCGATGGCGGTGATCTGGGGCACGCCCACCCCGGCGACGATGCGCGTGGTGCAGATGGAGCCGGGGCCGATGCCCACCTTCACGCCGTCGGCGCCGTGGTCCAGCAGGGCCTTCGCCGCCGTGGCGGTGGCGACGTTGCCGCCCACCACCTCCACCTGGGGGAAATTCCTCTTCACCCACTTCACCCGGTCCAGCACGCCCTGGGCGTGACCGTGGGCGGTGTCCACCACGATCAGGTCGACGCCCGCCTCCACCAGCAGGGAGGCGCGCTCCTCGGTACCCTCGCCGACGCCGATCGCCGCGCCCACGCGCAGGCGCCCGTGGGCGTCCTTGCAGGCATTGGGGTATTCGGTGGACTTGAGGATGTCCTTCACGGTGATCAGGCCGCGCAGCTCGAAATCGCTGTTGACCACCAGCACCCGCTCCAGGCGGTGCTTGTGCATCAGCGCCTTGGCCTCTTCCGGCGTGGCGCCTTCGCGCACGGTCACCAGCCGCTCGCGCGGGGTCATGATGTTGCGCACCGGCTGGTCCAGGTTGGTCTCGAAGCGCAAGTCGCGGTTGGTGACGATGCCCACCACCGACTGCCCCTCCACCACCGGCAGGCCCGAAATCTTGTGCTGGCGCGTCAGGCCCAGCACCTCGCGCACCGTCATGTGGGGCGGGATGGTGATGGGGTCCTTGAGCACCCCCGATTCGTAACGCTTGACCTTGGCCACCTCGGCCGCCTGGGCTTTGGGCGAAAGATTCTTGTGCACGATGCCGATGCCGCCTTCCTGGGCCAGGGCGATGGCCAGGCGCGCTTCGGTCACCGTGTCCATGGCGGCGGACACCAGGGGAATGTTGAGGCGGATGTTGCGGGAGACCCGTGTCGCCAGGCTTACGTCGCGGGGAAGGATGGTAGAGTGGGCGGGAACCAGCAAGACGTCGTCGAACGTCAAGGCCTTGTGGAGCACACGCATGACTTTAAACCTCGGTTCCAAATCGATATTATACGCGTGCCGCCCGGGAGCGGCAAACGGAGGGAGGGGCAGGAAATGCGTGGCTTGACGGCACTGGCACTGGTTTTCCTGGCGACGGCGGCCGGGGCTGACGTCTATACCTGGAAAGATGCCAGCGGCAAGACCCATTACTCGGACACCCCCCCGCCCGGGGTGGACGCCCGGCGGGTCGGGCCGGCTGCCTCCCCGCCTGCTGCCGCCGGCGAGCAGAAGCGCAGCCTGGCGGAGCGCGAAGCGGAGTTTCGCAAGCGCCGCGCCGAGTCCGAGGAGCAGCGCGCCAAGGCGGACAAGGAAAAAGCCGACGCCGGGCAGCGCGCCAAGGCCTGCGAGGACGCCAGGCGCTACCTGACAGCCCTGGAATCGGGCCAGCGCGTCGCCCGCTACAGCGAGGGGGGCGAGCGCGTGTTCCTGGACGACAACGAGCGCGAAGCGGCCACGGCGGACACGCGCAAGCTCATCCGGGATTCCTGCAAGTAACGAACCTCCTCAAGGCTCCGCCTCACCACCGCCCTTCTTCATCGCCTTGCCTTCCTCCGCCCGCTTGCGGCGGATTTCCTTCGGGTCGGCGATGAGCGGCCGGTAGATCTCCACCCGGTCCCGGTCGCGCAGCACGGTATCCAGCCTGGACAGCTTGCCGTAGATGCCGACCTTGTTCTTGGCCAAGTCAATGTCGGGAAAGTGCTGCAGCAGCCCCGAGGCCTCGATGGCCTGGTGCAGGGTGCTGCCCTGGGGCAGCTTGAGCTGGATCAGTTCCTGGCGCCCGGGCAGGGCGTAGACCACTTGGACGGAGATGTCTTCAGGCATTGGGCGGGTAGACCTGGCTGGCGCGCTTGACGAAGGAATCGACGAAGGTGTTGGCGATGTGGTGGAACACCGGCCCCAGGGCCTTCTCCAGCACGCGATGGGCGAACTGGTAGTGGAGGTGGAACTCGACCTTGCAGGCGGTCTCCCCCAGGGGCTTGAAGATCCAGGTGCCGTCCAGCTTGTCGAAGGGGCCGTGGCGCAGGCGGATGACCATGAGATGGGGCCACTGCTTCTCGTTCTCGGTCGAGAAGTGGGCCTTGATGCCGTGGTAGTTGATGTGGATGGCGGCCACCGTCCGCGTCTCGGAGCGCTCGATCAATTCGGTGCCGCCGCACCAGGGAAGGAACAGCGGATATTCCTCGACCCGGTCCACGAGATGGAACATCTGCTCGGCGCTGTACTCGATGAGAACGGACTTTTTGACTTCGGCCATCGGTGTCCTGCTGCTAGAATTTTGATTTTATCCCAAAGGTCCGCCCTCCCCGATGAGCATCGTTGACAACAAGAAGGCATTCCACGACTACTTCATCGAGGAGCGCTTCGAGGCGGGGCTGGTGCTGGAAGGCTGGGAGGTGAAGGCGATCCGCGCCGGCCGCGTCCAACTCAAGGAAGCCTACGTGGTATTGCGCGGCGAGGAGGTGTTCCTCATCGGCGCCCACATCAGCCCCCTGCCCACCGCGTCAACCCACATCCACCCCGATCCCACCCGCAGCCGCAAGCTGCTGCTGCACGCGGAGGAGATCCGCAAGCTGATCGGCAAGGTGGAGCGGGCCGGCTACGCGCTGGTGCCTCTCGACCTGCATTATTCCAAGGGGCGCATCAAGCTGGCCATCGGGCTGGCCCGGGGCAAGAAGCAATTTGATAAACGCGAGGCGGAGAAGAAGCGCGACTGGGAGCGGGAGAAGCAGCGCCTGATGCGCGTCAAGGCCTGAATCAGCCCTTCAGCTTGCTGAAGATGCCTTTCACCGCCTCCTGCAGATCCGCCGGCAGCAGCACCACCTTGGCGTTGCCCGATTCCGCCAGCCTGGTGATCGAACCGATATAGCGCTCCCCCAGCATGTAGTACATGGGCGCCTCCCTCTCGGTGACGGCCGCCGCCACGCGGCGGATGGCCTCGGCCGAGGCTTCCGCCAGATTCACCTGGGCCGCGGCGTCGCGCTTGGCAGCCTCCAGCCGCGCCTCCGCCTCCAGGATGGCCGCCTGCTTGGCGCCTTCCGCCTTGGTCACCACCGCCTTGCGCTCCCGCTCCGCCGCCGCCTGCAGTTCCATGGCCTTCTGCATGGACGGGGACGGCTTGATGTCCTGGATCTCCACCGACTTGACCG
>JBMOQT010000176.1:0-7567 GCA_049320945.1 Pseudomonadota bacterium
CCTATTGCTTGCCGCTGCCCACCATCAGGTAGGACAGGGCGGCGAAAGGCCACAGGCTGGACACCAGCCGCGTCAGGCCGTTGAAGTTGAGGAAGTGGCTCGGCTGCCACACGGCGACCGAGGCGGCGATGTAGGGGTTCTCCGGCGCCAGGTTGACCAGGGCGGTGGCGAACAGCAGGGCGATGGCGGCGATGACACGCTGGGCCAGGACCGACAGGCGGCTCGCCGCCAGCACCAGCACGGCGCCGCAGGTCACGCCGGCCATGTTGCCACGGGTGATCCAGTAGCCGAACTGCCCCGGGGTCACCAGCAGCGCGCTGGCCAGGGCCTTGATCATCAGCGCGACGAGCAGCACCAGGGCGATGGGCCACAGCCGGCCGCCGCGCACCAGGGTGGCGGCGATCAGGCCCGCGGCCACGGTGGCGGCGGCGGCCACGCCGAACTCCACGGCGAAGAAGCGGCCCACGGTGTAGGGCAGGGGCGGCGGCAACCCCAGCAGGCTGCGCAGGTCGCCGGTGCCGAACAGCAGGATCTCGGGGTTGAGCTGGGCCAGCAGCCAGGCGCCTAGCAGCACCAGGCCGAAGTCGGAGGCCTTGCCCATGACGAAGAGCCGGTCGCGCAGCCGGTGCAGGTGCCCGCCGTCGGTGAGCAGCCGCCCCCAGCGCAGGCCCAGGGCGGCGCCGAGCAGGCCGCCCAGGGTGTTGGTGCCCAGATCCACGTTGGACGGCACGCGGTTGGGCAGGAAGTTCTGCAGCGTTTCCAGGGACAAGCTCAGAGCCGCCGCCGCCACCACGGCGGCGCACGCGGCCGGCCACGGCTTGAAGCGCGGATGCAGGGCGGGCACCAGCAGGAAGCCCAGGGGCAGGTAGGCAAGCGCGTTGATGACCATGTCGAAGGCCGTGTAGTAGCGCGGCCAGTCGCCGCTCAGGTAGGCAAGCAGGGGCGCCGCCGGCTCGCTCCAGCCGGTGAAGGGATGCAGGCTGGCGTAGACGATCAATGCCAGGTAGGCGACGGCCAGGTGGCGCGACAGGGCGGAACTGGCCCAGCTCACCCCCGCCTCCCGGCCTCTAGTGGCGATGGGGTGGCTCGGCCACGTGGTGGGTGGCGGCGGCCGCCCGGTGGGCATGCAGTGCCGGCGCCGGCGTTGGCCGGCCGATCCACTGGGGCAGCAGCGAGCCCAGCAGCATGCCGCCGGCAGACACGAACAGGCCCATCAGCTGCGGCGGCACGGGCGCCTCCTCGCCCACGGTGTACTCCAGCAGCAGCCAGCTGATGAGGCCGGCGAAGGTGGCGAACAGGGCGCCCTGGGTGGTGGCGCGCTTCCAGAAGGCGCCGAAGAACAGGGGCACGAAGGCGCCGGCCAGCGTCACCTTGTAGGCGTTTTCCACCATCTTGAAGATGGAGGCCTCGGAATTGAGGGCGAAGGCCAGCACTACCGCGGCGAAGCCGACGATGGTGCCGCGCATCACCCACAGGAAGCGGTGGTCGCCCATGCGCGGGAAGAAGTTGCGCACGATGTTCTCGGCGAAGGTGACCGAGGGCGCCAGCAGCGTCGCCGACGAGCAGCTCATGATGGCCGACAGCACGGCGCCGAAGAACACCACCTGGGCGAGCACCGGCATGTGGGTCAGCACCAGGGTGGGCAGCACCAGCTGCGAGTCCTGCTCCAGCAGCTCGCCGAACACCTTGGGGTCGATCAGCGTCGCCGAATAGGCGATGAACATGGGCACGAAGGTGAACATGAAGTAGATGGAGCCGCCCAGCACCGAACCAGTCATGGCGATCTTGGCGCTCTTGGCCGAGGTGATGCGCTGGAACACGTCCTGCTGCGGGATGGAACCCAGCATCATGGTGACCCAGGCGCCCAGGAAAGTGAGCCACTGGGCGAGATCGGGCGGCGGGAAGAAATCCAGCTTGCCCGCCAGGCGCGCCTGGTCGATCACCGGTGCCACGCCGCCGGTCATGCCCGATACCACGTAGCCGATGTAGAGCATGCCGCCCATGATCACGCCCATCTGCACGAAGTCCAGCACCGCCACCGACAGCATGCCGCCGAAGGTGGTGTAGGTGAGCACGATGGCGGCGCCGATGATCATGCCCAGCTCGGCGCTGATGGCGCCGTCGGTGACCACGTGGAAGATCAGGCCCAGGGCCTTGATCTGGGCCGACACCCAGCCCAGGTAGGAGGCGACGATGCACACCGCGGTGATCACTTCCACCGTGCGGTTGTAGCGCATGCGGTAGTAGTCGCCGATGGTGAGCAGGTTGAGCTTGTACAGCTTGGTGCCGAAGAAGAAGCCGGCGATGATCAGGCACAGGCTGGAGCCGAAGGGGTCGGCCACCACGCCGCGCAGGCCCTCCTTGACGAAGGTGGCCGACACCCCGAACACCGCCTCGGCGCCGAACCAGGTGGCGAACACCGTGGCCGTGACCACGGGCAGGGGCAGGTGGCGGCCGGCGACGGCGAAGTCCTTGGTGTTCTTCACGCGCGTGGCGGCGAACAGCCCGATGCCGATGGACACCAGCAGGTACAGGACGATGAACCAAAGCAGCATGGCTGTTCCCCCTTTGGGCTCGGGCCGGACGCAAGCGAAAACGGCGCATTATAGCGATGCAGGGCGGCGCCCGGGGATTCCGGGGAGGGGTTTGCGCCTCCGCCGCCGGGAATAGAGCGCCCCGGTCGTTTGTTGACCCCAAGAATGCCGGTGCGCCGGCAGTCCTGGGCGGGCCTGGCGCAGCGCGGCTACACTGACAGGAACGCGTTGATGCCTTGCCGGCCGGAGGTGCCAATGGGGAGCGGACGCTTCAGCCTGAGCCGATGGTTTGCCGTGGTCGGACTGCTGTCGATCGCCGCGCTCGGGGTTGTCGCGGCGCTGCTGCTGTCGCGCCTGTTCGCCGACCGCATGCTGCGCCAGGAAGGCGTGCTGACGCGGGAATTCGTCCAGAGCGTGGTCCTGGTGGAAAAAGCCGGCACTTACTTCTTGGACCGGGGAGAGGGCCGCGCCACGGAACTGGAAGATGCCTTCGATCACATCGCCCGCATGCCGGACGTGCTGCGTGCCAACGTCCATTCCCTCGAGCGCGTGGTCATCTGGTCCAGCGACCGGGCGATCATCGGACGCCGCTTCGGCGACAACCCGGAACTGGATGAAGCCTTGGCCGGCGAGCTGGTGGTGCATCTGGGCGATACCCGGGCGGGCGTCCGTCCCAAGAGCGAGCTGGCTGGTCTGGACCGGGACGCGGGGCCCTTCGTCGAGCTCTATCTGCCCATCCGCGACGAGCAGGGCGGGCGCGTGATCGGCGTCGTGGAGCTGTACAAGACGCCGCGCGCCCTGTTCGAAGCCATACGCCTGGGCCAGCGTTCCATCTGGATCGGCGCGGCGGCCGGCGGACTGTTTCTCTACCTGGTCCTGTTCGGCATAGTGAGACGGGCCGACAACCTCATCCGCGTCCAGCAGGAGCGGCTGGTGGAGTCGGAGACCCTGGCCGCCGTGGGCGAGATGGGCTCGGCCGTGGCCCACGGCATACGCAACCCTCTGGCCGCGATCCGCTCCTCGGCCGAACTCCTGCTCGACGCCGACACGGAATCTTCCCGCGAGGCGGCGGCGGACATCGTGGCCGAGGCGGACCGCCTGGAATCCTGGGTGCGCGAGCTGCTAAGCTTTGCCCGGCCCTTGAGCGGCAAGCGCGAACCGATCCGGCTCGACGCCCTGGTGCGTGCCGAAGTGGCCGCCGTCCGGCGCGAGACGGACAGGCGCGGCATCGCCGTCACCGCCGAGGTGCGGGGCCCGGTGCCCGCGGTCAGTGCCGATCCCCTGCTCATCGGCCAGGTGCTCAACAGTCTGCTGGCCAACGCCATCGAGGCCATCGGCCACAACGGGCACATCCAGGTCGGCGTTGCCCGGCAGGCGGGCGGCCAGGTGGCGGTGAGCATCCGTGACGACGGACCGGGCATGACCGAGGAACAGAAGAAGCGCCTGTTCAAGCCCTTCCATACCACCAAGGCCAAGGGGCTGGGCATAGGCCTGGCGCTGGCCAAGCGCATCATCGAGCGCTTCGGCGGCCGCATCGTGGTGGCGAGCGAGCCCGGGCGCGGCACCCGGGTCGACTTCACCCTGCCTGCGGCCGACTGAGGAGCCGACCATGGCCTATGCCATTCTCATCATCGAGGACGAAGCCACCCTGGCCAAGAACATCGTCACCTATCTCCAGCGTTACGGCTATGAGGCGCGCGCCGCGATGAGCGCCGAGGAGGGCCTGGCGCAGATCGACAGCTACAAGCCGGACGTGGTGCTGCTCGATTTCCACCTCCCCGGCATGAACGGGCTGGAGCTGGTGGCGCGCCTGCGCCGCAGCGACGCCCACCTGCCGGTCATCATGATCACCGGCCATGGCAGCGTGGAACTGGCGGTGGAGGCCATGAAGGCCGGTGCCTACGATTTCCTGACCAAGCCGGTGTCCCTGGGCAAGCTCAAGCTGCTGCTGGAAAAGGCGCTGGGCGAGGAACGCAAGGACCAGGCCCTGTCCTATTACCGCAGCCGCGACGCCTCGGACGCCGGCATGGACAAGCTTCTGGGCGAATCGGAAGCCACGCGTGCCCTCAGGCAGAAGCTGGCCCAGCTGCTCGACGCGGAGCGCAAGCTGCGTGATGCCGACGCGCCGGCGGTGCTGATCACCGGCGAGACCGGCAGCGGCAAGGAAGTGGTGGCGCGCACCCTGCACTTCTGCGGCCCGCGCCGCGACAAGCCCTTCGTCGAGCTCAACTGCGCCTCGATCCCGCCGCAGCTGCTGGAATCGGAGCTGTTCGGCCACGAGCGGGGCGCATTCACCGATGCGCGCGAGCGCAAGCTCGGGCTGGTGGAGACGGCCGACGGCGGCAGCCTGTTTCTGGATGAAATCGGCGACATGGACCTGGGACTGCAGGCCAAGCTGCTGCGGCTGCTGGAAGAGAAGACCGTGCGCCGGGTCGGCAGCGTGCACGACCGCAAGGTGAATGTGCGCATCATCGCCGCCACGCACCGCCCGCTGGAGGCGCTGATGCGCGAGGGCAGGTTCCGTTCCGACCTGTTCTTCCGCCTGCGCGTGGTGGAGCTCGCCGTGCCGCCGCTGCGCAGCCGTGGCGACGATATCCTGCTGCTGGCGCGCCACTTCCTGGCCCTGCACGGCGCCCGCTACGGCAAGCCCGGGCTGCGGTTCAGCCCGGCCGCGGAACGGCTGCTGCTGCGTCACCCCTGGCCGGGCAACGTGCGCGAGCTGCGCAACGTGGTGGAGCAGGCGGTATTGCTGGTCCAGGACGACGTCATCGAACCCGACGAGCTCAACCTGTGGTCTGCCGCGCCGGTTGCAGCAGAGGCCGGCGATGCCGGCTTTCCCGACAGCGGCATCGACCTGGACGCGGTGGAGCGCGAACTGCTGCAGCGCGCCCTGATCAAGACCGGCTGGAACGTCACCCGCGCCGCGCGTCTGCTCGGGCTGTCGCGGGACACCCTGCGCTACCGCATCGAGAAGTTCCGCCTCGCGCCCGATGAGTGAGCGGCGTGGGGCATTTCCCCCACGCCTGGGGCAAAGGGCCCGCCCGGCGGCTGTCGTTCTCCCAGGGAAATGGCTTGCCGGACAGACAGATACGAGTTGCGGCAGGGCCGCTGCAGGGCTGGCATGCCCCGTGCTGAGGAAGGCCCGGGGACGTCACGGCGCACCAGCTCACGGCGCCAGCCCGGCAGAGGGCGCCCCATCCGCCAACATCATCGGGAGACAACCATGATCCGCGCAGTCCTGTACAGCAGTATCGCCATTGCTTTCCTGTCCTCCGCCGCAGCGGCCCTCGCCGCCGACCCGGCACCGGCCGCTTCTGCGGCGTTGCCGACGCTGGACGCGGCCGGCTTGCTGGCGCGCGAAGCCGGCGAACCACCCCGCGGCGGCAATAACGAGCGGCCCGGCGACCGCCAGCGCCGTGGCGGCAAGAAGGCCTATGAGTGGAGCGAGCAAATGATGGCCCGCCGCGGCGCCGACGATCCGCGCGAACCCGAGCCCGAGCCGGAGGATCCCGGCTACGCCTCCGTCATCCGCACTTGAGCCCGGACCCGCGGCGGTGTGCCGCCGCGGGCGCCCTCCAGCTCGAAGCGTATGCCCTGGGCCAGGGGCAACTCTCTGCCCCAGTTGATGGTATTGGTCTGGCGGCGCATGTAGGCCTTCCAGGCGTCGGAGCCCGCCTCGCGGCCGCCGCCCGTTTCCTTCTCGCCGCCGAAAGCGCCGCCGATCTCGGCGCCCGAGGTGCCGATGTTCACATTGGCGATGCCGCAGTCGCTGCCGGCGGCCGACAGGAAGGTCTCGGCGTGGCGCAGGTTGAGGGTGAACAGCGCCGAAGACAGGCCCTGGGGCACGGCGTTGTGCAGGGCGATGGCCTGGGACAGCTCCCGGTAACCCATCAGGTAGAGGATGGGGCCGAAGGTCTCGCGCTGCACCACCGGCCAGTGGTTCTCGGCGCGGATCAGGGTAGGCTCGACGAAGTAACCGGGGCCGGGCAGGGCGCGCCCGCCGCACAGCACCTCGCCGCCGCAGGCAGAGGCTTCCTCCACCGCCGCCAGGAAGCGGCTGCGCGCCGCCTCGTCGATGAGCGGTCCCATCAGTGTGCCCGGCTCCAGGGGATCGCCGATGCGCACCTGGCGGTAGGCGTGCACCAGGCGTGTGGCGAGCTCGGCCAGGCGCGAATCGTGCACGATCAGGCGGCGCGTCGTGGTGCAGCGCTGGCCGGCGGTGCCCACGGCGCCGAAGACGATGGCCGGCACCGCCAGGTCCAGGTCCGCCGTCTCGTCCACGATGATGGCGTTGTTGCCCGAGCACTCCAGCAGGCAGCGGCCGAAGCGGCCGGCCACGGTCATGGCCACTTCGCGCCCCACTCCACTTGAGCCGGTGAAGGAGATCAGGGGCAGCCGCCCGTCAGCCGCCAGGCGGCTACCGAGGGCGCCGTCATCCGACAGCAGCAGGGTGAAGACCCCTTCGTGGCCGCACTCGAGGGCCACGCCCTCGACGATCTTCTGGACGGCGATGGCGGTGAGGGGCGCCTTGGGCGAGGGCTTCCACACCACGGTGTCGCCGCACACGGCGGCGATGAAGGCATTCCAGGCCCACACCGCAGCGGGGAAGTTGAAGGCGGTGATCACGCCCACCGGGCCCAGGGGATGCCATTGCTCGAACATGCGGTGGCGCGGTCGCTCCGAGTGCATGGCCAGGCCGTAGAGCATGCGCGACTGGCCCACGGCAAGATCGGCGATGTCGATCATCTCCTGCACCTCGCCGTCGCCCTCCTGCTTGATCTTGCCCACCTCCAGGGAAATCAGGCTGCCCAGGGCATCCTTGTGGCGGCGTAGCGCCTCGCCGATGGCGCGCACCATCTCGCCGCGCTTGGGCGCCGGCACTCCGCGCCAGGCGAGGAAGGCCTCTTGGGCGCGCGCCAGCACGCGCTCGTAGTCCTGTTCGCCGGCGCGGCCCACACTTGCCAGGGCCTCACCCGTGGTCGGGTTGACCGATTCGAAGCTGCCGGCGCCTGCCAGCCAGGTGCCGTCGCCGC
>JBMOQT010000177.1:0-7436 GCA_049320945.1 Pseudomonadota bacterium
GCGGCGACGAGTTCGTGGTGCTGCTGCCCAATGCCCACCAGGCGGCGGACGCGGTGACGGTGGCGGAGAAGATCCTGGAAGCGCTGCGCGAGCCGGTGCGCGCCGCCGAGGCGTATTACCAGCTGGGTGTGAGCATCGGCATCGCCGTCTTCCCCGACCACGCGGACGACGCGGAGCGCCTGCTCCAGGACGCGGACATCGCCATGTACGAAGCCAAGCGCCGTGGCGGCCGCACCTTCCACTTCAGCGGCGCCGCCATCGAACCCGGCGGGGAACGGAGCACGACGCGGCTTATACGTTGAAGCGGAAGTGCATCACGTCCCCGTCATGCACCACGTAGTCCTTGCCCTCCAGCCGCATCTTGCCCGCCTCGCGCGCGCCCGCCTCGCCCTTGCAGGCGATGAAGTCCTGGAAGGCGACGACTTCGGCGCGGATGAAGCCGCGCTCGAAATCCGTATGGATGACGCCGGCCGCCTGGGGCGCGGTGTCGCCCACGTGGATGGTCCAGGCGCGCACCTCCTTCTCGCCGGCGGTAAAGTATGTCTGCAGCCCCAGCAACTTGTAGGCGGCGCGG
This sequence comes from Pseudomonadota bacterium, assembly GCA_049320945.1. Classification (GTDB taxonomy): domain Bacteria; phylum Pseudomonadota; class Gammaproteobacteria; order Burkholderiales; family Rhodocyclaceae; genus DYIB01. The sequence continues at coordinate 575 of JBMOQT010000177.1, forward strand.
ATCAGGCGATTGAGTCCCGGCTCCTCCAGGCCGACGTCGGCCAGGAACATCTGCTTCTCCTCGTCCGACAGGTCGGCGATTTCCGCCTCCAGGGCGGCGCAGAAGGCCACCACCGGCGCCTTCTCGCCGGCCGCCTTGGCCTCCACCGCCTTGAGCAGGGGGTTGTCGCCCTTCAAGCCGGCCTCGTCCACGTTGGCAGCGTACAGGGTGGGCTTGGCGGTGATGAGGCAGAACTGCCTGAGATTGGCCCATTCTTCCTTCGACAGGTCCAGGGCGCGCACCGGCCTGGCTTCGTTCAGCTGGGCCTGGGCCTTCTCCAGGGCGGACACCAGCAGCCTGGCCTCCTTGTCGCCGGCCTGGGCCGGCTTGCGGTAGCGCGCCAGGGCCTTCTCCACGGTGGCCAGGTCGGCCAGCGCCAGTTCCGTCTCGATGGTCTCGATGTCGGACAGGGGATTGACGTCGCCCGCCACGTGCACGATGTTCTCGTTGGAGAAGCAGCGCACCACGTGCACCACGGCATCGGTCTCGCGGATGTTGGCCAGGAACTGGTTGCCCAGGCCTTCGCCCTTGGAGGCGCCGGCCACCAGGCCGGCGATGTCCACGAACTCCACCGTGGCCGGCACCACCCGCTGGGGCTTGACGATGGCGGCCAGCTGGGCCAGGCGCGGGTCGGGCACTTCGACGATGCCCACGTTGGGCTCGATGGTGCAGAAGGGATAGTTCTCGGCGGCGATGCCCGCCTTGGTGAGGGCGTTGAACAGGGTCGACTTGCCCACGTTGGGCAGGCCGACGATTCCGCATTTGAGACTCATGGCTGTCTTTCGCTGGTGTCCGCCGGCCTGATGGCGGCGGGCTTGGTGTTCAGCTTCTGCATGGCGGCCGGGTAGTCGCCCCGGGCCAGGATGGGCCAGGCGTCCACGGCCCGCTGCAGGGCCTGGTCGATGAGGGCCTGCTCCTCGGCGCGCGCCGGCTTGAGCACGTAGCTCACCACCTCGTTGCGGTCTCCGGGATGGCCGACGCCGATGCGCAGGCGCCAGAAATCCTGGGTGCCCAGGTGGCTGATGATGTCCTTGAGGCCGTTGTGGCCGCCGGCGCCGCCGCCGAACTTCAGGCGCAGGGCGCCGGGGGGGATGTCCAGCTCGTCATGCAGCACCAGGATGTCGGCCGGCTCGATGCGGTAGAAGCGCGCCAGGGCGGCCACGGCCTGGCCCGACCGGTTCATGTAGGTCTGGGGCAGCAGGATCCACAAATCGCCGCCCGCCTTGCCCGCCAGGCCGTGGAAGCGCGCTTCCCGGCGCAGGGATACGCCCAGGTGCTGGGCCAGCATGTGCGCCAGCCAGAAGCCGGCATTATGACGGGTGCGTTCATATTCGGCCCCCGGGTTGCCGAGGCCGACGATCAGGCGGGGCGCGTTCATTCAAGCGGTCTGGGACTGGGCGCCCCGCCCCGGTAGGGGCGGGGTGGGAGGGGCGGCGCTGGCCGCCGCGACGATTACTTCTTCTCGGCCGGGGCGGCGGGGGCAGCCGCGGCAGCGCCGGCCGCCTCGCCCGCCTCCAGCTCGCCCTCCGCGGCGCCGCGCGGCAGCAGGATGGTGGCGACCACGGGATCTTCGCCCCGGTGCAGCACGGCCTCGACGCCCTTGGGCAGCTTGAGGTCGGAAACATGGATCGAGTGGCCCGCCGTCAGGTCCTTCAGGTCCACCTCGATGAACTCGGGCAGGTCCGCCGGCAGGCAGGACACGTCCAGTTCGTTCATGACGTGGGAAACCATGCCGCCCTGCAGCTTGACGCCCGGGGCCACCTCGGCGTTGATGAAGTGCAGCGGCACCTTCATGTGGATCTTCCGTTCAGCCGACACGCGCTGGAAATCCACATGCATGACCAGGGGCTTGAAGGGGTGCATCTGATAGTCGCGCAGCAGCACCTGCTGGGTCTCGCCGTCCAGCTTCATGGTGAGGATGGAGGCGTGGAAGGCTTCCTGCTTGAGCGCGTGGAACAGGGCGTTGTGATCCACCTCGATGGGCTGGGCGGGCTGGTCGCCGCCGTAGAGGATGCCCGGAACCTTGCCGGCGCGACGCAGGCGGCGGCTCGCTCCGGTGCCCTGCTGTGCGCGCTTGGTTGCGCTGAATTCGATTTGCATTGCGTTTCTCCGATTGAATGCCCGTCCGCGACCAGACGGGGGTTGTAACGGTGACGGGTAGAATCCGTCACTCCATAAACAGCGAGCTGACCGACTCCTCGTTGCTGATGCGCAGCATGGTCTCGGCCAGCAGCTCGGCAATGGTGATCTGGCGGATGCGCGGACAGGCCTTGGCCTCCTCCCGCAGGGGGATGGTGTCGGTCACCACCAGTTCGTCCAGGTCCGATTCGGCCACGCGCTGCACCGCGGCCCCGGACAGCACCGGATGGGTGCAGTAGGCCAGCACGCGCGCCGCGCCGTGCTCCTTGAGGGCCTGGGCCGCCTTGCACAGGGTGCCGGCGGTATCCACCATGTCGTCCATGATGACGCAGGTGCGGTCCTTGACCTCGCCGATGATGTTCATCACTTCCGACACGTTGGCTTTCGGCCGGCGCTTGTCGATGATGGCCAGATCCGACTCCAGGCGCTTGGCCAGGGCGCGGGCGCGCACCACGCCGCCCACGTCGGGGGACACCACCAGCAGGTCCTTGTACTGGTGCTTCCAGATGTCGCCCAGGAGGATGGGCGCGGCGTAGATGTTGTCCACCGGGATGTCGAAGAAGCCCTGGATCTGGTCGGCGTGGAGATCGACGGTGAGCACCCGGTCGACACCCACGGCCTGCAGCATGTTGGCCACCACCTTGGCGGTGATCGCCACCCGTGCCGAGCGCGGCCGGCGGTCCTGGCGCGCGTAGCCGAAATAGGGAATGGCGGCGGTGATGCGGCCGGCGGAGGCGCGCTTCAGCGCGTCCACCATGATGAGCAGCTCCATCAGGTTGTCGTTGGTCGGCGCGCAGGTGGACTGCAGGACGAAGACATCCTTGCCGCGCACGTTCTCCAGGATCTCGACATTCACCTCGCCGTCGGAGAAGCGGCCGACATTGGCGCGCCCGAGGGAGATGCTGAGGCGTCGCACCACGTCTGCCGCCAGCTTGGGATTGGCATTGCCGGTGAACACCATCAAGCTGTCATACGCCATGATTGCCTCGCCTGGATTCCTGAGCCGCTACCGCACAAACAACTCGGGCAGGTGTTGAACACCTGCCCGCGGGATTATCTGGCTGGGGAGGTAGGATTCGAACCCACGCATGCCGGAATCAAAATCCGGTGCCTTAACCAGCTTGGCGACTCCCCAATTTCTTTCATTCAGCGAGATGCCACAACGGATGGACATCCAGGCCGCGCACTACCCGGCCCTGCAGCCCCTCGGGAGCTTGGGCCAGCACTCGGCGGGCCGCCTGCTCCGTGGCGAAGGGAGCGAAAACCGAGGCTCCCGAGCCGGACATGCGGGCACCCCCCTGCTCGCTCTCGTGGCCCTTGAGCCACGCCAGGGCGCGGGCGACTTCCGGATAACGCGCACACACCACAGGTTCCAGGTCGTTGCGACCCCAACCCGCTGAAAAGTCCGCTATTTTGATCGGTTTCGTATTTCGTGTCAAACCCGGCGCGGCGAAGATTTCCGCCGTGGGCACGGCCACGGCCGGGGTCAGCAGCACGTACCAGGCGGGCGGCAGGGCCAGGGGCGCCAGCTGCTCGCCGACGCCCTCGGCGAAGGCGTTGCGGCCGAACACGAAAAACGGCACATCGGCGCCCAGGCGCAGGGCCAGCGCCTGCAGGCGCGCGCGCGGCCAGTTCACGCCCCACAGGCGATTGAGGGCCAGCAGGACGGCGGCGGCGTCCGAGCTGCCGCCGCCCAGGCCGCCGCCCAGGGGAATGCGCTTGTCCACGGCGATGTCGACCCCCGCCCGCACTCCTGCTGCCTGCTGCAACAGGCGCGCCGCGCGCACCGTCAGGTCGGCTCCAGCAGCTACCCCGGGCAGGTCCGTGACCCGCACCACCGCGCCGTCGTCCCGCAGGCGCAGCCGCACGGTGTCGGCCAGGTCGATGAGGCGGAAGGCGCTCTGCAGCAAGTGGTAGCCGTCGGCTCGCCGCCCCACCACGTGCAGGAACAGGTTGAGCTTGGCCGGCGCCGCGCACTCCAGATCCCACACCGTCACCGGTTGAGGCTCCATTGGTCGATCTTGAGGCGCACGCGGATGTCGTCGCGGGCCAGCTGCACCAGGCTGGGCAGGGCGTCGGGGCTGTCGCTCTCGTAGGCAGGCAGTTCCACGGTCCATTCCCGCTCGGACAGCCGCACCAGGCGGCCCTGGGCATCCCGCTCGGCGGCGCCTCCGCGGCCGGCGGCGCGGCCCACGATCCAGTGGGGCAGGGCCGTGACCGGCAGGCGGAAGCCGAACAGCTGTTCGCTCAGTTCGTCCAGGCTGGCCGCCTCGAAGCGCCGGCGGTCGGCCGTCTCCAGCACGGCGCCGCCGTTGCCGTAGGCCAGGCGCGCCAGCCCCTGCCCCAGGGGCGAAGTGAGCACGATCTCGTCCGAGTCGGGACCATGCTGCCAGTACAGGTTGGCGGAAAAGCTCTCCTCGCCGCGCCGCACCCCCAGGCGCCCCTCGATCTGGAACGCGTTCAAAGTCTGGCGCGCCGGGCGCGCGGGAATCGCACCCGGCGGCACGGTGGCGCAGCCGGCGAGCGCCAGCAAGGCCAGGACGAGAAAGCGACGGCGCCGCATCAGGGGTTGAAGCGCTTGATCACCTTGACCAGGACTTCGTTGTCCGGATGCTCCTTGGCGGCCTCGCGCCAGGTGCGCGCCGCTTCCTCGCGCCGCCCCAGGGTCCACAACACCTCGCCCAGGTGGGCGGCGATTTCCGGATCGGCGCGCAGGGTGAAGGCCTTCTGCAGATAGCCGAGGGCGCCCTGGTGATCGCCCTTGCGGAACAGCACCCAGCCCATGCTGTCGAGGATGAAGGCATCGTCCGGGGCCAGTTCCAGGGCCTTGGCGATGAGCCGCTGGGCCTCGTCCAGCCGCTGGTTGCGATCCGCCAGGGAATAGCCCAGGGCGTTGTAGGCATGGGCGTGATCCGGCTTGATCTCGATCAGCTTGCGCAGATGCGCTTCCAGGATGTCCATGCGGTCCAGCTTCTCGGCCAGCATGGCGGTCTCGTAGAGCAGTTCGGGCTGGTTGGGCTGGGCGGCGAGCTGGGCCTCGAGAAAGTCGTAGGCTTCCTGTACCTTGCCGTTCTCGCGCAGCAACTGGGCCTCGGCCAGCTGGTACTGGACGCGCTCCGCCGGGCTGCTGGCCGCCACCTGCTGCAGGTGGCGACGCGCCTCCTCCAGCTTGCCGCTGCGCGCCAGGACGCTGGCGTAGCGCACCTGGGCGGGGGCGAACTGGGGACCGGCGATCACCTGGGAATACCAGCTCAGGGCCTCGCCGTAGCGCTTGCGCTCCTCGGCGACCTGGCCGAGATAGATGCGGATGTTGTTGGATTCGGCGTAGTCCGCCGCCAGCAGCTTCTTGAACACCTCCTCGGCCATGGCGTAGTCCTTGAGCTGCAGCGACAGGATGCCTACGGCATAGGCGACGTCACCGCTTTCCGGGAAGTCGGCCATCAGGCGCTGGAACTCGCGCCGCGCTTCCTGGAACTGGCGCTCCCCGGCCAGGGCCCGCGCGTAGGTCAGCCGCACCTCCCGGGCCAGGGGATACTTGCCCAGGTGCCGGCGCAGCGTGTCCATGGCCGAGGTAGCGGAATCGCGCCGCTGCATTTCCGCCTTGAAGATCACCGCCTGCTCCCAGTCGGGTCGCAGGACCAGGGCCTGGTCGATTTCGTCCAGCGCCCGATCGAACAGGTCGGCGGCGGCGGCGGCCTGGGCGCGCGCGAAATGCGCCTCGGCCAGGCCCAGGTAAGGCGCAGTGAGCTTGTCTATCACCTCCAGCACGGCCTTCTTGTCCGGCTGACGGGCGAACAGCCGGTTCAGGCGCAGCAGGCCTTCGTCCAGGTTGTCGCCTTCCTGGGCCAGCAGCTGGGCCACGTGGGGAACCAGTTCCTCCAGGCGGTTGGCGGCCACCAGCAGGCCCGCCAGGGTCTGGCGCGCCTGGGTGGACTCCGGGTCGAACTCGACCCACAGCTTGGCGGCCTGCACCGCGGCTGCCAGGTCGCGGGCATGCAGGGCGAGTTCCGCGGCACGCCGGGCAATGCGCGGGTCGCGCGTGGTCTTGGCCAGGTCCAGGTAGGCCTTCACCGCGAAATCCACTTGCCCGCGCTGGGCCGCGATCTCCGCCAGCATGGTCTGGTACAGGATCTGGGCGGTGAGTTCCTGCTTGGGCAGCGGCTCCTCGCGCGGCGGCTTGGGCGCCGGGCGTGGCGGCGGCGCCTGTTGTTCGGCGGGCGCCTGGGCGACGGCGGGTTTGGCGGGCGCTTGAGCGCAAGCGCTCAGCGCGGCGGCGGCGCAAAGGCAGACCGCGGCGAGTTGCGGGCGGGAGAGGGATGGCATGAAATCGGTCGGGAAATCGGTCGAGACAGGGGGATCGAAGCTGGAGCCTGTTAGAGCGGTAACGGTAGAATCGGGTTCTCGGACGATGTTAGGAGGTTTTGCCCCGGCGGGCAAGCCAACAGCCAGCGACTGCTGAGCTTTGCATAATTGGATGACAGCCAGCAAAGCTCAGCCCTCACCCCCGGCCCCTCTCCCGCCAACCCTCTCTCCCGGCCTCTCTCCCGGAGGGAGAGAGGAGGGTCGAGCCTCCCTTCCCCCTCAGGGGGAAGGGTCGGGGATGAGGGATTGCGGGCGAGGGGAGCGTCGTGACGAAAATGGCTGTCAGCCATTTTCGTGATCTTCAGAATATGCCGGAATTGCC
>JBMOQT010000178.1:0-7397 GCA_049320945.1 Pseudomonadota bacterium
GCCTCCAGGAATCATCGTCATGCTCGTTGGCATTGCCATCCGCCCCGTCATCAATGATCGGAGGCAGTAATGTTCCCATTCCAAGGCCATAAGTCAGGAACAGGTTGTCTATGAGCAAAGGATCCTCCCATCGGAATCCGTTGAGGCCAACGTCAGAACCAGGTCCGCCGGCATAGATCTGGTCCTTCGTGAAGTAGGCATTCTCGACTGAGATCTGGTTGCGCCTCTTCTGCTCGATGTTGAGGAACAGACTGAACTTCTGCCCCTTTGCATAGTTGTGTGTCCATGAAAAGTCGATATCGACCATCTTGCTGTTGTTGCTGTTGTTCTGGAAAGTGCCTGTTTCTGCAATCGACTGTCCCGGCGGAGCATTGATCGAATTCAACTGAGCCTTGATTACGTTGATATCCTGGGAAGGATCGACCAGTCTGATATGAAAGTCATTCACGGCCCCCTTGTCCAAGGTGTCTTCATAGGAAAACTTCCACAGTGCCCGCGCCTTGTTGCCGCTGACGGTCCCGGCATATGCACTTCCTGCGGCATGGACTGCTGCAAACACGATTCCCCACACGATGAGTCCGCTACGCATGGCATTTCTCCTCTGGCCAGCCGTCAATCGTGCTATGCATGAGTGGCCCCTGGCACGTCCGTGGAGAACGAGAAGACTGTCCTCCCTCGTGTCCCCATCAGGGCGTTCAAGCAAGACCCAGACCGCGACCGGGATAACGTTAAGAATCAACCCCATGTCCATGCCGGCCGAATTGCCTTTGCGGCCGGCTGTCAATCTGGTCGACATGCTACGTCCACGAGCGGCTGGCCGGAGCGCCCGGCTTTGGTGCTAATCTGCCACTATCCCGATTCGTATTCGGCACGTCATGAACCCTATGCTTTCCCGCCTGTTCGCCACGGCGCTGGCCGCCGGCGCCCTCGGTTTTACTCTCGCCGCCGGCGCCGCCGACAGCCCGGCGTCTGCGACGCACCCGGCGTGCCTCACGCCCGGGGCCTGGTCGGTGCCCGACGGCGAGCGGCCGCGGGTCGCGAGCGGGCCGGCACTGCTGGCGGAGATGGCCAAGCGCGACGTGGTGCTGCTGGGCGAGCGCCACGACGAGGACGACCACCACCGCTGGCAGCTGCACACCCTGGCGGCGCTGCACGCCTTGCGGCCGCACATGGTGATCGGCTTCGAGATGTTCCCGCGCCGCGTGCAGCCGGCCCTCGACCGCTGGGTGGCGGGCGAGCTCACGGTGAAGCAGTTCCTGGAGCAGGCCGAATGGGACAAGGTGTGGGATCTGCCCGCCGAGCTGTACCTGCCCCTGTTCCAGTTCGCGCGCATCAACCGCATTCCCATGGCGGCCCTCAACGTGGAGCGCAAGCTCAACAAGGCCATCACGGAGAAGGGCTGGGACGCCGTGCCCGAAGGGGAGCGCGAGGGCGTGGGCCGCCCGGCGCCCCCGTCCGAGGCCTACCGGGATCTCCTGCTGGAGGTCTATCGCGAGCACGGCACGGTGGGCGGCAAGGATGCGGCCCAGGCGCAGAAGGGCGACCGCGCCTTCCGCAATTTCGTCGAGTCCCAGATCACCTGGGACCGGGCCATGGCCGAAGCCCTGGCGCGCCAGGCGGCGCCGCGCGCCGCTGCCGGCAAGCCCCTGGTGGTGGGCGTCATGGGCAGCGGTCATATCCGCTACGGCTACGGCGTGCCCCATCAGCTGCGCGACTTGGGGCTAAAGAGCATCGGTACGCTGCTGCCCCTGTCCGCCGAGGCCGGCTGCCGGGAGCTGCGCGCCGGTCTGGCCGACGCCGTGTTCGCCCTGCCCCAGCGGGCAGCGGCGGTGCCCGAGCCGCCGCGTCTGGGCGTGCGCCTGGAGGAGCACGAGGGCGGCGTGCGCATCGCCAGCGTCAGCGCGGGCAGCCTGGCGGAACGCACGGGGCTGAAGAGCGGCGACCGCCTGATCGAGCTGGCCGGCGTACCCGTCCAGGGCATGGGGCCGGTGATCGCCGCGGTGCGCCGTCAGCCGGGCGGCACCTGGCTGCCCCTGCGCGTCCAGCGGGGCGACGAGACCCTGGAGCTGGTGGTCAAGTTTCCCGCGAAGTCATGAGCGCGTTGCCGAGCCGCCTCAAGACGCGCTCAACCCCCTGGGGGGTTGGCGCGCAGCGCCGGGGGCGGACCATGAAGCCCGGACGGGCGCTCGCTGCCCTGGCGGCAATCCTTGCCCTCTTCGCCTCGGCGGCGGGCGCCGCCCCGTCCCTGGAGCTCCGGGTGGAGCTGGACCCGGGCTCGCGCCGCTTCCAGGCGCGGGTCTGGGTCACGCCCGCGGCGCGCGACTTCCGCTTCCGCCTGCACGAATCCCTGGAGGTCACCGCCGCCTCGGCCGCTGGCCAGTCCTTGCCTGTCGTCGCCGCCGGGCGCGACGGGCCGCTGCGCACCTGGCGCGTGGTGCTGCCGGCCCCGGTGCGCCGCCTGCGCCTGGACTACGGCGGCACGCTGCCGCCCCTGCAGCGGCAACTGGACCACCGGGCGGTGCTGCGCGGCCTGCCGCCCATGGCCTCGGAGGAGGGCAGCTTCCTGCCCGCCGGCGCCGCCTGGTACCCGCGGCCGGCACCCCTGTTCGCCTACCGCCTCACCCTGTCCCTGCCCGCCGGCCAGCGCGGGCTGGTGGCCGGCCGGCTGGTATCGGAAGAGGCGCCCCCGGGCGGCCCCTATCGCGCCCGCTTCGAATTCCCCCAGCCTGCCGACGGTATCGATCTCATGGCCGGGCCCTGGGTGGTGCGCGAGAAGCTCGTGCCCCGCCCTGGCGGCGCGCCCCTGCGCCTGCGCACCTACTTCTTCCGTGACCTGGACGCCGTCCCCGGCCTGGCCGAGGGCTACCTGGAGGACGTCCGGCGCTACCTGGAGCGCTACAGCGCCGAGATCGGCGCCTATCCCTTCGGCGAGTTCTCCGTGGTGGCGAGCCCGCTGCCCACGGGCTTCGGCATGCCCACGCTCACCTACCTGGGCGCCGACGTGCTGCGCCTGCCCTTCATCCGTGCCACCTCCCTGGGCCACGAGGTGCTGCACAACTGGTGGGGCAACGGCGTCTATCCCGGCTATGACAAAGGCAACTGGTCGGAGGGGCTGACCACCTTCATGGCGGACTACGCCTACAAGGAGCAGGAGTCGCCCGCCGCCGCCCGCGACATGCGCCTCTCCTGGCTGCGCGACTTCGCCGCCGTGCCGGCGGACGGGCACCAGCCCCTGGCCTCCTTCCGCTCCCGTACCCACGGCGCCGCCGCGGCGGTGGGCTACGGCAAGTCGGCCATGGTGTTCCTCATGCTGCGCGATGCCATCGGCGAGGACGCCTTCCGGCGGGGTATCCGCGTGTTCTGGCAGCGGCACCGCTTTCAGATCGCCTCTTGGGACGATCTGCGCGCCGCCTTCGAGGAGGCCGCGGGCCGGCCCCTGGGGGGCTTTTTCGGCCAGTGGCTGGCGCGTGCCGGCGGGCCGGCAGTGCGGCTGACGGACGCCGCCGTCGCGCGCGCGGCCGGCAGGCTGCGCCTTACCCTGACCCTGGAGCAGAGCGCGCCGGCCTATGCCCTGCGCCTGCCGGTCGAGATCGTTTATGGGGAGCGTTCCGAGGTGCGCTGGATCGACAGCGCTGGCGAGCGCGACACGGCGACGCTGGAAGTGGACGAGCCGCCCACGGGCGTGCGCCTGGACCCGGAGCTGCGCCTGTGGCGCGTGCTGGAGCGGGAGCAGCTGCCGCCCATCCTGCGCCAGTGGTTCATCGCCCGCGCACCGCGCCTCGTCTTGGCCTCCGCGGACGACGAGGTGCGCGCCGCCGCCCAGTCCCTCGCCCTGCGCCTGTTCGAGAACCCGCCCCGGACCGTGGCGCCCGAAGCCCTCGACCAGGGCACCGAACCCGTCCTGCTGGCGGGCCTGCATGCCGACGTGGATGCCGCCCTGGCCCGCGCCGGCCTGCCGCCGCGCCCCGCCAGCCTGGCCGGGCGCGGCAGCGCCCAGGTGTGGACCATCCACCGTGACACGGGGGTGCCGGTAGCGGTGCTCTCGGCGCGGGACGCCGCCGCCCTGCGCGCCCTGGAGCGCCCCCTGCCTCACTACGGCGCCCAGAGCTGGCTGGTGTTCGAAGGCAGCCGCGCCCTGGAGCGCGGCGTGTGGCCGGCGCCCGGGCGCCTGGTCGCCGTGCGCCAGGGAGGTTGACCCTGAAAAACCGCATTTAACGCAAAGAACGCGAAGCAACGCAAAGGACGCAAAGGAAAATCCTGAACGATGGCCGATATCCAAAGGGTGAGACTGTGGATCGTCTTTGCGGCCTTAGCGTCTTTGCGATCTTTGCGTTGAAGGCGGTTTCACTTGCGGTCTCAAGGTTGACCTGTCTTGGCTGTCAGGTAGCGCCCCGGCCTGCCTCGGCCCGCGCCAGGGCGCGCCGGGCCAGGCGGTTGGCCGGCTGGTTGTGCAGTCGTGGCAGGGCGTGCAGCGCGAAGCGCCGGAGGTGGTGCGCCAGCTCCCGCACCCGAGCCAGGCGCGCGTCGGCGCGCTGTTCCAGCCACAGGCGTTGCAGGGCCACGCAGTCGGTGAACACGCGCAACTCCTGGGCGCCCCGGGCGCGCGCAGCGTGCATGACGGCCTCCAGCGCCGCGATCTCCGCGGCGAAGGCATCGAGCCTGCGGCGCGGGCGGGACAGGCGCCCGACGATGCGGCCTTGCGGGTCCATCAGCAGGCCGCCGACGCCTGCCGTCGGCCCATCGGGTCCCGGCTTGCTGGAACCGTCGCACCAGGCGGTGAAGCCGCCGGATGGTCCGCCGCCGGCATAAAGGGCCAGGATCAGGGCGTCGCGGGCGGCGAGGATGGTCTCGGCCCGGGACCGCTCGTGGCGGGCGATCCGGGTGGCGCGGCGGCGTACGCGCTCCGCCAGGGCGGCCGGCTCTTCCGCCCGCAGGTGCGCCGCCAGTTGGCGCGGCGGGTGCCGGGCCGGTGCGCCCAGGGCGGCGTCGATCAAGGCATTGAGCTCCCGCGCCCGCCGTCTGCGGTCCGCGTCGCCCCCGGAACGTATCTCGGCGCCCTTGGTCATAGGTGTTTTCTTTATACCCCAAGACCCGTGGCAGCCGCATCCCTACACCATACGGACCTGTTTCTGTTGATCGCCGCCCTGCCTGCGCCGCTGCAGGAGCGCCTCCAGGCGCTGCCCTGCGATGACCTGGTGGAGGTGGTACTGGACCTGGGCCGCCCGCCCCAGGCGCGCTTCACGGAAGGGGCGCAGCTGCTTGCGGAGCAGCCGGTGAGCCGCGACGACCTGGAGCACGTGGTGGCGCATCTGGGTGAATTCTCCGCCGACAACCGGGCCGGCATCGAGCGTACCCTGCACCGCATCTCCGCCATCCGCAACCGCAAGGGGCAGGTGGTGGGACTCACCCTGCGCGTGGGCCGGGCGGTGACGGGCACCATCGACCTCATGCGCGACGTCATCGAGGCCGGCGCCAACGTGCTGCTGGTGGGACGCCCCGGCGTGGGCAAGACCACCAAGCTGCGCGAGATCGCCCGCGTGCTGGCCGACGACATGGGCCGGCGCGTCATGGTGATCGACACCTCCAACGAGATCGCTGGCGACGGCGACATCCCGCATCCGGCCATCGGCGGCGCGCGGCGCATGCAGGTGGCGCACCCCGAGCGCCAGCACGCCGTCATGATCGAGGCGGTGGAGAACCACATGCCCCAGGCCATCATCGTGGACGAGATCGGCACCGCCCCCGAGGCGGCCGCCGCCCGCACCATCGCTGAGCGCGGTGTGCAGCTGGTCGCCACCGCCCATGGCAACACCCTGGAGAACCTGGTGATGAACCCGACCCTGTGCGACCTGGTGGGCGGCGTGCAGACGGTGACCCTGGGCGACGAAGAGGCGCGCCTGCGCGGCACCCAGAAGACCGTGTCCGAGCGCAAGGCGCCGCCCACCTTCGACGTGGTGGTGGAGATCGTCGATCGGGACGAGCTGATCGTGCATCGCGACACCGCCGCCGCCGTGGACGAGCTGCTGCGCGGCGCAACGCCCGCAGGCGAGCGGCGCAGCCGCGGCGCGGCGGGCGAGGTGGAGATCGAGCGCCCGGTGGTGGCGCTGGCCGCCGCCCCGGCGCTGCCTGTCCGGCCCGTCGAGACGGAAGGCACGGTGCGCATCTATCCCTACGCCATCAGCCGCGATCAGGTGGAGCGCGTGCTGCGCGACCTGCGCCTGGACGCGCGCACCGTGAGCCGTCCCGAGGCGGCGGACATGATCCTGGCGCTGCGCGCCCGCGCCGAGGATCAGCGCCTGCAGCGCATCGCCTACGCCACCGGCCGGCCGGTGCACTACGTAAAGAAGAACACCACGGCGCAGATCCGCCACCTGCTGCGGGAGGCATTCACTCTTTATGGCGAGCTGGACGAGATGGAGGCGCGCGAGGCCTTGCGCGAGGCCGAGGAAGGCATCCAGCGCGCCCTGGAGGAGGGCGTGACGGTCGAGCTCCCGCCGCGCCGTGCCGGATTGCGCCGGTTGCAGCACAAGCTGGTGGTGAGCCGCAGGATGGTGGCCGAGAGCGTCGGTAGCGAGCCGCACCGGCACCTGGCAATCCAGCCGTGCCTGTGACGGAAGCTGCGATCGCGGCCTGACGACCTGCCGGGATCAGCGCGGCGGCGGAGGAGGCGGGTAATAGGGCCGACGCGGCGCTTCGCCCGTGTAGCGGCCGTAAACCGGGACCCGGTGGCCCTTGGCGTACATGCACTGCACATAGCCGTAGTCGTAGCGCCGCTGCAAGCCGTAGGACGAGGTTTCCGCGGCGCCGGCCCCGGCGGCGCTGCCCACCAGCAGGCCGGTGCCGGCGCCGACGGCGGCGCCCTCCCGGCCGGCGATGGCGGCGCCCGCCACGGCGCCCACCGCGGTGCCCACGGCGGCGCTGCGCACGCCGCTCTCGGCCGCCGCCTGGTCCGGCGTGCGGCCGCCGATCTGCTCATGGGCGTATTGCCGGCAGGCGTAGTCGTCGGCTCGGAAATGGTCGAAGCTTTGGCCCGTGCCCGGCAGCACCAATACGCTGGGGCCGCTGGGCATGGTGGTGCAGGCGCTGAGGGCCAGCAGGCCGAGCAGGGGGATGAGTGGCTTGCGTGGCATGGCGACGATCTCCCTCAGTATGGCGGCCGCGGCACCACCCGCTGCCAGCCGCCGGGGCACTCCTTGACGTAGGGATAGTAGGCCTCGGCGTCCTCGCAGTAGTACCAGTAGTCGGCCGGGCCGGGCGCCGGCTCGGGCGCGCCGCGTTCGATATAGACCGGCGGCGGCGCCGGCACAGCTATGACGGGCGGGTAATAATGGTAGGGCGGCGGGTAATGCCAGTACCCGCCCAGAGGCACACCGATGAAGACGCCTATCCGGGCGTGG
>JBMOQT010000179.1:0-7368 GCA_049320945.1 Pseudomonadota bacterium
CGCCGTTGGCGGCCAGTCCGGCCGCCAGGCCATGGACGGCCTTGTTGGTGCCCACCCGCAGCGGCCCGCCCTGGGCCGGGAAGTGCTTGAGATACAGGGCGACTTTCATAGGCCGGCGGCCTCCGGCAGATAGCTGTGCTGTGCCACCTGCTCCAGGAAGCGGCGCGCCGCCCGGCGCGTCTGCTCGAGGGCGGCGCAGGCGGGCGTGGGCAGTTGCGGCCCGGCGCGCAGCAGGCGCTGCAGTTCGGCGACGATGCGCGCCAGCGCATCGTCCACGGTGAAGCTGTGGCGGCCCAGGTCCAGGGTGTCGAAAAAATTGCCCAGTTTGGGCGTGGCGCTGTAGCCGATCACCGGCACGCCTTGCGCCAGTCCGATGATGGCGGCATGAAGCCGGGTCGCCACCACGGCGCAGCTGTCGCGCATCAGCCCACGCAGCTGGTCGAGGCTGCGTCCCGGGTGCAGTTCGACACCGCTGGCGGCAAGCCGGCCGAGGACGCGGGCCGCCGGCGCCAGGTCCTGGGCGGTGCCGGTGGTAAATAACGCCGCCTTCGCCCCTGGCGCCCGCTCCAGCACGCGCTGCACCAGGCGCACCACGCCGTCCTCGTAGCGCTGCTGCAAGTCGCCTTGGGCTGCCGGCACGTGGCTGACATTGACCGCCAGCAGGTAGCGCCGCCCCGCGGCGTCGGGCGGCTGCACAAGGCCCGGTGCCAGGGCGAAGTCGCCGAACACCGGCACCTCCCTCTGGGCCAGCTGGGCGATGCGCCGGGCGCTGGCCCGGTCGCGCACGGCGATGAAGTCGCACAGGTCCACGAACTCCCGCACTATCCCCCGCCCGCGCCACGACCAGTGGCCTTCGGCGCTGCAGCCCAGGCACAGCAGGGGCTTGCGCAGCCGGCGCGCCGCCCAGGTGAGCGCCGCCAGGGATTGGGGAAAGTGCAGATTGCTGTCCATGAGCAGGGCGCCGCCGCCCACGCAGATGGCGTCGCACTGGACCAGTTGGGGCAGCAGGCGCTTGATCAGGAACTGCTGGCGCCAGCCGCGCACCAGGCGCTTGGCCGCGGGCACGGCGGCGAGCGAAGCCCGGAGGTCGAAGGCGTCGGGCGCCCTGTCAGCCGTAACACCCGGACGCGGGCCGGCGGACGGGCGCAGGGCGCCGAAATCGTAGCAGCGCACGCGCCAGCCGCACTCGGCGAAGAAGTGCAGCACGCCTTCGTGGATGGCGTGATCGCCGATGTTGGTCTCGCTCCACTCGCCGAATGCGGCTACCACCGGCTGGCGCAGGTGCAGATCGCGATTATCATTCATCCTGAATTCCTCACCACAGAGACACAGAGGCACAGAGTTCATAGACATGATGTCTTTCTAAGCTGCGGCCGGCAGCGCCGGATTCACCAGGCGCCGATAGACCAGCCACGTGGACAGGAACAGGACGCTGCTGATGAGGATGCTGGACAGGGGCACGCCCCATATCCCCAGCGCGACGATGAGGGCTACGCCCGCCGTCATCAGCAAGGCGACGGGCAGCAGGTTCACCAGGAACAGGGACCGGGGCGAGCCCATGGACATCACCGCCACTTCCATGGGGAACTTCAAGAAGGCGATAATCTGCGCCACGGTGGCAAGCGCCAGGATGGCGCCCAGCCCCAGGCCCGCGAACTTGCCGCCGTAGACCAAGCCCAGCACCTGCTCCGGCAGGACGATGAGCACCACCGCCACCGGAGCCAAGGGCAGGAACAGGCGCGCGGAAACGTGCTTCACCCAGTGGGCCAGGCCGGCGTGGCCGCTCGCCTGGAAGGCGACGCTGGCGCGCGCCGGCAGATAGGCGAAGGCCGCCTGGCGCAGGGGGTTGATGATGTTCACCAAGTGGATCGCGGCACGGTACAGGCCCACGGATTCGGCCCCCAGCAGAGCCCCCACCACCCAGGCATGGCCGTTGGCGCCCATCCAGGTGACCACGTTCTGGGCCAGCAGCCAGCGGCCGAATTCCCACACCTGGGCCCACACGGCGCGCAGCCGCTGCCCGAAGGCGCGGGCCTCGAAGCCCAGATGGCCGCGCAGCTGCCACAGACCCAGCAGCAGCGCCGCCAGGGACGAGGCGCCGAAGATCAGCAGCGCCGACGACGCCTTGAGCAGCTCCGGCCCGCCATGGCGCACCAGCAGCCCTACCCCCAGGAGCTGCAGCCCATAGGACAGCAGGTCGTTCACGGCGGCGCTGCGCGACTCGCTGCGGGTGTACAGCACGCGCCGCACGAACTCCTGGGCCATCCAGGGCGGTGCCGCCAGGGACAAGGCGAGCAGTGCGCCGCCGGCTTCCGCGGAGAAGTAGCGCCGCGTCACGACGCCGGCCAGGGCCAGGATCAAGCACACCAGGACGCCGGCAGCCAGCTGCACGGCCAACAGCGCGCCGGTGAAGCGCCGGTACTCCTGCGCCGCCAGCTTGGCGCCCAGGATGTTGTGGGGCTGGGTCACCAGGGAGGTCTGCAGGCTGGTGAGCAGCAGCAGTCCCGTGTGGGCCAGCACGAACACGCCGAACTGGGCCGGCGGCAGGAAGCGCGCCAGCAACAGGATGGACAGGAAGTTGGCGGCGCTGACGATGGACTGGTCGATCACGCTCCAGCCCGCCCGCCGGTACTTGCTCAGCAGGCGGCCGCCGAACCCTGATGCCCATGGCCGCTCCATCAGGCGGCATCACGCAAACGGTAGCCCTCATACACCATCTGTATCCCTTGACGCAGATCGATGCGGGCGGTCCACCCCAGGTTGGTCAGCCGGCTCACGTCCAGCAGCTTGCGCGGGGTGCCGTCGGGCTTGGTTTCGTCGAAGTCGAGCTCTGCCTCCAGCCCGACCACCTCCAGGACCAGCTGGGCCAGCTCGCGGATGGTAAGGTCGCTCCCCGTGCCCACGTTGTAGATGCCCTCGCGCACGCCCTGCTCCATGAGGAACACGCAGGCGTCCGCCAGGTCGTCCACGTGCAGGAACTCGCGCCGCGGCCGCCCCGAGCCCCACACCACGATGCGCCTCCTGCCCTGCAGCAGCGCCTCGTGGGCCTTGCGCAGCAGCGCCGGCAGGACGTGGCTCGATTGCAGGTCGTAGTTGTCGTTGGGGCCGTAGAGGTTGGTCGGCATGACGGACAGGTAGGCGGTGCCGTGCTGCTGGTTGAACGACTCGCACAGCTTGATGCCGGCGATCTTGGCGACGGCGTAGGGCTCGTTGGTCTGCTCCAGGGGCCCGGTGAGCAGATAGTCCTCCCGGATCGGCTGGGGGCAGTCGCGCGGATAGATGCAGCTCGAGCCCAGGAACAGCAGCCGCTGCACCCCCGCCCGCCAGGCCGCTTCGATCACGTTGGCCTCGATCATCAGGTTCTGGTAGATGAAGTCGGCGCGGTAGGTGTTGTTGGCCAGGATGCCACCCACCTTGGCCGCCGCCAGGAACACGAAGTCGGGCTTCTGCTCCGCCATGAAGCGGCGCACCGCCGCCTGGTCGATGAGATCGAGCTCGGCGTGGCTGCGGGTGATCAGATTGCGGTAGCCGCCCCGCTCCAGGCGCCGCACCAGGGCCGAGCCCACCATGCCCCGGTGGCCGGCCACGTAAATACGTGAATCGCGGTCGATGTCATTCATGGCAGTCCAATACCTCGTATCCGTTTTGACGCACCAGTTGATCGCGCCGGGCGATCTTCAGGTCCTCACGCATCATCTCTGCCACGAGCTCGGGGAAGCGCACGCGCGGCGACCAGCCCAGCTTCTCGCGCGCCTTGCTGGCGTCGCCCAGCAGGGTCTCCACCTCCGTGGGGCGGAAGTAGCGGGGATCGACGCGCACGATGCATTGCCCTGGGCGCAGGGGCGTGTCGCCGCGCTCGGCGACGGCGTCCACCACGCCCCTCTCTTCCATGCCGCTGCCCTGCCACTGCAGGCGCAGCCCCAGCTCGGCGGCCGCGGCGTCCACGAACTGGCGCACCGTGTACTGCTCGCCGGTGGCGATGACGAAATCCTCGGGCCGGTCCTGCTGGAGCATCAGCCACTGCATCTCCACGTAGTCGCGCGCATGGCCCCAGTCGCGCCTGGCGTCCAGGTTGCCCAGGTAGAGGCAGTGCTGCAGGCCAAGGTAGATGCGCGCCAGCGCCCGGGTGATCTTGCGCGTGACGAAGGTCTCACCGCGCCGGGGCGACTCGTGGTTGAACAGGATGCCGTTGCAGGCGTACATGCCGTAGGCCTCGCGGTAGTTCACCGTGATCCAGTAGGCATAGAGCTTGGCGGCGGCATAGGGGCTGCGCGGATAGAAGGGCGTGGTCTCGCGCTGGGGCGTCTCCTGCACCTTGCCGAACAGCTCGGAGGTGGACGCCTGGTAGAAGCGCGTGTGGTCCTCCAGGCCCAGGATGCGGATGGCCTCCAGCAGGCGCAGGGTGCCCAGGCCGTCGGAGTTGGCCGTGTACTCGGGTTCCTCGAAGGAAACCGCCACATGGCTCTGGGCCGCCAGGTTGTAGATCTCGTCCGGCTTCACCATCTGCACCACGCGCACCAGGCTGCTGGAGTCGGTCATGTCGCCGTAGTGCAGGATCAGGCGCCGCCTTTTGACGTGGGGGTCCTGGTACAGGTGGTCGATGCGGTCGGTGTTGAACAGGGAACTGCGGCGCTTGATGCCATGCACCTCGTAGCCCTTGTCGAGGAGCAGCTCCGCCAGGTAGGCGCCGTCTTGCCCGGTGATGCCTGTGATCAATGCTTTCTTCATGTCCGCTCCTGGATGGTTGGGGTCAGAACCGGTTGAGCACGGTGCCCACCAGCTCCGCGCCGTAATCGTCGATGTGCCTGGCCAGCGTCTGCAGTTCGGTGAGGCGCGAAGCGTCCTGGCGCGCGATCATTACCGCGCCGCCGGCGCGCGCGGCGATGGTCTGGGCATCCGAGCCCCGGACGCCGGCCGGGGTGTCCAGCAGCACGAACTCGTAGCGCCGCGTCACCTCGCTCAGCAGGCGCTTGAACTCGGAGCGGCCGAGCAGCTCCAGGGGGTTGGGCGGCACCGTACCCGCCGGCAGCACGCTCAGGTTGCCGAAGTAGGGAATGGTCTCGATGGCCTCCAGCCAGCCGCGCCCGGCGAGCAGGTTGGACAGCCCCGCCTGGTTGGCCAGGTTGAAGATCCGGTGCTGGCGCGGCGAGCGCAGGTCGGCGTCGATCAGCAGGGTGTTGCCGCCCCACTGGGAGAAGGCCACCGCCAGGTTGGCGGCCAGGTAGCTGCGGCCGTCCCCCGTCTGCGGGCTGACCACCGCCAGGGTCTTGTGGCCGGCGTCGAACCAGCGCACCAGCAGCTCGGAGCGCAGGTCGCGCAGCGCTTCGGCCTGGGCGCTGTAGGGCTGATGGGCGGCGATCAGCTCGGCACCCAGCACCGCCTCGCCCGGGCTCAGGTAGGGGTAGCCGAACTGCACCGCCAGGGCGTACTGCACGTCCGCCTTGCTCACCAGGCGCAGCTTCAGTGCCGCCTCGCCGAAGCGCAGCCCTTTCTTCTTGTGCAGGTCGAACACCCGGTCCACGTCGGCGCGCTTGAGCTTGCCGGCATCCACCAGGATGCGGCCGATGGTGCGCTCGTCGGTGAGCGGTGTGCCCTCCCGGATCTCCGGCTCGCGGCTGCGCATGAAGTTGTTGTCCATGGTTGGTCCGTGTTCAACGTTGGCCGATCAGACGCGGCGCCGGCAGCCGCTCGAAGGCGCGCGGCCCGGCCGGCACATTGCCGCCCGCATGCAGCACACCGATGACCGGCACGCCCAGGAGTTCCTTCAGATCTTCCCTGCCCCGCACCAGCCGCTGGGACAGTTCGCGCCACAGAGCCAGGCCGACCGAGAGCACCAGGCCGATGACAGCGGCAAGCGCCAGGTTGAGCGGCAGGTTGGGGCTGGAGGGGTTCACCGGCGGCACGGCCGAGCGCAGCAGCGACACGTTGGTCTGGTTCACCTGGCTCTCCATGCGCACCTGGGCGGCGCGCTGCATGGCCTCGTCCAGGGCCCGCTGGGCGTTGTCCACTTCGTTCTTGAGGTTGTCCAGCTCGGCGCGGTACTTCTTCATCTGCAACACCTTGGCGCGCTGGGAGGCGATCTGGCCCTGGACGTCGCCCAGGATGCGCCGGGTCTCGGCCGCCAGGCGGCTGCGCAGGCTCGCCACTTCCGCCTGGGCGGCGCGGTACTGGGGATGATTGGGTCCCAGCTGGCCAGGCAGTTGATTGAGCTTGGCCTCGGCCCGTGCCAGCTCCCCCTTGAGGGCCTGGATCGCCGGATGGTTCTGGGCCTGGGCCGCCACCAGCTGGCTCGACAGCTCGCTCAGGCGGGCGTTTTCCACGTCCATGTGCTCGTCGGCGGCGACGATGCCCACTTGCTGCTGGTAGGCGGAATATTTCTGCCGGGCGCGCGCCAGGTTGTCCGCCAGGACCTTGGTCTGCTCGCTGAACCAGTCCGACGACTGGCGCGCCGGGTTCACGTTGAGCTCCAGGTTGGTGGCCATATAGGCGTTGACGAAGGCGTTGGCCGCCTGGGCCGCGGCGGCCGGTTCCGGCGCCGAGTAACTGATGCGCAGCACGCTGCTGTCGGGCGAGGGCTTGACGTCGAGATGCTGTAGCAGCTGCTCGGCCAGGCGGTAGCGCAGGGTCGACCCGTCGGACGGCTGCTCCCCTTCCTCCCCCGCCAGCCACCCGGGCAGCCAGCGGGCCAGAGCGCTCTTCAGCTCGTCCAGGGGGTTGATGCCGGAGGGCAGGAAGCGCTGGCGCGCTTGCGCGTCCTCCGCCAGGCGCAGCTCATCCACCACCTTGAGCGCCACGGTCTGGCTGGCGATGATGTCCATCTGGGTGGTGACATAGCCGGAGAACAGCTGGGCCGGCAGCAGCGCGCCGGAAATGGGATTGCCGCGGAAGTCCACCACGATGCTCGCACCCGCCGTGTATTTGCGCGGCATGACCAGGCTCACGGCAGCGGCGGCGGCCAGCACCAGCAGCAGCGTGACCAGGATCAGCCGCCCATGGGCGCGCAGTACGCGCAGAAAGAGAGAGAAGGTCATCTTCGACTCCTGGCAGGAAATGGGGGAAAGCGTCGCGGCGCAACGGCAACCGCTAGAACAGGCTCTCCTTCACGCGGATCACGGCCCCCTCCTTCACCGGGTCCGACGGCCCCACCTCCACCGTGCGCAATTCACCGTTCGATCCCCGACGGGTGACGCGCAGGCCGCGCTCGGTGCCGCGCACCGTCAGGCCGCCGCCGATGGACAGGGCCTGGCGCACGGTCATGTTGGGCGCCAGGGGATAGGCGCCCGGCTTCTGCACTTCTCCATAGACGTAGAACACCGGCGCCGGCGGCACATAGATGATGTCCTCGTTGCCCACCAGAAGGCTGGCGCC
>JBMOQT010000180.1:0-7276 GCA_049320945.1 Pseudomonadota bacterium
CAAGACGACGCCCGCAGCCCGGCCGCTAAGGATTCCCCTCCTCCCTTTCCACCGGCCGGAAGCGCTTGGCCGCCGCATCGACGCCGACGATGCGCGCGGCCGCCGAGCCGATGCGCCGGTTCGGGCCGAAGGTGAGCGGCGGCGCCAAGCCCACGTCCACCCGGCGGAAGCCTTCCAGCACGTCCACCAGCTTTTCGCGGCTGAGATCGCGCCCGGTGCGTTTGAGCGCCTCCACCAGCGTCCTGGCCGCGGTATAGGCGGCAGCCTGCGCCGGAAAGTGGCCCGAGGGCAGGCGATAGCGGCTGCGCAGGCGCTCGAATTCCGCCACGGCCTCCGGCGAATAATCTTCCGGCAGGCTCGGATAGGCGAGGAATACCCGCTGCGCCAGGGAATCGGGAAGCTCCAAGAGCGCGCGGTCCGCGGCCGATCCGGGCGCCAGCACGTAGGGCGGCGTGCCGCCCTGGTCCGCCATCGCCCGCACCAAGTCGGCCAGGGCGCCGCCGGGACCCAGGAAGAACACCACTTCGGCGCGCCGCGCCTGCACCGCCAGGGCACGCACATCCAGCTTGCCCGGACCATGGGTGATGCGCCCCACACCACGCCAGCCCAGCGCCCGTGCCTCCCCCTCGATGGCATCGGCAGCGTCGCCGTAGTGCCCGTCGTCCGGATGGATCAGGGCGAAAGCGGGCGCGCGCAATTCCAGCGCCCGCGCGCCGTAGCGGGCGAGCGCCATGCCCTGTTCCCGCACGCCGCCGACCAGGAAGAAGCTGTAGCGTCCCGCTGCCTTCGCCGGGAACAGGGTGACGGGGCCCACCAGGGGCACGCGCTCGCGCTCGGCGTAGGTCCATAGCTGCCGCTCCGCGCCGGGGGCAAAAGGGGCGACCAAGACGAAAGCCGGACCTTCCCGCTCGGCGCCCCGCAGCGCCGTGACCAGCGACTGGGACGTGCCGCCCCCGCCCGTCACGACGAGTTCCAGGGAACGCCCGAAGACGCCGCCGGCGGTATTCACTTCCTGGAAACAGGCCTCCAGCACCGCCTTCATCGCCTGGCCCACGGGGGCTAGAGGACCCGCCAGGGGCAGCACGGTGCCGACGCGGATCGCCTGCGTGCTGAGGCCGGGATCGAAATCGTTCTCCAGCCGCTTGAGATAAGCGACCAGGGCCGCCGCCTCCCCGGGCTCCAGAGCGTAGCGGGGCATGGTCTCGTCCAAGCGGTTGCCGGCGGGATCGGTGCCGCGGGACACGGCGGCGGCGAGCGACGCTTCGTCGAAAGGGCCGTGCTCCCGACCGCTGGCGTGGCGGTGGCCCCAGGGCTTGGCCAGTTCCTCCCAGGCGATGCGGGGCGGCACGACGCCCCCTTCCGGGCGTCCGCGCCCGTCGCGGCCGTGACAGCTGGCGCAGGGGACTGCGGAGGCTTCAAGCCGCAGGGACGACTTGCCCACCAGGGCAGGAATCTCCCGCCCGCCGATCCCTTTCCCCTCCAGGTAGATCTGCTTGCCCAAGGCCTCCTGGGGGGTGAGGGGCGCCGCCGTGCCCGGTCCGGCGTAAGCCGCCAAGCCCAGCAGCCCGAGCACCAGCGCGCCGCCCGCGGCGCCGCGGCGCACCCGACGGTCCTGTCCGCCCAGGGGAGCCATGGACTCGGCGCTGCGGCTGCCGGCGCGCCTATCCCTCCGCCGCCAGCAGCCGCAGCCGTTCGGCAATGGCCGACACCGGCTGCCCGGGCGGGATTTTCATCCAGTGGCGGGTACGGTCGTTTCCAGCGATGAGCAGCGTCGAGTGCTCTTCCGCCCGCTCGGTGTACTGCCCGAGCTTCCTCACGATGTGCTCGACATTTTTCTTCGCGCCCGTGAGGAAGATCCAGTCGGCACGGTTGGCGTTGTGCTGGCGCGCGAAGGCCTTGAGCGCTTCGGGCGGGTCCCGCTCCGGATCGATGCTGATGGAGACGAAGGTCACTTTGCCGGCCCCACTCGCCTCGAGCCGGTCCTTCACCTCGCCCAGGGTGCGCGTGATCAGCGGGCAGGCATCGCTGCAGTGGGTGTAGACGAAGTTGATCAGCACCACGCGCCCCTTCAGCACGTCGCTGTAGAAGCGCACGCGCCGCCCCTCGTGGGTGACCAGCTCCAGGTCGGTGAAGTAGGAGCGGGCCCGCTCCTCGGCGCCCGCCTGGGGAGCGGCCTTGGCGGCTTCGCCCGCCCAGGTGGGGAACGCGGCGAGCAGTGCAGCGAGCAGCAGCGCGCCCATGATCAGCCCCCTTTCGCGGCCGCCGCCGCTTGCCGGCGTGCCGCCCGCAGCGCCTCCACCTGCGCTATGACCTCCTCGACGCCGGGAAGCCCGTAGAGGCGGCGCCAGGTGCCGCGTCCCGCATCGCCTACGAGGATCACCGACGGATGCCGGGTGAAGTCGGGCGTGTAGGTGCCCAGCCCCTTGAGCACCTGGTCCACCGCGCCCTTCTCTCCCGTGAGCCACAACCACCCGGGCCGGGCGTCGAAGCGCGCGGCGTAATCCCTGAGCCGCTGGGGCGTGTCCCGCGCCGGATCCACGGTGATGGTGACCAGGGACACTTCTTCGCCCAGGCTAGACCCCAGGCGATCCTGCAGCTGGGCGAAGAGGGCGGACACCACCGGGCAGACGGTGGTGCAGTTGGTGTAGATGAAATCCATGACGACGATGCGCCCGCCCAGGGCTTCGCCGGGGAATTTGAGCTTGTCTCCACGCTGGCTGAGCAGCGTCGCCTCCACCAGCTTGATGTCCGCCTTCCATGCATCCGCGCCCGGCGGCGCCCGGTCGTGCCGGTGCGCCTCGTGCGCCGCCGTCGGCGCGGTCGCGAGCGCGAGCGCGGCGGCCAGG
The DNA here is from genome assembly GCA_049320945.1 of Pseudomonadota bacterium. GTDB lineage: Bacteria > Pseudomonadota > Gammaproteobacteria > Burkholderiales > Rhodocyclaceae > DYIB01. The sequence continues at coordinate 2,847 of JBMOQT010000180.1, forward strand.
ACAAGAGGTCGATCGAAACTTCCCTGCATGTTTTGTCTCCTCCGTTGTTTGAGTGTGCGACCTTCACACCTCCAGCAACCGGCTGATCGAACCGCCTTCGTGCAGGGCCCGGATCGCCTCGGCGAACAGGGGGGCGCTGTCCAGCACCACCACCTTGGACTGGACCAGGCCGCTGCTCAGCCGGAAGGGCGGGATGGTATTGGTGATGATCACCCGGTCCAGCGCCGGATCCGCCAGCGCCTGCTCGGCGGCGCCGGCGAAGATGCCATGGGTGGCGACGGCATACACCCGGCGGGCGCCGCGCTCGCGGCAGGCGGCGGCGGTGCGCGCCATGGTGCCGCCGGTGCTGATCAGGTCGTCCAGGATGATCGCCGCCCTGCCCGCCACCTCGCCCACCACGGCGGCGCCGCGCACCTGGCCGCCGGCGCGATGCTTTTCCATGAAAGCCAGGGACAGATCCTGGCCCAGTGCCCGCCCCAGCCCCTGGCGGAAACGTTCGGCACGCTTCACGCCGCCGGCGTCCGGCGACACCACCACGAAGTCGCGCTCCTCCACGCGGTGCGCGAAGTAATCGACAAACAGGGGCGCCGCCTCCAGGTGGTCGGTGCGGCAGCGGAAGGCGTTCTGGAAGGCCGCCAGGTTATGCACGTCCATGGTCACCACCCGATGGGTGCCCACCGCTTCCAGCAGGCAGGCCAGGTAGCGGCTGGTGACCGGGTCCCGCGGCTGGGTCTTGCGCTCCTTGCGGGCAAAGGCCAGATAGGGAATGACCGCGGTCACCCGCTCGGCGGAGGCGTCCACCAGGGCGCCCAGGAAGAACAGCAGGCGGCACAGCTTGTCGTCGACGCTCAGCCGCCCGTCGCCGTACAGGGACTGGATGACGAACACATCCCGGCCGCGAACGCCCACCATGGGCCGCGCCTTGTGCTCCCCGTCCTCGAACTCGCGCTCTTCGTGTTCGCTCAGGGGGACGCCCAGGCAGCGCGCCACCTGCTCGGCGAAGGGGCGCGACGAGTTGAGGGTGAACAAGCACAGATCGGGGTTGTCCATGAGTAGCGCTCGCCCTCACCCCTGGCGCGAAAAACAGATCATGAAATCTTCCTGGAAGCGGGCCTGGGCGGCGCGCGGCAGATCATTGATGCCCGCCGCCGCGCGCCGGCCGTCGCCGCCGTAGCGGCGCGCGAAGGCGTCCGCTCCGCCGGCGGCGACGGGTGCCCTCAGGCTCACCGTGAAGCTGCCCTGGGCGTTGGGCACGAGTACCGCGTAGGCCTTGGCGCTATTGGCGGCGAACAGGCGGTTGGCGAGCGACCCCACCACGCGCCGCGCCCAGGCATCGTCGGGCAGCACGTACACGGCCGCCGTATCCGAGTCCACCTCGGCGTGGATGGCCAGGGCGTTGTTCATGTCCGCGGAACGCTGCCGCTCCAGGCGCGGATACACCTCCTCCGAGCGAACGAACTCGAAGGGATCCTCATAGGGATGGAGCAGCTGGTAGAGCTCGCCGGGCCGGTACATCAGATCGTCCTCGGTATCGCCGTAGCTGTTGTAGTTCAGGCATTCGCCCAGGCGCCTGAGTACCTCCTGCTGCTCCCGGTCCAGCTTCAGGCGCGCGGCGAGGCGCGCGGCGGTGTCGCGCTGGTTGTCGCCGAAGGCGCCCACCACCGCCCAGGCGGTGTGGGCACCGCCCAGGAAGGTGTCCACCAGCGCGCTGGTGCACGCTCCGGGGGAGGTGTCGATCACCACCCGCAGCCGGGGATGGGCGGGGATGTCGGGCGCGTGGTGGTGATCGAAATACTCCACCGTCACGCCCTTGTCCAGCAGCGCCGTCAGAGCCCGCAAGTTGTGCACCAGGGCGATATCGAGGACCGTGATGCTGTCGCCGGCGCCCGCCGGCACCCGCGCCAGCAGCGCGTTGTCGCGCTTGACCCCCGTGACCAGCTGCGCCTCCCGCGGTTGGGCCAGGCGCAATTGCTGCAGGGCGCACAGCCCGTCCGCATCACCGTTGAATACGTCGAAATGGCTCATGTCGGTCTCGCCTGCCGCCGGCACGGGGCGCCCGGCGTTCCATTGGATTATAGGCTGCTCTCGCGACCTGTCCCGCCTGCCCTATTTCGCCGTCCCTCGCGTGCCGCCGAGAGCCGGAAAGCCGTCCGGATCGGAATCCCCGCAGGAGCGAAGAATTTGCAGCCGTTGCCGCATCGAGGCGATTTCCGCCTGCTGGCCGGCGATGATCTCTTCCGCCAGCCGTCGCACCAGCGCGTCCCTGCCGTGGATCAGCACCAGCTTCGCCATAGCAACCGCCCCCTCGTGATGCGGAATCATCATCGCAAGGAAGTCGGCGTCCGCATCGCCCGTCATCGGCGCCTGTTCCATCGCTGCCATCATGACTTTCATACTGGCCTGCATCGCCCGGGCAAACTCCGGGGATGCCTTGGCATCATGTTTCATGACCGCCCCATGGCCGCGCCGCTTACGCCGTCTGGCCCCTATGGCCTGGGCGTACATAGACGAGGTTGATGCTCTTCTTGTTGCGCAGCTCGCCCGAAGGCAGCCTGAGCGACCCCAAAGGAATCTGCGCCAGGAAGCGGGGCGCGAACGGGTCGGAAACGTCGAAGGCGCTGCACACCGTCTGGCCGCCGTTCGGCGTACCGGGAAGCTCGTCCTGCTCGTGGGCCACGTAAAGCAGATTGTTGGCGGGATTGGTCCACAGTCCGTGCGCCTCCCGCCCGTGCGAGAAGAACATGCCGACTACCTTCCGCTCGCCGGGCGGCGCCGTGCGGTCGATGATCGCGATGCGGCTCGACGGGACGCCTGCGGGCCCGCCGTCGTCCACGCGCGCCAGGCTCACGTAAATCACCTTACCCTTGGCGTTGTCCACGAACTCGAGATGATTGGGCCGCGCCAGTTCGCCCAGGGCGACGGAGCTGACCGGCCGGAAGGGCGGACGCGTCTCCAAGCTGGACACCCGGTCGGCAAGCTTGTGCGAGAGCCACACTTCTCCGCCATCCGGCGATGTCTTCAGGAAGGGGGTGAAACCAGGCTTGTCGACCGAAGAGATATCAATGGTCGTGACGCGCACTGGCTGCGACCGCCCGTGACCATCGCCGTTCACGTTGAAGACATCTAGGCGCGGGGTCTTCTGGCTGGCGACGAACGCCAACCCGCCGTCGCGGGAAAACCAGACCTGCGCCGGGCCATTGACGGTGGGCACGTAACCCCGCAGCGCCTTCGCGCCGCGGCCGGCGCTCTCTTCCAGGGCCGCGGCGACGTCGAGGATGGCAATGCGGTCCTCTCCGCGCAACGCCACCCACAGTTCACGACCGTCGCGGGTAAAGGTGGGCTCGTGGGGCTCCCGTCCCACCAGGATGCCGCTGGTGACGCGTTCCGGATTGGTGGTCGGCCCCGCCTGGGGATTGGGCCCGTTGCCGATCACCTTCTTCGTGAGGGTGTCGATCAGGTAGATATTGCTGCTGCCGCGACCGGCGGTCGCCAGCAGGCGCCCGTCCGGCGACGGCACCACGCCGTGGGCGGCGATACAGCCGTGGTAGAGCGGCTTGTTGGTCATTGCCGCATGGGTGGGTGCGATGCCGCCGGTAACGAAGCGGAAAGGTGGACGCGGGTCCTCGTCGAAACTGGTGAGATTGATGGTGGTCTCGACGGTATTGGTATTCGGGTCGATGACGGATATCGTGTTGGAATCCTCGTTGGCAATAAAGACCCGGTCTGCCGGGTTCACGGTCTCGGGCTCCTGGGCCCAGGCCAAGGGGCCGCTCACCGCCGACACTGTCAGCCCCAACGCCACGTTCTGGAGAAACATCCGCCGCGATTCGTCCATGCTTGCCTCCTTGTTGTCTGGTCGCACTACGCCGGAAGCATAAGCCTGTGGCTCGCCGCATTCGATAGATTGTTCCAATGGAGCGATTCAGGCGCCGTTCCCATGCGCGCGAACGGGTTTTGCCTGCAGCCGCCGCCCGACCTCCCGAACGACCGCGGCGATGTCGTCCGTTGCCGTATCCACGGACACGGCGAGTTCCCCCTCGTCAGCGGCCAGCGGCTCGGCGCTGCGCAACTGGCTCTCCAGCACCGCCAGGGTGGCCTCCGAGGCATCCGCCGTCTTGTCCCGGCGCGCCACCCGTTCGCGCAGTACCGGTAACGGCGCGCGGCAGTCCAGGATCACGAAAGGCATGCCCAGCGCCCGCGCCGCGTCGCGGAACTTGTCGCGCTGCCAGCGCTTCAGGAACGTGGCATCGACCACCACCGGCAGTCCCGCCTGCACGACGCGGCGCGCCAGGCATTCCAATTGATTATAGGTCGCTTCCGTGGCGTTCTGCCGGTAGATGCCCGCCCCCAGGCCGGAGCCGCTGCGCGCCAGGGCGTCCAGGCCGTGCAGGCGCTTGCGCTCCACGGCGGAGCGCACTCGCACGGCGCCC
>JBMOQT010000181.1:0-7265 GCA_049320945.1 Pseudomonadota bacterium
TCGGCCAGCGGCTGCACGATGCTGGAAGCGTAGTGGTGGATGCCGTAGTTCACCGAGTTGTACGAACGCGAGCGGGTGCCCTCGTAGTCGATGCCGAGGCCGCCGCCGACGTCCACGTGGCGGATGGTCGCGCCCAGGCGCGAGAGCTCGACGAAATAGCGGGTGGCCTCGCGCATGCCGGCGGCGATGTCGCGCACGTTGCTGATCTGGCTGCCCATGTGGAAATGCAGCAGCTGCAGGCAGTCGCCCATGCCGGCGTCGCGCAGCTCCTTCCACAGGGTCAGCAGCTGGCGCGGGTCCAGCCCGAATTTGGCCTTGTCGCCGCCGCTGTTCTGCCACTTGCCGGCGCCCAGCGAGGCCAGCCGCATGCGCACGCCCAGGCCCGGCCTCACCCCCAGCGCGGCCGCTTCCTCCAGCGCCACCTTCAGCTCGGAGGGCTTCTCGATGACGATGAAGGTCTCCAGCCCCAGCTTGCGCCCGATCAGCGCCAGGCGGATGTACTCGCGGTCCTTGTAGCCGTTGCAGACGATGGTGCCGCCGGGACGCGACAGCGCCAGCACCGCCATCAGCTCCGGCTTGCTGCCGGCCTCCAGTCCGAAGCCCTCGCCGTGGTGCGCGGCCAGGGTACCGGCCACGCCGGCGTGCTGGTTGACCTTGATCGGATAGACCGCGGTATAGCCGCCGGCGTAGCTCCAGTCCTGCTGCGCCTGCGCGAACGCCGCCTGCAGCTTGCCCAGGCGGTGCCCGAGGATGTCGGGGAAGCGCACCAGCACCGGCAGGTTGCCGCCCTGCGCCAGCGATGCGTCCACCACCTCGGGCAGCACGATCGCTGGCCCGCGGGCCCCGCGCGGGCGCACCACGATGCGGCCGCGATCATCGACGTCGAAATACCCGTCCGCCCAATGCGGGATCGAATAGGTCTTGCGGGCGAGGTCGGAAGACCAGCGGGTCATTTGGGCAACGTCGGCAACAGGGGGACGCGCATTCTACGGGCTACCACCACCCCCTGCGGTAAAGCGGAGCGCCGGCCACCTTGCGGACCCGGCGCGCGATGCCGCGGCGATTGGTGGCGACAAATACCAGGACACTACCCGGCAGCACCAGCGCGTCTACGACCTGCTGCAACTTGGCGGATTGGCTCCATACGAAGCCACGCAGGGCCACCAGCATGACGTGGTGGGGGACGGCTTCGCCCCCTGGCGGCAGGCGCTTGCGGACTAGCCAGGCCCGGCCGACGCCACCCACACGCGCCAACGCCGCACGCAGCGCTTCCGTGGCAGGCGCATCGAGGCCATGCGGGAGAAACTCGTCATCGGCCGCGAGTGTGTTCCTGGCCTGCTGGACCCTGCTCCACCTGGCTTGGATGCGCGCCCATTCATCGGCGACACGATCCCGGCCAGTCAGATCCCCCGTGTCGCGGTAAAAACTGTCAAGGCGCTGGAGGGCCGCCTCGGCGTTGCCATCGTCAAGCGCTATCGCCTTCTCCAGATGCCCGATGCCGGCTGCATCCCCGCGATCCAGAAGCAGGCACCCTACTCGGAATCGCGCAAGGGCATGCTCTGGCGCCAGCGCCAGCGCCTGCTGGTAGATCGGCAAGGCATCCGTCTCCGGACGCAGCGACTCCACCAGTCCCGCATATTCCACCGCCTCGTCGGGTGTCCGCGACGGTAGCGCCTCGAGCGCTTCCAACCGCGCTCGATCCTGCGCATGTTGCCGGAACCACCGCTGCCAGTCTTCCTCGACGCGCACTCGCCAGTCGTCGCTGAAGCGGCGCTCGAGGTCTGTCAGCAGCGGGCCCAGCAACTCGCCCGCGCACCCGGCCTGCGCCTCCGGCACATCGACCCGATCGATGCCCAGTGCCGCCAGGCGCTGGGCCAGGGTGGGGTGGGTATCGTCAAAGTCGGGGACGCGGGCCAGCGCCTGTGCCAGCCGGTCGCCATCGCTGGAGGCAGGCACGCGCAGGTATTCCCCGATCTCGCGATACAGCAGGGCCGGAGGTGCCGGCTGCGTCTGCGATGCGCGCTGCAGGCCCGGCCAGAACTCCTGCTCCAGCCGCGCGGCGCCCACGTCCACCCGAATCAGTGCCTGGCCGGCGGCCTGCGGACTCGCCACGCGGGCTGCTGCCGCATCCGCCTCGTACTCCTGTGCGCGCGCCATCACGAAGCTGTAGGCATCGAAATACGGGGCGTACCAGTTGAAGAAGCGGACGAAGAGCTTGCTGGCCCAGGCCTCCTGCACCTGAAGCGCGCCCAGTAGCCGATACCAACTAACACGAACATGGTAGATCCAGCCCGTAAAGCGGCCGTGCCCACCACCAAAATGACCGAACTCGTGCGCCACCACCGAGGCGAACTGCGACCGATCCAGCAATTGCATCAATGGAAGCCCGAGCAGCAGGTAGTGGCGATGCCCCAGGAGCCCCATCGCGCGCGGCACGCTGACCGCTGCAGCATTCAGGGCGGCGTCGATCACGATGCCCGTCAGCTTGGGAGCACCGGTGGCCACACGGAGATGCTCCACCTCGGCCCATAGCGCCGGGGCCTCATGCGCCGCCAGGCGATGCCCGTCAGGCGGCGAAAACTTCACCCACAGGCTGCGCAGCAGCACCCAGCCGAACCCGATGGGAATCCAGATCAACTTGGCAAGCTTCAGCAGCAGCCAGGGACTGATCGCTGCCAGCAGCAGCACCAGACCGATGGACAGGCCGAACGCCAGCACCACTGCGCCGCCCAGAACCGCAAAACCCGCCAGTGCCAACAATGCCACCTTCGCCCGATAGCGCCCCGGGGCCACGGCCGCCTCGCCTTCCAGCCGTTCGATCAGCGCGCGCCGCGCACTCGCAGATACCATCCCTTCCCCCTTCGTTCCCCCGAGCCCCCGCCTGCCGCCCCACAAGGTCATCAACCCCATCCGCTACAATCCGCACCCCCGGACGCCGCCCACGCGCGGATGACAGGCTTCCCCCCACAGGATACCGCCATGACCGAGCCGACCTGGCTGCACGAAAATTTCGACAAGGCCGGCTCCTCGATCGGCTTCCGCGTCACCCGCAAGCTGGACGAGGTGCAGTCGCCGTTCCAGAAGATCGAGATCTACGAATCGACCGACTGGGGCAACATCATGCTGATCGACGGCGCGATGATGCTGACCACGCGCGACAACTTCCTCTACCACGAGATGATGGCGCACCCGGCGCTGTTCACCCATCCGGACCCCAGGCGCGTGGTGATCATCGGCGGCGGCGACTGCGGCACGCTGCGCGAGGTGCTGCGCCACCCGGGCGTGGAGAAGGCCGTGCAGTGCGACATCGACGAACAGGTGACGCGCATGGCGGAGAAGTATTTCCCCGAACTGTGCGAATCCAATGGTGATCCGCGCGCCGAGCTGCTGTGGGACGACGGCATCGCCTACATGGCCCACTGCGCGCCGGGCAGCGTGGACATCGTGATCGTCGATTCCACCGACCCGGTCGGCCCGGCGGAGGGGCTGTTCAACAAGGCATTCTTCGAAAGCTGCCACCGCGCACTGAAGGACGACGGCATCCTCGTCCAGCAGAGCGAATCGCCGCTGGCGCTGCTGGACCTGATCCAGGCGATGCGCGCCGAGATGGGCAAGGCCGGCTTTGCGAGCTTCCAGACCCTGCCGTTCCCGCAGCCCTGCTACCCCACCGGCTGGTGGAGCTGCACGATGGCCAAGAAGGCGGCGAACGCCGGGTTCGGCTTCCGCGAAGCCGACGCCCGCGCCAGGGCGTTTTCGACCCGCTACTACAGCGCGGACGTGCACAAGGGCGCCCAGGCCCTGCCGCCGTTCGTGGCGGAGGCGCTGGGCCGCTGAAACCAGGCCCCGCGGACTGCGATCCCAGGCACAACGGGCGTCACCGGTTTGTAATACATTCGGGATTGTTCTCACCCGGAGCGCGAATGGGCCCAGCCCCGTGTGTGCGGGAGCAGTTGATTTGAGACAGATGGGAAGAGGCGGGATCAGGCGGGAAATACTAGGAAGAACAGTGGCTTGCGTGCGTTCACCTGTCTCAAAACGGTGATCCGCCGAGAGCCATGATCCGGGCCATTTCGGGCATTTGAATCACCTGATTTGAGACAGTGCAGGACGCCTTCGACCCTGTTTGAACCGCGTTCAAATCGGAGTCAAGCGGCGCTCGATTTCTTTGCCAGCGCCTGCACGACGCGCCTGAGCTGCGCTAGTTCCGCCGCCTCCTGAGCGCGCGCGTAGAGATCGGCCAGGATGGCATCGCGGCGGTCTGGATCGGGCTCCTGCTCGACGAGCTCGATGAGCCTGGCCCAGCGCCGCGCATGCGGATGATCCGGCGGCAGGAGGCCATCTGCGGCCTGTCCGCGCTGCAACGCCAGCAGTTCCGAGCGGGTGCGGACGCCCTGTCCTGTCGCCAGCCAGTCGATGGTCACGCCGGCAACGTGCGCCATGATCGCCAGATTACGAGCGGAAGGCTGGCTTCCCTTCAAATACTTGCGAACCAAGGTTTCGTCGAAGCCGCAGCGGCGTGCAAACGCCGCAATAGAGTCTGACCCGATGATGGCTCTTATGCGGTCCTTGAGTTCCGATTCTTGCGTCGAGAATCGGAACTGAGAATCGGAACTGACAGTCGGTTCCGATTCGCTGCTATGGCATTGATTTGATTTGCTTTTTTGACTCATCGAAGGCCCCTGATTTCCGATTCCGAATCGGAACGGACGATAGTCTTGACATCGGCCTATAGTCCGATACACTGGCGCGACCTGATACGAGGATGCCACGTCATGAGGCCTATCGGAGACATCAACACGGTCCGAGCCCGCCTGCTGATGCGCGGCTGGCGGTCGGTGGCGGCATGGGCGGAAGCGCACGGCTATCTGCCGGTGACGGTGCGCCGCACGATCTATCAGTGGGGCGAGCGCCCGCAGGCGCCGCACGGAGGGGTCGGCCGCCAGATCATGGCCGACCTCCAGAAGACGCTGAGCGAGCGGGAGGCGGCATGAGCCAGTGGCTGAGCGCGCAACAGCTCGCGGCCATGCGCCTGCCTGGGGTGCCGCATACAGACCGAGGCGTTCGGAAGTGGGCAAAAAATTTTTTGTCGGGAGTCCGGCCTAAAGTTCGAGGCAAGGGCATCGAGATCGCCCTGGACTCCCTGCCGCCGGCCGCGCGCGCTGCGGCCATCCTCCACCTCTGCCAGGAGACACCCCATGATCGTGTCGGACATCAGGACGGGGCCGGTGCAGCTGGCCAGCATCCTGCGCACGGGCAACGGCCGTCCGGCGACGCCGGTGCGCTATCACGTGGCGTGGTCGGAGATCGCCAGACGCCTCGGTGCGCCCACGCTGCCGCCGATGCGCTACCGGCAAGAGGCCGAAGCGGCCGCCCTGCAATGGGCGATGACGACGCTGGAGGCGCTTCAGGTGGCCGCCGCGCCCGCCGTGTACACGCGGCGCTGACGGAAGAGGGCCGCGCGGCGCTGTGGCGCTGGTGGGATGGCCGGCCGGAGACGGTGAAGGCCGAAGCGCGGGCGCGGCTTGCGCCGATGCAGGCGGTGCGCCGCCTGATCGACGGCGGGACGCGGGCGCGGCAGGCGCTGCGCGTGGTGGCCGAGCGCCATGGCCTGCCGGAAGCCACGCTGCGGCGCTGGTGGTACGGCGCCGGCCGCTTCCCCGGGGTGGCGCATGCCGACCCGGCGGACTACCTGCCGCTGCTGACGCCGCGGCATCAGGGCAGCGGCCACGAGGCGGAGATGAGCCCGGAGGCCTGGGAGGTCATCAAGTCGGACTATCTGCGCCCGGAGCAGCCGTCGCTGGCGGCCTGCTACCGCCGCCTGCGCGAGGTGGCCCCGAATCACGGCTGGGTGGTGCCCAGCTATGCCACCATCGCGCGCCGGATCGAGGCGCTGCCGTGGCAGGTGCGGGTGCTGGCGCGCGAGGGGAAAGAGGCGCTGGCGCGGCGGCTGCCGCACATCACCCGCACCAAGGACCATCTGCACGCGCTGCAGGCGGTCAATGCCGACGGCCACGTGTTCGACCTGCGGGTGCAGCTGCCCAGCGGCACGGTGGGGCGCCCGGTGCTGGTGGCCTGGCAGGACATCTACAGCGGCAAGATTCTGGCCTGGCGGGTGGCGGAGACGCTCTCCAGCCATCTGGTGCAGACCACTTTCGGGGATGTGGTGGAGCGCTACGGCATTCCCGAGCACGCCTACCTGGACAATGGCCGCGAGTTCGCCGCCAAGCTGCTGACCGGCGGCAGCCGGACGCGCTACCGCTTCCGCATCCGCGAGGAAGACCCGCTCGGGCTGTTCCCGCAGCTGGGCGTGGAGGTGCACTGGACCACGCCCTACCACGGGCAGGCCAAGCCGATCGAGCGCGCCTTCCGCGACCTGTGCGAGGGCATCAGCAAGCACCCTGCGGCCGCCGGCGCCTACACCGGCAACAGCCCGCTGGCCAAGCCCGCCAACTACGGCAGCCGCGCGTTGCGCTGGGACGAGTTCGTGGCGCTGGTGGAGGCCGGCATCGCCGAGCACAACGCCCGCCCCGACCGTCGCACCGCCACCGCGCGCGGGCGCAGCTTCGATGCCACCTTCGCCGAGAGCTACGCCGCCAGCGTGATCCGCCGCGCCAGCGCGGAGCAGCGCCGGCTGTGGCTGCTGGCCGCCGAGGGGCTGAAGGTGCGCCGCGAGGGGTATGTGGTGCTGGCCGGCAATGCCTACTTCGGCGAGGCGGTCAGCGCCCTGGCCGGGCAGCATGTGGTGGTGCGCTTCGATCCCGACCGGCTGGACCAGCCGGTGCACGTCTACACCCCGGAGGGCGCCTACGTCGGCGCCGCCGAGCGCACCACGGCGCGCTTCGACGACATCGACACCGCCCGCGAGCATGCCCGCGCCCACCGGGCGCGCCAGCGCGCCGCGCGCGACCTGCACGCGGCCACGGTGCGGATGGAGGCGCTGGCAGAGGTGGCCCGCCTGCCGGCGGCGGACAGCCCGCAGGCCGAGCCGCCCGCGCCGGCGGCGGTGCAGCTGGTGCATGGGCCGCGGCGTGGGCGGAAGGCGGCTGCTGCGGCGGCCCTGGACATGGCGGAGTACGTGGCCGCAGCCGATCGCGCGGTGCTGGCGGCGCTGGCGGCGCGGCCGCGCCCCCTGAAGGCGATCGACTGAAAAAACACCCGCCCCGGATGCCACCGGGGCGGGCGGTGCAACCGGGCCTTGAAGGCCCCTCAACGCAGGAGAAAGGGTACATGAACGACAACGTGATTGCGATGGAGTCCCCGGAGGA
>JBMOQT010000182.1:0-7263 GCA_049320945.1 Pseudomonadota bacterium
CGTCCATGAGCGACAGCAGCATGAACACCTCGTCGCCCAGGTTGTAGGGCTTGGCCGTGGGCACGAAGATGCCGCCGCGCTTGAGGAACGGCATGTAGGCCGCATAGAGCGCCGACTTGGAGTTGATATTGAGCGACAGCACGCTGGGACGTGCGCCGCTCTGGGGGCGGAACGGCTCTACCATGGTCATCTCCCGGGCGCCACCCCTTTCAGGTAGCGCGCGAACAGATCCTCCAGGAACAGGCGTGGGTTCAAGGGATGGCGCGCCACGGCGCGCACGCGCAGCAACTCATTGTAGCAGTCAACCAGATTGGCAGCCGAGGCGCGCTCGGCGATGGGCGCGAGGCGCCCCGCCTGCTCCGGATGATAGCGGGCCAGGCCGGTGAGCTTGAGCGACACCAGGTCGTACACCCATTTCTGCAGCCAGCCCACCAGGGTGGCTTTGTCCAGCTCGGCGCCCCCCTTGTCCTGCTTGAGCCGGGTCTCCCAGCGTCCCGCCGGGGCGAGGGAGCCGGTGGCCGCCGCCTCCGCCAGATCGGTGAGGAAGGCATCCCATTGCTCGTCCAGCCCCTGCTGCGCCACGGCCTTGGCGGCCAGGGGCACGCCGCCCGTGCGCGCAAGCAGCGGACCGGGCCGGGCCACTCCCGCCGCCTGCAGCCACTGCTCCGCCGTGGCCCGCTCCGGCTTGGCGAAACTCAGCAGCTGGCAACGGCTGCGGATGGTGGGGAGAAGGCGCCTCGGGTTATGAGATATCAATACAAATAAAACACTTGAAGCCGGTTCTTCAAGCATCTTGAGAAGTGAATTGGCCGCCGCCAAATTCATCGCCTCGGCCGGCCGGATCAGCACCACCTTGTAGCCATGGCGATGGGCGCCCAGGTTGACGAACTCTTCCAGGCCGCGCACCTGCTCGATGACGATCTGATCCGATTTCTTCTTGGCCGGCGCTCCCTCGGCTGCCTCGTCTGCCGTCTCGATCGCCTCGTCGCCGCCCGGTTCCAGCAGGCGCAGGTCCGGATGGTTGCCGCCCTGGAACCACAGGCAGCCGGCGCACTGGCCGCAGGCAAAGCCCTCTGGGTTGGGCCTCTCGCACAGCAGGCGGGCGGCAAGAGCGCGGGCAAAGCGGCTCTTGCCCACGCCCTGGGGGCCGGCCAGGAGCAGCGCATGGGGCAGTCTGTCGAAGCGGCCCGCCAGGCGCGACCAGAGGGAGGAATGCCAATCGAGAACCATTATTTACTGATACTTGCGATTATTTCTTCAAGTTCCTTCTGAATTTCGCCTATGCTCCTGCGTGCGTCTATCACCCGTATCCGCCCGCCGCTGCCGGCCGCCCGCTCCAGGTAGGCCGTGCGCACCCGGCGGAAGAAATCTTCGGCCTCCCGCTCGAAGCGGTCCGGCGCATTGCCCGTGCCGGCCAGACGCTGGCAGGCCACCTCGGGCGGCACATCGAACAACAGGGTCAGATCCGGCTGCAGATCCGGATGGACCCAGTGCTCCAGCAGCGCGATCTTGTCCTTGTCCAGTTTACGGCCGCCCCCCTGGTAGGCGTAGGTGGCGTCGGTGAAACGGTCCGACACCACCCAGTCGCCCCGCTCCAGGGCGGGACGGATCAGCCGCTCCAGGTGCTCGCGTCGCGCCGCGAACATGAGCAGGGCTTCCGTTTCCAGGTGCATGGGTTCGTGCAGCAGCAGCTCGCGCAGCTTTTCGCCCAGGGGCGTGCCGCCTGGCTCGCGCGTGGCCACCACGGTGCGCCCCTGGGCGCGCAGATAGTCGATAAGCCAGGACAGGTGGGTACTCTTGCCCGCCCCGTCTATGCCTTCCAGGGTGATGAACTTGCCGCGCATCAGTTCGACTTTCGTTTCTGGTACTTGTTGACCGCCCGGTTGTGTTCGTCCACGTCGCGCGAGAAATGGCTGGAGCCGTCACCCCGCGAGACGAAGTAGAGATAGTCGGTACGGGCCGGATGCAGAGCCGCCCGCAGGGAGGCGAGTCCAGGCATGGCGATGGGCGACGGCGGCAGCCCCGGCCGGGTGTAGGTGTTGTAAGGGCCGTCGCGCAGCAGGTCCTGCTTGCGCAGATTGCCGTCGAATTTCTCGCCCAGGCCGTAGATGACCGAGGGGTCCGTCTGCAGCAGCATGCCCCGGCGCAGGCGGTTCACGAACACGCTCGCCACCAGGGCCCGGTCGGCCGCGATGCCGGTCTCCTTCTCGACGATGGAGGCCATGATCAGCGCCTCGTAGGGCGAGGCGTAGGGCAGATCCGGGTCGCGGCGCTGCCACTCCTCCAGCAGGATGTTGTGCATCATGCGATGGGCGCGCCGCAGGATGTCCACGTCGCTGCTGCCCTTGCCGAAGAGATAGGTATCGGGGAAGAACCAGCCTTCCGCCTGGTCCTGGTCGGCGCCGATCAGGCGCATGATCTCCCGCTCCGTGAGCCCGGTAGTGTCGTGGCGCACGGCCGGATGGGCATCCAATGCCGCGCGCATCTGGCGGAAAGTCCAGCCCTCGATGAACTGGATTTCCGCCTGGGTGACGTCGCCCCGGGTCAATTTCTCCAGCAGTTGCCAGGGCGTGATGCCTGTTTCCACCTCGTAGCTGCCCGCCTTGATGTCCGAGGCCTTGCCCAGAAGCCGCCCCAGGAGGGTGAACTGCCCTGGCGACAGGTGCGCGCCTGCCGCGTCTATTTGGCGGGCCGCAGCGCGCAGGCTGCTGCCCGGCTCCACATGGATATCGAGCGGACTCGCCGCCAGCGGAATGGGGGTGAGGGCGTACCAGGCCAGCCGGCCGGCAAAGGAAAGCGCCCCCACGACCGCCAGAGCGAACGCCCAGCGCAGGATTTTTTTCATGGGGTCGGGATGCCAGGCGGGCAAGGGTGGAGAAAACACGGACGATATAATACCCGATCCCCAACCCACCCTCGGCAGTCATGAACCAAGCCTGGCAAGCCTTCCTTTACGATCGCGGCGCCCGCAGGGACGGCGGCCGCATCACCGATTTCGGCAGCCCCGCGGAAGAACTGGCTGCGGCCTCCAGCGGCACGGTGCTGGTACCCCTCTCGGCCTACGGCGTGATCCGCGCCAGCGGGGAGGACGCCGCTTCCTTCCTGCACAACCTGCTCACCAACGACATCAAGAAGCTGGGTGCCTCCGCCGCCCAGCACAACAGCCTGTGCAGCGCCAAGGGCCGCATGCTGGCCAATTTCCTCGTCTGGCGCGACGAGGGCGACTACCTGCTGCAGCTGTCGGCGGATCTGCAGCCGGCGGTGCACAAGAAGCTGTCCATGTATGTGCTGCGTTCCAAGGTGAAACTGAGCGACGCCGGCGACGGCCTCGTCCTGCTGGGCATCGCCGGCGCGGCGGCCGAAGCGGCGGTGAAGGAAGCCACGGCGGTGGTTCCCGAAGGCGTCATGGCCGTGGCCCGTTTCCTCCGGGGACAGGTGATCCGCCTGGGCGAGCGGCGCTTCGAGCTGGCAGTCACGGCCGATGCGGCGCCGGAGGTGTGGCAGCGCCTGGCCGCCCGTGCCCGCCCCGCCGGCTTCCCCGTGTGGCAGTGGCTGGACATCCAGGCCGGCTGGCCCCTGATCACCGCCGCCACCCAGGAGCAGTTCGTGCCCCAGATGGCCAATTTCGAGCTCATCGGCGGCGTCAGCTTCCAGAAGGGCTGCTACCCGGGCCAGGAGATCGTGGCGCGTACCCAGTATCTGGGCAAGCTCAAGCGGCGCATGTACCTGGCCCACTTGGCCGAGGGGGCCGCGCCGGGCAGCGAGCTGTTCAGCCCCGACCTGCCCGACCAGGCCTGCGGCATGGTGGTCAACAGCGCGCCGGCCCCCGAGGGCGGCAGCGACGTCCTGGCGGTGATGCAGATGTCCAGCGCCGAGGGCGGCGACGTGCGCCTGGGCAGCCAGGACGGGCCGCGACTCGTCCTGCGTCCCCTGCCCTATGCAGTGAGCTGAGCGTCCCGTGTGCCTGATCCTGCTTGCCTGGCGGGTGCACCCGGACTATCCGCTGGTGGTGGCCGCCAATCGGGACGAGTTCTTCACCCGCCCGACCGCCCCTGCCGGATTCTGGTCCGACGCCTCCGAGGTCTTCGCCGGGCGCGACCTGGAGGCCGGCGGCACCTGGCTGGGCGCCACGCGCGGCGGACGTTTCGCGGCCCTCACCAACTACCGCGACCCGGCCCGCAACCGCAACGGCGCGCCGTCGCGGGGCGAACTGGTGTCGGCCTTCCTGCGCGGCAACGCCACGCCGGCCGACTACATCGCCCGGTTGCAGCCCCGCTCCGGCGCCTACAACGGCTTCAACCTGCTGGCGGGGGACGGGCATGATATGCACTACTTCTCCAACGTGGCCGAGGAAAGCGGCCACATCGGTCCCCTGGCGCCCAACGTCTATGGCCTGTCCAACCACCTGCTGGATACGCCCTGGCCCAAGGTCGCCCGCGGCAAGTCGGCCCTGACCGCGGCCCTGGACGCCCTGCCCGATGCGGAGCCCCTGTTCGAGCTGCTGCGCGACGACTGCCAGGCTGCCGACGAGGAACTGCCGCGCACCGGGGTCAGCCTGGAATGGGAACGGCTGCTGTCGGCCGCCTTCATCCGCTCGCCCGCCTACGGCACCCGCTCCTCCACCGTGGTGCTGCGGGACACTGCGGGCAATACCACATTCATCGAGCAGACCTGGGACAGGGACGGCGGCCCCGCCGGACGGGTGCAGAAGAGCTTTTAGGCAAGGATATCGACTCTCGTGCCGGCCGGCACCAGGTCGAACAGTTCCATGACGTCGCGGTTGCGCATGCGCACGCAGCCGATGGAATGGGGCCGGCCCATCTCGGCGGTGTCGGGGCTTCCATGGATGTAGATGTAGCGCCGCATGGTATCCACCTCTCCCAGGCGGTTGAAGCCCGGCTCGCAGCCCGACAGCCACAGGATGCGGGTGAGGATCCAGTCCCGCCCGGGATGGCGCGCCGCCAGCTCCGGCGACCAGATCTCCCCCGTGGGACGGCGGCCCATGAACACCGTGTTCTCCGGCGCGCCGGCACCGATCTTGGCGCGGATCACGTGGCGCCCGCGCGGCGTGCATTGGCTTCCGCGCCGCTCGCCCGGGCCGTTGCGCGCCGTGGACACGGGATAGGTCCTGAGCACCTTCCCGTCATCGGCGAACAGGGTGAGGGTCTGCCGCGGAATGCTGATCTCGATGCGCATCACTGCACCTTCTGGCGCATGCGCCGCGCCGCGAAGAACTCCGACAGCAGCGCCCCGCACTCCTCGGCCATGACGCCGCCCTCCACCATCGCATGGTGATTGAGGCGCTCCTCGCCAAACAGGTCGATGACGCTGCCCGCCGCTCCCGTCTTGGGATCGCGTGCGCCGAACACCACCCGACTGATGCGCGCGTGCATGATGGCCCCGGCGCACATGGCGCAGGGCTCCAGGGTCACATAGAGCTCGCAGCCGGGCAGCCGGTAGTTGCCCAGCCGCTGCGCCGCGTCACGCAGGGCCAGCATCTCCGCGTGGGCGCTGGGATCGTGGCGGGAAATGGGCGCGTTGAAGCCCCGGCCGACGATCTCGCCGTCCTTGACCACCACGGCGCCCACCGGCACCTCCCCTGCCGCCTGGCCCTCACGGGCCAGGCGCAGGGCCTGGGTCATGAACATCAGGTCGCGCTCGGTCATGACGTTGCGATCAGGCTCTGGCCCTGCCCTTTCACAGCCGCGCATCCCGGCGCGCCACATCTCCCGTCCACTCCAGCAGCCTTGAGTCGGCAGTAACCAGCAGCGCGCCGTGGTGCATTGCCGTGGCGGCAATGAACCTGTCGGCAGGATCCTTGTGCAGCCCCTCCAGCCGGGTGGCCAGCAGCGCCAGGCGCCCATCCACCGGTATTTCGCGAATCCCCGCCTGCAACAATTCCCCGCGCCAGATCTCCGCCGCGGCCGGAAGCTCGATACGGCCGCGCATGGCGAGCATCGCCACCTCCCAAAAACTGATGGCGCTGACCGCGACCGAGTCTTGGCGCCATGCCTGCTCGATCAACGAGCGCGCCTGTTTTCCCAAGGCGGCGTCGTTGGCATCCATCCATAGCAAGGCGTGGGTGTCCAGCACAATCACTGGAGCGCCTCCCACGCATCCTCGTCAATGGGGGAAACGATATCGCCCAGGATCTTGAGACCGGCATGCAGGCCGAAAGGCGAGTCCGCCCGCCCACCCGAATAGGGACGAAGCTCGGCTATCGGTTTTCCATTCTTCGTGACTACCAGCACTTCTCCGGTGTTCGCCACGTCATCCATCAGCGCAAGACATTTCGCCTTGAATTCAGATGCTTGAATTGTTTTCATGTCATCATCCGGGAAGAATAGTCATTGCGATGACTATAGTCATTAAAATGGTCACCGTCAACCGAGGCCGTCAGTCCCATGGCCCGCAGCCAGACGAGGGGAAGCTGATGGGCGGCGACACGCGTTTCCTGCGCCTGTCGCTGCCCGACATTGGACCAGCACAGAAAAGGCGTGTGTCCCTCGGGCGCTCCGTGGCGGTCATATACGCCCGGCATGATGGGCACATGATCCCCGAACCAGCACAGGCCGGCGGCACGGCTGCAGGCTTCCAGCGCCTCGCGCACGCTGTGGATCATGCGGTCTGCATTGCGCAGATGGCGGAGATAAATCGTCAGATCGTCGCAACCAGGCGGCGGCGGCAGCGTGTACAGCTCGGCCACGTCCAGGCCATCCACCTTTTCCAGATGCAAGGGACCATGGTTTTCCATAGTGATGGCGAAGACGAACAACGGCGCCGAAGCCTTGCCCAGCATCCGCGCGACCATCGAGGCGACCGCGGCGTCGGCCACGTAGGGGCCGCAGCGCGGCGCGCCCGCGAAGCTGCGCATATCGATGAACTCGTCGAAGCCCAACCGGGGATAGACGCGATGCCGCCGGTAGAAGCTCGCCGGATAGGGATGAACGCACACCGTGCGATAGCCCAGGCTCTTCAGGAAGCTTGCCAGGCTCGGCACCTCCCAGCCGCCGGCAACGGCCCGGAAAGGATTGAAGCGATGGACTCCGAGCACCTCGTCATGCAGGCCCGACAGGAACGCGAATTCGGTGCGCACCGTGTTGGCCCCCCAGGCGGGGACCGACAGACTGCCATGCATGAGGGCCGAGCTCTTGAGCCGGTCGAACCCGGCCAGGATGTCGCGGCGAATCCCCGAATAAAGCGGCCTCGGGTCGAAAAACGATTCGCTCTGCACCGCCACCAGATGGGGAAGACCGCCTCCCG
>JBMOQT010000183.1:0-7258 GCA_049320945.1 Pseudomonadota bacterium
GACGATATCGCCCGGGCTGCCCTATTTCTCGCCTCCGACGAATCGGCCTTCATCAACGGCCACGATCTGGTGGTGGACGGCGGGCTGATCGGCGGGCGCAGGTGGAGCGATCACAAGGAGGGACTGCGCGCGCTGCGCCGGGACTTTGGCCTGGAGTAAGCGGGCTGTATGTCGCGCCTTGCCGCCGAGCCGGTCAAGGCTTCTGGGTGCCCGTGATCCACGGGTGGAAGGAATCGCTGATGAACAGCTTTCCAGCCAGGGCAGGCACGAAGAGCTGCTGGTAGAAGACCGGTCTGGCGTCGCCGGCGCTGGCGGCGATTTCCACGATGAGGCCCAGGCTCTGGGCCGGCAGCCCCATGGCGCGGCAGGCGGGCTCGGGTAGCGGGGCGCACTGCACGGCGCGCGCCACATGGGTGATCGGGAGGCCGTAAGTGGCCTGGATAAGGCCGGCGAAATTGGCTCCGTCCAACTCCCGTAGCGGCATGGACGCGAGCACCGGAAAACGTTTTGGATCAAGATAGTAGCGATTGTAGATGGTGCAGCCGTCGGCGCTGACCAGGCGATCGATCTCCAGCAATTGCTTGGTCCGGTCGCCCAGCGTCAGCCACTCGAATTGCGGGCCTTCCCGGTTCACCTTCTTGCGGGAGATCACGCGCGTCGTCATCGCCGCGAACTCCGTCCCTTCGCGGTTGAGGAAGCGGAACAGCCATGGGCCGGCGATGCGTCGGTCGGGCGGGGCGACGAAGGTTCCGCTTCCCTGCCTGCGCGTCACGTAACCGGCGGCCACCAGCCCCTGCACCGCGCGCTGCACCGTGCCCAGGCTGTAGGGTGTCAGCTGGGTCAGTTCGGATTCCGTGGGCAGTCGGTCGCCCGACCTCCAGTAGCCATCCTGGATGGCCGCAATGATGGCTTCTCTCAGGATCGCATGCTTCGGCGCCCGCGTCGGTGCGCTCGGCCGGTACTTGTCGAAGAAGTTGTCGTTCTGCTTCCGCACGCCCTTGAGCTTGTTGTGTTGCGCTGCATCAGCGTCGCGGGACTGCCTGGAATGTGTAGGAATCATTGTTTTGACTGTGCTCATTGACAACCGCTACAAAATCGGAGTTGACACCAATACTATATAGTAATAGCCTGCATCCAAAAAATCGAGCCGGCGCCAGACATGGGGCTAGGCACACTGACGATAACTCGGTGGGGATGACAAATGCAATTGCACCAAGCGATGAAGGAGGAGGACGGCGAGCGCGGCGTCACGACAGGCGTTGCCCCGCCGGCAGCGGAACAGGATCCGGCGGTGCGGGGTTCCAAGGTCTGGTCCAAGTTTCGTGCCGTTGTTTTCAACCTGCTCTCCCTGGGCGTGGTCCTGCTGATCTGGGAAGTTCTGGCAGAACGCGCCGATTCCCCCTACTTCCCGGCGCCGCTGCACATTCTCGCAGCCTTCGTTCACCTTCTCCAGCAGGGCGACATCCTGGGCAATTCGCTGTGGACCCACATCAGCGCCAGCGTCTATCGCTTGCTGGTGGGCTTTGGCCTGGGCGTCGCCCTGGGTGTGCCGCTGGGCCTGCTCATGGGCCTCTACAAGAACCTCTATGTGAGCATGCGCGCGGTGATCGAGCCATTCCGGTTTATCCCGCCCATCGCCTGGATTCCGCTGGCGATCATCTTCTTCAGCGGCATCGGCCGCTACGCCTTCCTGATCTTTCTGGGAGCGTTCTTCCCGGTGTTCACTGCGACGCTGGTGGGGGTCGGGCGCGTCGAGCCCATCCATCGCAAGGTGTTCCAGGTCTACGGCGCGGGCAAGTTCTACATTCTGAGGCGTGTCGTGTTCCCCACCGTCCTGCCCGACATACTGGGCGGAATGCGGGTGGGGCTGGGCACGGCATGGATGACCATCGTCGCGGCCGAGCTCACCGGAGGTGAGCCCATTGGACTGGGGCGCATGATGGTGAACTACTCCGAGCTGCTGCGCATACCGGAGGTGGTCGTGGCCATGATCCTGATCGGTGCCATCGGTTTCATTCTCAACGAAGCCTTGCTGTTGGCGGAGAAGATCCTGTTCCGCTGGCGCTGGCAGGTTTCTCTCTAAGAGAGCCTTCTCATTCAAGGAGGAGTGTCAGTATGGATCGGGGCAACCAGATCATGGTCCAGGTGAGGGAATCTCACCACTACGGTACGTTCCAGGTGCATGACCGGATTGAATTCGACGTGCGCGTCAATGAGTTCCTGTGCGTCTGCGGTCCCAGCGGATGCGGCAAGACGACGCTGCTCGACATCCTGTCCGGCCTCATGCGCCCCACCCAGGGGCAGGTCCTGATACACGGCGATCCGGTCAATCCCAAGAAGCAGAACATCTCCTTCGTCTTCCAGGAACCCTCGACGCTGCCCTGGCTGACCGTGTGGGAGAACATCGCGGTCGGACTGCGCGTCAAGAAGCGGCCTTCCGCCGAAATCAGGCGGGTGGTGGACGACATCATCGACGTGGTGGGCCTGAGGGGTTTCGAGAAACACTATCCCCACCAGATCTCCGGCGGCATGAAGCAAAGGGTGGCGATTGCCCGGGCCTTCGCCACCGACGCCGACCTGGTCCTGATGGACGAGCCTTTCGTGAGCCTGGACCAGCCGACGCGGGAGCGGATGCAGCGGGAAGTGCTCGACATCTGGTCGCGCCGCAAGCGCACCATCGTGTTCGTCACCCACAACCTGGAGGAGGCCGTGTTCCTGGGAGACCGGGTGGTGATCCTCTCGGCCAAGCCGGCGCGCATCCGGGCCGACATCGACATCGATCTGCCCCGGCCGCGCGACCCCCTGAGCCCCGAATTCATGGCGCTGCGCTCGCGCTGCGCGGCGCTGTTGAGCGAGCTCTCGACGCAGAAGGACACAACAAGAAGCGAGACAGTGGCGCGTCGCGCTCACTGATCTTCCGCGGTAGCTGACTCTCAATTGGTACCAACTGGAGGAGGATAGACATGCGTGCATTGAGACAGGTATTTTCGTTCGCTGTCGTGGCAGGGCTCGCGGCCGGTATGGCATTCGCTCCCGCTTATGGGCAGGGCAAACCGCTGGTCGAGTTGACCATCGCCGACCAGATCGGCTCGGAGGTGGATTACGCGAACGTGTGGGTGGCGGAGCATGAGGGCTACTTCGCCGAGGAGGGTATCAAGCTGGTTCGCAAGACGTACGCCAATGGGCCCGAGGCATTGCTGCATTTCGCCAACGGTGAAGTGCAGACCCTGATGGGCGGGCTTGCTCCCATCATGCAGGCGGCGTCGCGCGGGCAGGACTTCAAGATCCTGATGTCCGTCACGAAGAACAACGCACCGCTGGTGGGCAGGAAGGACATCACCGGCTGGAAGCAGCTGGAAGGCAAGACGGTGGGCAGTCCCGGGCTGGGAACGGTGCAGGATGCGATCCTCAACTACGTCCAGGCGACCCAGGGCATCAAGTTCAAGCGTGTCTTCGCCAAGGTGTCCGACTTCGGCGTGATGCTGGACAAGGGTGAAATCGACGCCTTCATCTCCTGGGAACCGGCAGCGGCGACGGCCATTTCGCAGAATCCCAAACTGCACTACATCGCCCAGAACCCGCCGATTCCCAACGCCGAGAGCCTGCTGCTGATCGCCCACCCCAATCTCGTGCGCGACAAGCCGGAGGTCGTCGCGGGACTGGTGAAGGCCACCCTGCGCGGCATGGAATACATCAAGAAGAACCCGCCGGAGAAGATCGCCGAGATCGTGGCCAAGAAAATGAATGACCCGAAGGCGAAACCTGTCGCGCTGACGGCCATGGGTTCGGTGATCATCACCGAGCCGCGCATCGACATGCCCTCGACGCGGATCATCCTGAAGACCATTGCCGATGCGGGCAAGATCCCCGCGCACCTGGCAAAGGACATCGACGGCTGGGTCAACAAGTACCTGGACAACTCCTATCTCGAGAGGGCCGAGCGCGAGCTGGGCCGGATGAAAGTCAGCGCGGCGAAGTGAACGGGTCGGGCGGGCAACATGGCACATAGGGGCGCGATCACCGCCGCCCATGCTGCGGCGGCGGAGGCAGGGGCGGAGATTCTGCGGACAGGGGGCAGCGCGGCCGATGCGGCCGTCGCCGTCGCCGCCGCCCTGTGCGTATGCGATCCGGCCAATTGCGGGATCGGCGGCTATGGCGGCTTCATGGTGGTGCATCGGAGTGGCGCCGCTACTGGGGCGGAGGTCGTGAATTTCAACACGGCGGTGCCGGGGGAGTTCGATCCCGCGTCCTTGGGGAGCGCGGCGCGCACCGGGCGCTTCGTCCATGGCGCCGCCTCCGTGTCATTCCCGGCGGTGGTGCCCGGCCTGGCGGCGGCCCACCAGGCGTTCGGCAGGCTGCCCCTTGGCGATCTGCTGGCTCCGGCCGTGAAGCTCGCCCGGGCCGGGTTCGTGGTCACGCCCGACCTGGAACGAAGTCTGGCCTGGGCGATGCGCAGCCATGGCGGCGTGTCGGCCGCATTCAAGAAAGTGTTTGCCCGGAACGGTGAGCCGCTCAAGGCGGGCGAGCGGCTGGTCCAGCCGGAACTGGCCGCATCGCTCGACTACATCGCCGTCCACGGGGCCGAGGCTTTACGGGGCGGACCCCTGGTGGACGCGATCTGCGCGGCCGTCTCCAAAGCCGGGGGAAGCCTGTCACAGAAAGACTTCGCAGAGGGGGCGGTGAGCGTGGGGCCGGCCGAGCAGACGCGGTTCCGCGATGCGGTCATCCACGGGCCGCCCAAGCTGGGATCCGGCTACGGCGTCCTGGTGCACGCCTTGGCGCAGCTCGAGGGCCACGCGCGGCCCGACAACCGGCAGACGCGCTACATCGAGGCAGTGGCGGCGGCCCTGCGCGCCGCCTGGAGCGAGCAACATGCGCTCTACTCCCTGCTCATCGCCGAGAGCCGGCACACCAATCACTTCTGTGCGGCGGACCGGGACGGTATGCTGGTGTCCTGCACCTTCACCCATGGTCCCCTGTGGTTCGGCTCGGGCCTGGTGGCGCCGGAGACCGGGATATTGCTCAACTGCGGCGTCAACCTGTTGGCACGGCGCCGGTCGGACGACGCGATCCTGCCCCTGACGAACCTGACCCCGGTGGTGGTGGCGTGCGCCGATGGCGGCCGACACGCGGTCGGCTCGCCAGGCGGAATCCGCATTCCGGCCGTGGTGCTGCAGGCCGTGCTGGATCTGGTCTGGTACAGGCTGCCGCTGTCCGAAGCGCTGCCGCTGCCGCGGGTTTCGGTGGACTTCGACGGCAATGAGGAAGTGGAGCCGGCGCTGAAAAGCCTGGCGCCGGGCGCGCGGGAGATCCGCACGCGCGACTACTACGGGCCGGCGTCCGGCCTGTCCCTGCCGGCCAAGGGGGAGGCTGTGTGCGCGCGCGATCCCCGGTTTTCCTCGGCGGCAATCGTCGTGTGACAAGGTTGGAATGCTTTGATAACAGGCTTGGCGGAGACATGAAGATAATCGACCAGCTTTTCTCACTGCAGGGGCGCATCGCCCTGGTGACGGGCGCAAGCTCGGGGATCGGCCGGGGCCTGGCGCAGGCGCTCGCGGCCGCGGGCGCGAAGGTCGTCCTGGTGGCGCGCCGTGCAGAGCGGCTGAACGAGACGGCTGCGGCCATCAGGAGCGAGGGCGGGGAAGCCGCCTGCCTCGAGGCGGATCTGTGCGACCGCCGCCAGCTCGCCGAATGCGTCAGCCGCGCATCGCATCCCTTCGGAGCGCCGGACATCCTGGTCAATTCGGCGGGCATCAACATCCGCCGGGCGGCGCTGGAAGTGAGCGACGAGGATTGGGACAGGACCCTCGAGCTCAACCTCACCGTGCCCTTCCGGCTGGCGCAGGGCCTGGTGCCGGGCATGCAGAGACAGGGCTGGGGGCGGATCATCAATATCGCCTCGCTGCAGTCGGTGCGGGCCTTCCCCAACAGCATTGCTTACGGTGCATCGAAGGGCGGCGTGGTCCAGCTCACCCGCGCCATGGCGGAAGCCTGGTCGCGCGGCGGCATCACTTGCAACGCCATTGCGCCGGGCTACATTCCGACCGAGCTGACCGCCTCGATCACCGCCAACCCGGCGGCGGTCGCGGATCTGGCCGCCAAGACCATGGTGGGCCGCGTCGGGCAGGTCGAGGATCTCTACGGCGCTGCCCTGTTCCTGGCTTCCCCCGCCTCGGACTACGTCACGGGCCAGACCCTGTTCGTCGACGGCGGCTTCACCGCGCGCTGAGCACCCTGCAACCCAAGGACCAAGCGAAATGAAGGAAGTGAGAATCATCGATACCACCCTGCGTGATGCCCACCAGTGCCTGTGGGCCACGCGCATGACCACCGCGCACATGCTGCCCGTGGCCGAACGCATGGACCGCGCAGGGTTCGCGCAGATCGACCTGGCCGGAACCATCCAATTCGACGTGTGCGTGCGCTACCTGAAGGAAGATCCCTGGGAGCGGGTACGCCTGATGCGCCAGCGGGTGCAGCACACGCCCTTGCGCGCACTGGTGCGCAGCAAGAACATCGTCGCCTTCGACGTGCTGCCCGATGACATCATCGAGCTGTGGGTGGAGCGGCTGGTGGCCAACGGCTTTCGCGTGGTGGGCTGCTTCGACGGCCTCAACGACGTGGACAACATGCTCTGCACCACCGAAGTGGCCAGGCGTCTGGGCGTGAAGACCTTCGGCGCGCTCTCCTACAGCGTCAGTCCGGTCCATACTGATGAGCTCTACGTGCGCACGGCCAGGGATCTGGTCGAGCGGGGCAAGGTGGACGCCATCATGCTCAAGGACGCGGGCGGCCTGCTCACGGTAGACCGCATCCGCACCCTGGTACCCGCAGTCAAGCAGGTGATAGGCGATGTGCCGCTGGAGATCCACAGCCATTGCCTGACCGGACTGGCGCCCCTGGTCTATCTGGAGGCGGTCAAGCTGGGCGCGGACGAACTGCACACCTCGATTGCACCCCTTGCCAATGGCCCGGCGCAGCCGGCGACCCAGACCATCGCGCGCAACCTGCGCAGCATGGGCTACGCGGTCAATGTGGACGACGCAATACTCGACGAAGTCGGCGAGCATTTCCGCCGCATCGCCGAGCGGGAAGGCAAGCCTCTCGGCGTGCCGGTCGAGTACGATGCCTTCCACTACGAGCACCAGCTGCCGGGGGGCATGCTCACCAACTTCAAGTCCCAGCTCGCCCACGCCGGCCTGTCCCACAAGTTCGACGAGTTGCTCCAGGAATGCGCGCGCGTGCGCCAGGAACTGGG
>JBMOQT010000184.1:0-7202 GCA_049320945.1 Pseudomonadota bacterium
TCGCGGCCGTCGCGGCTGGGCGTCCAGGCCTGGCC
The DNA here is from genome assembly GCA_049320945.1 of Pseudomonadota bacterium. Classification (GTDB taxonomy): domain Bacteria; phylum Pseudomonadota; class Gammaproteobacteria; order Burkholderiales; family Rhodocyclaceae; genus DYIB01. The sequence goes on from JBMOQT010000184.1 coordinate 36, forward strand.
GAGGCTCCAGCCCGTGGTCTCGCAGATCTTCTGCAGCGCGATCGCCAATGCCGCGTGCAAGTCTGGCGCAGTGCTGATCGCCACGGTCATGAATTGCAGCAGCCTGATCTCCTCCGCCGAACGCCGGGCTTCCGCCTCCCGTTGCTGCAGGGCCGCGGCCATGCCGTCGAAGGCGCGGGCCAGCTGATTCAGTTCCCCGCGGCCGTCCATCCCCGTGCGGGCGCTCAAGTCGCCGGCGGCGATGCGCCCGGTGGCCGCCACCAGGGCCCGCACCTGGCGCAGGATGAAGGCGTCGCCGCCGATCCATGCTGCCGCCAGGGCCAGCAATGCCACAGCGGCAAGACCCATCAGGCTGCGCCGGAACACCTGGTCCACTTGGGCGAACACGGCCTGCTTCGGCACGCCTATGGTCAGAAACACGCTCAGGCCGGGGCCGCTGGGCAGGGGCGTGAAGCCATAGAGCCGCAATACGCCGTCCGCGCCGGTCGCCTCGGCGATGCCCTCGCCGCCGCGCGTCTGTATGGCCTGGACCAGGGAGGCCTCGGGCAGCGTCTTGCCGACCAGCATCTCCAGGTCGGGATGGCGCACCAGGATCACGCCGTTGCGGTCGATCACGGTCAGCGCCGCGCCCTCGGGCAATTCGGTCGCCGCGGCGAGCCGATTGAGCCATGCCAGATCCAGGGCGGCGAACACCACCGCCCGGACACGGCCCGTTTCGTCGAGGATGGGATAGCCGAAATTGACCGAGGCCTTGCGGGTGATGCGGCCGATCTGGTACTCGCCGATGGCGAACTCGCGGCTTTCCAGGGCGCCGCGAACGTAGGCGCGGTCGGCCAGGTTAAGGGGGCGGCGGAATGGCAGGGCGCTGCATTTTACGTCCCCGTCGGGGGCCACGACACCGAAGTTGGCATAGCTGGGGTACTGCTTGAGCAGCCCGGCCAGCAGGGCGCTGCAGGAGGCCGTGTCCGCCTCGCGCACCACCTCCAGCTGGGCCAGGGTGGTGAGGAGCTGGCGCGCGCCCTCGATGAGCCGGTCCTGGCTGGCGGCCACGATCCGCGCCAGCCGCAAGGCGTCCTGCTGGGCGGCCGCACTCGCCATCCGGCGCTGCTCGCCGGCTGAATAGAGCATCAAGCCCCACGCCGGCACCACGGCAAGCAACACCAGCACCAGCAGCCGGGCACGCAGCGGCGCGAACGACAGGTGGGTTCTCGGGCGCTGCATAGCTGGGCCGCGGGAAGGGGTGTCACTCCCAATATAGCCGACGGCGGCTAGTTCAGATCAGAAGCGCGTCTTGGAAAGATCTCGCGTCTCCAGCGGCTTGCTGTCGCGCTTGGTGCGGAACAGGAGATGGCGCACACCCGCCGCCACGGCCAGGCAGGCGGGCAGGGTGACCAGGGAGTAGAAGCCGCCGATCACCGGCCACCAGCCGTGGTCCGCCGAGCCGACCATGCTCGCCTCCACCATCACCACCACGGCGCCGGAGGCGGCCACCGACAGCAGCACCGCGACCAGGTTGAACCAGAACACGGGGCGCGGGTTGGCACGCCTGGGGGAGAAACGGAAGTACAGCCACAGGGCAGCGACCAGCAGCGGCACCAGCAAGGTGAGGGCGAACAGCATCGAAAATCACTTGGTCCTCGCCGGGCACAGGAAAAATTCCAGGGCTTGGTCCGCTATCTCGTCTATGGACAGCCCGCCACCCGGCTTATACCACTGGGCTATCCAGTTGAGCGCGCCGAACATCAGCAGCCGCTCCACCTTGCCGTCGTTGCGCAGGAGACCGGCCTTCTTCAGCTCGCCCAGGCAATCCTGCCAAATCGCCTCGTACCGATCCTTGACCGCGATCACTTCGGCGCGCGATTCCTGGTCCAGCGCGCGCCACTCGTAGAGCAGCACGGGAATGAAATCGGCACTCGGTTCCAGGATTGTAGCCAGATGGGCGCGGATGAGACCGCGGAATTTGTCACGGGGGGAGGCGGGGCGGGCGGCGACCTGCTCCAGGGCCGCCAGGGCCTGCTGCAGGCCCTCGGACATCACGGCCCGCAGCATGTCCTGCTTGCTCTTGAAGTGGTAGAAGGGGCTGCCCGAGCGCATGCCGACGGCATTGGCGATGTCGCGGATGGTGGTGGCGTCGTAGCCCTTTTCCCGGAACAGGCGCGCCGCGGCGCGGATCAGCTCCGCCCTGCGGTTGCTTTCCTCGGCTCCGCCCGGCTCGCTGGCCGATGGGCGCGCGCGCCTGTCACTGGGACGCGCCATGACGTCCTCCGCCCTGCCGGAAACGCTCGGCGCCGGCCGCCGCCTCGCCGCTGGCAAGCGTTGCCCGGCCCAGCAGGTATTCGTTGCCCAGGGCGGCATTGAGCGCCAGACCCCACTGCTGGTAGCTGGACAGGCGGTCATTGCGCAGACAGGTCTGGGGCAGGGCCGCCAGCTGGCGCGCCAGCGCCTGGGCTGCATCGCGCGCCTGGCCGTCCTCCACCAGGCGATTGGCCAGTCCCATGGCATGAGCCTCCTCGGCGCCCACCGGGCGGCCGGTGAGGATCAGGTCCAGGGCGCGGCTGTGGCCGATGAGGCGCGGCAGGCGCACCGTGCCGCCGTCTACAAGCGGTACGCCAAAACGCCGGCAGAACACGCCGAACACCGCGCTTTTCTCCGCCACGCGCAGGTCGCACCACAGGGCGAGCTCCAGCCCGCCCGCCACGGCATAGCCCGACACCGCCGCGATCACCGGCTTGGACAGCAGCAGGCGCGTGCAGCCCAGCGGCCCGTCGCCGTCCGCTTCCACCCGCAGCCCGGCCAGATCCTTCAGATCGGCGCCGGCGCAGAAATGGCCGCCGGCGCCCCACAGCACCGCCACATCGGCTTGCGGGTCGGCGTCGAAGGCGCGGAAGGCCTCGGCCAGCGCCCGGGCGGTGGCGCCGTCGATGGCGTTGCGCGCCTGGGGCCGGTCCAGGATGAGGGTGGTGATGCGCCCGTCGCGCTCGACCCGGACGGTCATTGGCTAAAGACCTTTTCCTGGTCGAAGCTGCCGCCCCGGGCGGCACGCACCATCTCCACCAGGCGCGGATGGTGTTGCTCCATGTCGCGCCTCAGCTCGTCGTAGGGCAGGTCGTCGAACAGGCCCCGGTCGTTCACATATTCCATGTGGCGCTCGTCGCGGGCGTTGTAGGGATGCAGCAGGGAGTCGTCGCGGCCGTCGAATTCCAGGGGCTTTACGTCGAAGCGCTGGCACATCTCGATGTTGAAGGCGGGCGTGGCCTTGACCCAGCGGCCCTCCAGGTACAGGGCCACGTAGCCGTGCCAGCGGTACAGGTCGCCGCCCACCAGCTGCCGCAGCCTCTCGGTGGTGAGATGGTTGCGCACGTCGGCGAAGCCCAGCCGCGCCGGAATGCCGGCGCCGCGCGCCGCGGCGGCCAGCAGCACCGCCTTGGGCACGCAGTAGGCGGCGCCCTCGCCCAAAGTGTGGCTGGCGACGAAGTTGCGCCGCTCCATGTCGAAGCGATAGGGGTCGTAGCGGATGCCGTCGCGCACCGCGTAATAAAGGCGCACGGCGCGCTCCACCGCATCGTCGGCGTCGCCCACCGCCTGCTCGATGAAATGCCGCACCGGTGCGGATTGGTGGTCGAGGAATTCGGTCGGCCGCAGCCAGTGCTGCAATTCGTCGTTCATCATTTCGCTTCCATTCCTTTCGTCGGGTCATCGTCCGGCAGTTCGATTTCCATGCGCAGCAGCGCCGCCCCCAGGCACTTGCCCAGGTTGTCGCTGCGCAGGGAGCGCGCCGCACCGCCCTGCAGCGCGCCATTCAGGACGATTTTAAGGGCCAGCAGGTTGTCCAGGGGATAAAGTTCCACCGGCCCGGCGGCGATGCCGCGGAAATGCTCGGCCAGGCGCTGCACCGTGACCGCCTGCCTGAGCAGGGCATAGCCTGCCGCGTCGTAGGCGAACAGGCCGATGTCGGCCCGGTCCCCCTTGTCGCCGCTGCGGGCGTGGGCCAGCTCCACCAGCCGCACGCGCCGGATCATGGCCCCACCTCCGTGACGGTGACTCGCACCTGGGGCTCGATCAGCTTCCGGGGAGCCACGGTGGGCCAGAGGCCCAACAGGGCCTTGGCCGGCTCGATACCGGAGAAGCCGCTGGCGGTGGGCGGCCCCGACAGAGCGAGCCACGGGAACTGGCGCGGGAAGGCCTCCGCCAGGCGCTTGTCCGGGGTGCGCACCGCCATGCGCAGATAGACTTCGTTGAGCTCCTCCACGCGGCTGTCGTCGGCCAGGGGGCCCAGCAGGGAGTCGTAGCCCAGGTACTCGCAGTGGATCTCCTCGTAGGCCAGGTTCTGCTCCGCCAGGCGCCGGCGCACGATGGCCTCGGTGGCGCGCGCCTTCTCCAGCGCCCCGGGCCAGGTGTAGCCCACCACCGCCTGGCCCATCCAGCCGTCGGCATAGCCGGCGACGATCTTGAGCCGGCGCGGCCGAGGGTGGCCGCCGGCACCCTTCACCTCCACCCGGTCGCTGCCGAGATCCGTGACGCGCAAGGTGGACAGGTCCAGCACCACGTCGGGCGAGACGTAGCGCCTGGGGTCGTGCACCTCGTAGAGCAGCTGCTGGCGCACCGTGTCGAAGTCGATGCGCCCGCCCGTGCCCGGCGCCTTGGTGATGACGGCCGTGCCGTCCTCGGCCACCTGGGCGATGGGATAGCCGATGTGGGCCAGGTCGGGTACGGCCTGCCAGCCGCCCCGGGCATAGGCGTTGAAGTTGCCGCCGCTGCCCTGGCCCGAGCACTCCAGCAGGTGGCCCACGGCCAGGGCCTGGGCGAGCCGCGGGTAATCGTCCCAGTCCCAGCCGAACTCGTGGATGAGGGGCGCCATGAACAGGGCGGCGTCGGCCACGCGCCCGGTGAGCACGATGTCGGCGCCCCGCCCCAGCGCCTCCACCAGGGGCGCCGCGCCCAGGTAGGCCGAGGCGAACAGCAGGCGGTCGCGCACCGCGGCGATGTCGGCGCCGCTGTCCATGTGGTTCAGGGGCTCGCCGGCGGCGCGCAGCTCGTCCACGCGCTCCAGCACCGAGTCGCCGGTCACCGTGGCGATGCGTGCGCGCCAGCCGCGCCGGGCGAACTCGGCCTGTAGCGCCTCTCGCGCGCCCTCCGGATTGAGGCCGCCGGCGTTGAGCAGGAAGCGCACGCCGCGCGGGGCGGCCAGCGGCCACAGGGCCGTCATCATGGGCACCAGGTCGCGGGTGTAGCCGGCGGCCGGGTCCTTCATGCGGTCCTTCTGCAGGATGGCCAGCGTCAGCTCCGACAAGTGGTCGGAGCCGATGTACTGCACCTCGCCCCGCTCGATGCTGGCGGCGACCGGATGCCAGGCGTCGCCGTAGAAGCCGAGGCCGGCGCCGATGCGGATGGTCTTCACTGGGGCCAGGCGCGCTTGAGGATGGCGTCGAAGTCGGTGTTCTCGGGCAGGGTGCCGAAGGCATAGCCCCAGTCCTGGGACAGGCGCGTGGCGCAGAAGGCTTCGGCCACGTAGGGCGGCGCATGCTGGATGAGCAACGCCGCCTGCAGCGCCAGGGCCAGGTTCTGGGTGATGCGCCGGGCGCGGGCTTCGATGCCGTCGGGCTTCATGAGCTCGGCGGTCAGCGCCCCGACGAAACGGTCGAACACGGCGTTGCGCCCCCGCGCCGGCGCCACTTCCGCCGCCAGCAGCTCCAGCACGCGCGGGTGCCTGCCCAGCACGCGCAGCACGTCCAGGCACATGATGTTGCCCGAGCCCTCCCAGATGGAATTGAGGGGCATCTGGCGGTAGATGCGTGCCAGGGGCGCCTCCTCGATGTAGCCGTTGCCGCCCAGCACTTCCATGGCCTCCGCCCCCAGGGTCGGGCCGCGCTTGCACACCCAGAACTTGGCGATGGGGGTGAGCACGCGCCGCATGAGGGATTCGTCCTCCTGGTCCTGGCGGTCGAAGGCGCGCGCCAGGCGCATGACCAGGGCCGTGGCCGCTTCCGATTCCAGCGCCATGTCGGCCAGCACGTTCTTCATCAGCGGCTGGTCCAGCAGGCGCTTGCCGAAGGCGGCCCGGTGGCTGGCGTGGTGCAGGGCCTGGGACAGGGCGGCGCGCATCAGGCCGGCGGTGCCGATGGCGCAGTCCAGGCGCGTGTAGTTGCCCATCTCCAGCACGGTGGGAATGCCGCGCCCCTCCTCGCCCACCAGCAGCGCCCAGGCGCCGAAGAACTCGGCTTCCGTGCCGGCGTTGGACTTGTCGCCCATCTTGTCCTTGAGGCGCTGGATGCGCAGCTCGTTGCGTCGCCCGTCGGGCGTCCAGCGCGGCAGGAAGAAGCAGGACAGGCCCTTGGACGACTGGGCCGTGATCAGGAAGGCGTCGCACATGGGCGCCGACAGGAACCACTTGTGGCCCACCAGTCGGTAGGCGCCGTCGCCGGTCGGTTCGGCGCGGGTGGTGTTGGCGCGCACGTCCGAGCCGCCCTGCTTCTCGGTGAGCCCCATGCCCATCATCACGCCGCGCTTGTGCGGCGCCGGGATGAAGCGTTTGTCATACTCGCGGGACAGCAGCAGGGGCAGCCAGTCGCGCGCCAGTTCGGGCTGGCGGCGGATCACCGGTACCACGCCGTAGGTCATGGTGGTGGGGCACAGGGAGCCGTCCTCCACCTCGGCGAACATCACGTAGAGGGCCGCCCGTGCCACGTGGGCGCCGGGCCGGGGATCGGCCCAGGGGCCGGTGTCGCAGCCGTGGCCCTTGAGGTAGGCCAGGCACTCGTGCCAGGCGGGATGGAACTCCACTTCGTCGCAGCGGTGGCCGTAGCGGTCGAACAGCTTGGGCGTGGGCGGATAGCGGTTGGCAGTTGCGCCGCGCTCCAGCCACTCGGCGCTGCCCAGCTCGGCGCCGCGCTCGGTGAGATGCTGGTGGGCCCAGGGCGCGCCTTCCCGCGCGGCGGCTTCCTGCAGGGCCAGGTTGCGCGTATAAAGGTTGTAGTTCTCCAGGGGCGGCGGCTGGTTGATGACCTCGTGGGTGCTGATGAGAGGCGGATGGCTGGCGCTCATGGGTCGTCTCCGGGTTGTTTGCTGCCCAGTCTAGACCCGGACATACCACAAAGCAACTGCTTGCTTGACAGGAATTCCGGGCTTCGGCTAGTCTCCACCGGCGAGCGCGGGTGGGCCCACCCGCGC
>JBMOQT010000185.1:0-7091 GCA_049320945.1 Pseudomonadota bacterium
GGCATACGCAACGCCGAGACTGCATTGTGGCACGGCCTGCGTCCGGCGAATAGATTCAGTCCTCTGTCGCTGTCGGGATCGATTCGGCAAGACCGCATGCATCGGCATGCGTCTTGTTGACACCCAAAATAATCGACAGTATGCTGACGAACATATTAACAAAAAAAGCCGATCTTTCCAACGGCATGTTTCCAATCTCATGAGTCAGGAGGAGCAATGCGTTTCGTCAAGTCGCTTCTGATCGGAACAGGTCTGGCACTGTCCGTGCTGTCGCTGCCGGTCAGCGTCCAGGCCCAGACCTGGGATCTTCCGTCCGCTTACGCGCCGGCAAATTTCCACACCGTGAACCTGGAGAAGTTTGCCGCGGGCGTGAAGAACGCAACCGGTGGCAAGCTGGTCATCAAGGTTCATTCCGGCGCCTCGCTCTACAAGGCCACGGAAATCAAGCGGGCGGTGCAGACCGGACAGGTGCCGGCCGGCGAGATCCTGATGACGCTGCTGTCCAACGAGAATTCGGTCTTCGCGGCGGACGGCCTGCCCTTCCTCGCCAACAGCTACGAGGCGGCGCGCAAGCTGGCTGCCGTGCAGCGGCCCCAGGTGGAGAAGGTGCTCGACGCCCAGGGCCTGAAGCTCCTCTTCTGGGTTCCCTGGCCGCCCCAGGGTCTGATGGCGCCCAAGGAAATCAACGGCGTCGCCGACATGGCGGGACTGAATTTCCGCGCCTACGACAAGCACACGGCGCGGCTGGGCGAACTGGTCAAGGCCCGCCCGGTGACCATCCAGGCCGCTGAGGTGGCCCAAGCCCTGGCTACCGGCAAGATCAACTCGCTGATCGCCTCGGCCCAGTCGGCCACCGACTACAAGGCATGGGAGTCCCTGAAGTATTTCTACGACGTCCAGGCCTGGCTGCCCAAGAACATGGTGATCGTCAATAAGGCCTCGTTCAACGCGCTCGACAAGGCGACGCAGGACGCCCTGCTGGCTGAGGCGCGGAAGGCGGAGGAGGCCGGCTGGGCCGCCAGCCGCGAGACGGCCGAAGCGACCAAGAAGATCCTCGTCAGCAACGGCATGAAGGTGCAACCGGGCAGCGACAAGCTTGTGGCCGAACTGAACAAGGTGGGCCAGCAGATGCTTGATGACTGGCTGAGCGAAGCCAGCTCCGAGGGCAAAGCGGTGGTCAGCGCCTACCGCAAGTGAGTGGACCGGCCATGGTGCACCGGTGGCTGCGCCGCCTCTACCTGGGCTGTGCAGTGTTGGGCGGCATCCTGTTCGTCGGCATCGCGGTCGTCAATCTCTATCAGGTGGGTGGGGCGGTATTCGGATACATCCCCACCTCCACCGACGAGTTCGCCGGCTATTGCATGGCGGCGTCGGCCTTCCTGGCGCTCGCCTATGTGCTGGACAGCAACGAGCATCTGCGCGTCACGCTGGTCGTTCATCGGCTGCAAGGGGGGATGCGGCGCTTCGTCGATGGTCTGGCGATGATCCTGTCATCCCTACTCGCCGGCTACCTGGCCTGGTACATGACAAAACTGGCCTGGGTGTCGTGGCAGCTCAAGGAAACGAGCCAGGGCCTGATCGCCGTGCCCCTATGGCTGCCCCAGGGGGCCATGGCGCTCGGCGCCGTGGTGTTCTTCGTCGCCGTGTGCGAGAAGGCGTTCCGGGTCGCAGCGTTGCGCGAGCCTGTCGATCCCGTGGGGCACGAAGGGGAGTTTCATGCCGACCGTTAGCGAACCGGGAATACTCGTCGCCCTCGGGCTGATCGTGATCATGATCGTCCTGCTCAGCGCCGGGGTTTGGATCGGGCTCGCCCTGATCGGCGTGTCCATCGCGGCCACGGCCGTATATTCCACTCGCATGCCTGGCGACGCCATGGCGACCACCATCTTCGGCTCCCTGTCGAGCTGGACCCTGACCGCCTTGCCCCTGTTCATCTGGATGGGGGAAATCCTGTTCCGCTCCAGGATCTCGGAATACATGTTCCGCGGCCTGGCGCCCTGGCTGGGCGCCTTGCCGGGGCGGCTGATGCAGGTGAATGTGGTCGGCTGCGCCATCTTCGCCGCCATCTCCGGATCTTCGGCGGCCACCTGCGCCACCATCGGCAAGATCACCATGCCGGAACTGCGCAAGCGCAACTATCCCGAGGCCATGGTGGTGGGCTCCCTGGCCGGCGCGGGCACGCTGGGACTGCTCATTCCGCCGTCGATCATCATGATCGTGTACGGGGCCACCGCCGACGTCTCCATCAACAAGTTGTTCATCGCCGGGGTGGTCCCCGGGCTCCTGCTGGCGCTGCTGTTCATGGGCTACGTCGGCCTGTGGGCCTGGTTCAACCGGGAGAGCATTCCGCCCAACGACATCCGCATGGGGTTCGTCGAGAAGCTGCGCAGCAGCGCCGGCCTGCTGCCGGCTGTCCTCCTGATCGGCGGGGTGCTGGGCTCGATCTATGCCGGAATCGCGACGGCCACCGAATCGGCCGTGATCGGCGTCCTGGGTGCGCTGATCCTGTCGGCCCTGCAAGGCGGACTGACCTGGCGCATGTTCGTGCAGACGGTGGCCGGCGCGATGCGCACCACGACCATGATCATGCTGATCCTGGCCGGCTCTTCGTTCCTGACGCTGGCCATGGGCTTCACCGGGATTCCGCGCCAGCTTGCCGAATGGGTCGGCCGGCTGGGCTTGTCCCAGGGCGAGCTGCTGGTGGCCCTGACCGCCCTGTTCATCGTCCTTGGCTGCCTGCTTGACGGCATTTCGATGGTGGTGCTCACCCTGGCGGTATTGCTGCCCGTGCTGCAAAAGGCAGGCTTCGATCTGCTCTGGTTCGGCATCTACATCGTGCTGGTGGTGGAAATGGCCCAGATCACGCCGCCGGTCGGCCTGAACCTGTTCGTGCTGCAAAGCCTGGCCAAGCGCGACATCGGCTTCGTGAGCCGCGTCTCCTTCCCGTTCTTCCTGGTGATGGTCCTGGCGGTGGTGCTGATCTACCTGTACCCGGGTCTGGTCACCTGGCTGCCGGCCCGCGTCTCCGATTAACCGCAGCTTTCGTTTCTCATCAACGCAAGACAATTCCGTCATGGCAAACATTCTCGAATTCGACCTGGTTACCCAAGGCGGCACCACGCGGCGCGCCGTCGTCATCAAGCGCGCGGTGATCGCCGGCTGGACGGCGCGCGATGTGTCGGCAATGGAGAAGCACATCAAGGAGCTGGAAGAGATCGGCGTGCCGCGGCCCGCCTCCACGCCCATGTACTACCGCGTTGGCGCTGCGCGCATCACCACGGCAGACGCCATCCAGGCGGCGGGCACGGAGTCCAGCGGGGAAGTGGAGTTCATCATGGTCAACATCGACGGCAAGCTGTGGATCGGCACCGGTTCCGACCATACGGACCGCAAGGTGGAGACCTACAACATCACCGTTTCCAAGCAGATGTGCGACAAGCCGGTGGCAGCCACCCTGTGGCCCTGGGAGGAAGTCGCCGGTCACTGGGACACCCTGATGCTGCGCTCCCATATCGTGGTGGGAGGCAAGCGCGAGCTGTACCAGGAAGGCACGGTCGCCGCCATGCGCACGCCCACCGAGCTGATCGACCGCTACCAGAGCGGGCAGGGCCTGTTCGAGGACGGCACGGTCATGTTCGGCGGCACCCTGGCGGCCAAGGGCGGCATCCGTCCGGCGCAGCGCTTCGAGTTCGAGCTGGTGGATGAGAAGCTGGGGCGGCGCATCGCCCACGCCTACGACATCGAGCCGCTGCCCATCGTCGGCTGAAGAAAAATCGCCCGACGCCGCCCCGTGGCGGGTCGGGCGTTGCCATGCGGCGCGAGCCGCTCAGGCTTCCTGGGCCGCGGTCAGGGCCAGGAATTTCCGCATCAATTCTTCCTTGCTTCGGGTGCAATGACGGTTTCCACCGCCCGGCCGATGGCCAGCAGGCGGCGGTCGTCGCCGTGCTCACCCACCAGCATCAGGCCCACGGGCGCTTCGCCCTGCCGATGGCAGGGGATCGACAGGGCGCACCGGTCCAGGAAGTTGGCCAGGGATGGATTGCGTAGCAGGAACAGGTTGGTGCGGTTGGCCGTCTCCGTTTCAGCCAGTTCGGCCAGGGCCGGCGCGACGATGGGCACCGTGGGCATGAGGAGCGCGTCCACTCGGGCCGTGACGCGGCCCACGCGCTCGATCAGCTGCGCCCGGGCGGTCCTGGTGGCGATGTAGTCGGCGGCGCTCTGGGACTTGCCCGCCTCGAAGCGCTGCAGCACCCAGGGATCGTACAGATGGGCGGAGCGCTCCAGGTAGGGGCGATGCCAGGCGTAGGCTTCGGCCCCCACCAGTCCGCCCTTGGCATTGATCTGGGGAATCTCCTTGAGCATGGCCAGCGGCAGGCTCAGCAGCCTGGCGCCGGCCGCGCTCAGATGCGACAGGGCACGTTCGTAGGCGGCGGCCACGATCCCGTCCATTCCCTCCGTCACATAGCAGTCGGGCACACCAAGGCGCAGACCGTCCAGGGGCAGGGGGTGCTCCGTTTGCAGGGGGCCGTTGGTCAGGACGGCATCGAGCAGGGCGCAGCAGTCGACGCTGCGCGCCAGCGGCCCGACCGAGTCCAAGGTGGTGGACAGGGGGACGACGCCCTCCTTGGCAACCCGGTGCGCCGTCGGCTTGAAGCCGACGATGCCGCACAGGGCGGCGGGAATGCGGCAGGAGCCGCCGGTGTCGGTGCCGAGCCCGGCGGCGGACATGCCGTCGGTGACGGCGACCGCCGCGCCTGAGGAGGAGCCGCCCGGAATCCGTCCCGTGGCCCGGTCGTAGGGATTGCGCGGCGTGCCGTAATGGGCATTCATGCCCAGTCCGGAGTAGGCGAACTCGGTCATGTTGGTGCGGCCGATGATGACGAAGCCGGCGGCGCGCAGGCGCGCCACCGCCACGGCATCCCGCTCGGCGGCGGGATTGTCCTGCAGCACGCGCGAGCCGGCAGTGGTGACTTGTCCGGCCACGTCGAACAAGTCCTTGACGGTGATTGGTATGCCGGCGTAAGGGGAGGGCGCCGCGCCGGCCGCCCGCAGCCGGTCCATGGCCTGGGCCGCGGCGCGCGCCTGGTCGGCCAGGAGACGGGTGAACACCCGGCTGCCTTCGCAGGCCGGGTCCGTGGCACGCTCCAGGGCGCGCTCCACGAGTTGCGCGCTGGACACTTCTCCCGAACTCAGCCGGGCAGCCAGCGACCGTAACGTTTCCATAGAGAATGGGTCTCCTGAGAAACAGGAATGGAACCGGGGGGCGAACCCCCCGGCGGAAATCCGGCTGGAGAGAGAGTCAGGCCGGATCGTAGTAGTGGGATTCGAGCAGCAGGCAGCCGTTTTCCGAGCGGAACGGGCCGTGCGCCACCCCGGGCGGACGTACGCAATAGGTGTTCTGATAGAACGGCGTGCCGCCCTTGCCGTTGGCATCGTTGCCGACGATCAGGTCGCCGTACAGGACGAACACTTCCTCCCAGTAGTCATGGATGAAGGGCTCGGTCGAATAGGCGCCGGGCAGGAAGCGCAGCAGGCGGGTGTGCCCGCCCTTCTTGTTCTTGGTGTCGAGGGTGCCCGACAGGATCTTCTGCTGAATTCCCGGCGGATATCCGGGCGGCGATTCCCAGCCGGTGAGCATGTCCACCTGGTAGAACTCTCTATGTTGCTTGTTGACGGCCATCGTCGTGTCTTCCTCCGTTTGCAGATCAGTGCCGGCAGTGTTTGCCGGCGCCCTCATGGCTTCGCCCGCCCCGCCGGGCCGGGCGGAGTCAACTTCAGTCGAGCGCGCGCGCCAGTTTGATGCCGCGGTCGAACCCCTTCTCGAACTTGCCCTCCTCGAACACGGCCTCGGGAATGCGGAAGAACTCGCCCGATTGCCGCTGCTCTTCGCTCGTGGTGTGCATCGCCATCGAATCGAACGGGCAGGTGTTGGTGCACATCTCGCAGCCGATGCAGTTCTTGTGCAGCATGCCGACCACGCCGTCGGCCTGGGCCAGGGCGTCATAGAAGCAGGTCTGGATACAGATAGTGCATTTCGGGTTCCTGCAGCTCTCCACATTGACCTCGCTGTGCATGCGCGGCTTCCTGAACTGCTCGCTGTAGTCGCGCACCGAGTGGCGCGAGGCGATGCCGAGCATGGACTGGATGTCCGGATAGCCGTGGCTGTCCATGAATTCCTCCAGGCCGCGGATCACCTTGGATAGATATTTGATGCCCTTCAGCATGAGGACCGAGCCGATTTGCACGGTGCTGGCGCCGGTCATGATGAATTCGACGATGTCCCTGTGGTCGTAGATGCCGTTGGAGCCGGAGATGGGCACGCCCAGCTCGGTGAAGATTTTATGCACCCAGCGCAGGCTCAGGGGCTTGGCCCAGGTGCCGCCGATGCCGGCCGGGCCGGCCAGGCGCGGCCTGCCGGTTTCGATATCGACCACGAAGCCGGTGTGCCGGTTGGTCGCCGTCACGGCGGCGGCGCCCGCCTCCATGACCGCCCGTGCCACTTCCACCGGCTTGGACTGGTCCGGCGTCAGCTTGATGAAGATCGGGATGTCCACCGCCTCGACCACGGCACGGGTGACTTCGGCCGCGACCTGCGGATCCTGGCCGATCATGCTGCCGCCATGCACGCCGGGCATCATGGCCGGGTGGGGACAGCCGAAGTTGAGCTCGATCAGCTTGATGCCGGCGTCCTCGATGGTGCGGCAGATGTCCACCCAGCTCTGCACCGTCTTGCCGCCGGCGCTGCCGATCAGGTGGGAGCCGTGGTCCTCGGCGTATTGGCGCAGTTCCTTGAGGTAGGGCACCCACTCCTTGTAATGGGTGCTGGAGTAGCCCGAGCGGCTGAAGAACACGAAGTTCTTGTTGACCTTGCCCTTGATCAGCTCGTTCTTCTCGTTGAGGATCGCGTACTTGGAGTTCTGGGTGAGCCGCGCCATGTCCTCGATGTCGGTGAGGGTCTTGATGATCATGCCGCCGGCGCCGGCATCCACGCACTCGCGGATGACCTCGGGGCTGTTGGTGGTCTCGATCGAAGCCACGACGACCGGGTTCTTGAACTTGAGCCCGCAGAATTCGACTTCCAGGTTTGCCAT
>JBMOQT010000186.1:0-7088 GCA_049320945.1 Pseudomonadota bacterium
GCGCCGCCTTGTGGGGCGCCGGTTCGGACTTGGCGCGGGTCAGGGCGAAGGCGCCGGCTGCCAGGACGAACAGGGCGAGCACGGCCGACGAGATGCGAATGGCCCTTCTGAGCGTGGGTCTTGCCATGGCGCTGCCGCCTCCTGCCCGGAGTTAATAACTGACCGGTCAGTAATGTAGCTGCTCGGCGCCGGGACGGTCAAGCGCATTCTGTTACTGGCAATGGAGCCTTGAACCAAGCCACCGCCCGTGTCAATTAGTTCTTGAACGCCTTCAGCTACGACTGGAGAGTCTCAAAGCCGAAGACGCGCGGGCCCCGTCACACGGCAATTGCTTCCAGCAGGGTTTTCCGCTCAGCTGCTGAGGAGGATTTTCCCTCGAAGATCACCTTGCCACGCTCAAGTGCGTAGAAGCGCGCGCATACATCGACCGCACGGCGAACGTTTTGCTCCACCAGCAGGATGGGAATGTCCTCCTCCCGTAGCTCGACAATGATGGAGAAGATCTCATCCACGACCATAGGGGCCAGCCCCTCGGTAGGCTCGTCGATCAAGAGCAGCTTCGGCTCCCCCACCAGCACCCGCGCGATGGCAAGCATCTGCTGCTCGCCGCCGGAAAGGGTGCTGCCGATCTGCAACCGGCGCTCCTTCAATCGCGGGAAGCGGGTGTAAATGCGCTCGAGGCGCTCGCGGCACTCCCGTGCTGGGCGACCCGGGCATTGCAGGAACCCGAGCGTAAGGTTTTCTTCTACAGTGAGCCCGGGGAAGATGCGCCGGTCCTCGGGCACGAACCCCAGTCCGAGCCGGCAGATCTGGTCCGAAGGCAGACCGGCGATGGCGTGGCTATCCAGTTCGATGGTGCCCGAGGTGGGCGTCAGCCAACCGGCAATGGTCTTCATCACCGTCGTCTTGCCCACGCCGTTGCGACCGAACAGGCCCACCACCTCACCCTGCTCGATGTGGAGCGACATGCCCTGCAGCACGTGACCCAGACCGTAGTGGGCATGGACATCACGCAGCCTCAGCATGTCGCTCCTCGCCGAAATACGCCGCCTGCACCGCGGGATTGGCGCGCACTTCTTCTGACATGCCTTCAGCCAGCTTGGCGCCCTGGGCCATGACAATTACATGATCGGAAAGATTCATCACCAGATCCACGTCGTGCTCGATCAGCAGGATGGAAAGATCCCCGGCGAGCGCCTTGATGAGTTCTTCGGTTTCCTCGGTGTCGGTATGGGACATGCCCTGGGTCGGCTCGTCGAGCAGCAGCATTTTCGGCTCGCACGCGAGCGCCACCGCGATTTCCAGCCGCCGCTGCTCGCCATGGGACAGATAGCCGGCAAGCTCGTGGGCCTTGGCTTCGAGCCGAAACTGCTCGATCAGCCGATCCACCCGTTCCTGGGCGATGCAGCTGTGGGTGACGGGCTTGAGCGCCCGCGTCTTGCTCTCCAGCACTTGGGCGGCCAGCCGCAGGTTTTCGTAGACGCTCAATTCGAAAAACAGGTTGGTGATCTGGAACGAACGGCTCAACCCCGCCGCGAGCATGCGGTACGGGGGGGCACCGGTCAGGTCCTGGCCGTCGAACACGATACGGCCGCTACTGGGTCTGATGGCCCCGCTGATGAGGTTGAACAGCGTGCTTTTGCCCGCGCCGTTGGGCCCGATCACCGAAGTGATGTGGCCGCGCATGGCGTCGAAGCTCACGGTATTCACCGCAACCAGCGATCCGAAGCGCACCGAGAGGTCCCGCACCGACAGGATGGGGGGATCGTTCGCGATCATTCCTCGCCCCTCCTTGCCAGCAACCGCTCCAGCCGCAGCCGCAGGGAGCCCACCAGCCCCTTCTGAAAGAAGATGACCGACACCATGAACAGCAACCCAATAACAATGAGGTGGTGCTCCGTGATGGTGCCGATCACCGACTTCAGGCCCGTGAGGATCGCCGCGCCGTAGAGCGGGCCGATCAGCGTGCCGACGCCGCCGATGATAACGGTGATCACGGCATTCCCGGAAACCTGGAAGAACATGAGCTCCGGCGAAACGAACCCGCGCAGCATGGGATAGAGCGCGCCGGACAGCGCAGCCACATCCGCCGCGAGCACGAAGGCGGCGAGCTTGTAGCGCCGGGGATGGAAGCCGAGGAACGGCACCCGGCTTTCGTTGGTGCGGATCGCCACCAGCGTGCGCCCGAAAGGCGTGCCCATGATGTAATCCACCAGGAAGTACACGCCAACGATGATCGCGAGCACCAGCAGGAAGAAGCTCGGCGCATGCCCGGTGTCCACCTGGAACAGCAGGAAGTTTACCTTGATCACCGGGATGCCGATGATGCCGTCGGAGGCGCCGAGCTCCCGGGTGTTGAACACGACTTTCGATACCACCTGGGCGAGACCAAAGGTGATCAGCGCGAAGTACACACCCCGGGCGCGGATGGCGATAATGCCGGCGATTGCGCCCACCAGGGTTGCCGTCACCAGAGTGAAGCCAATGGCGGTCCAGAACGAGGGCTCGACCTCCTTCAAGATCAAGCCGGAGGCATAGGCGCCATAGCCGAAAAACAGCGCCTGCCCGAGGGGCAGCAGGCCCGTATAGCCGAGCAGGATGTCCACAGCCAGGGCGAGGCCGCCGAAGATGAGGGCCTCGGTCGCCAGGCGGAAGAAGAAAACGTCCCCGGTGGCCAGCGCGATTGATGCAAATACGAGGCACAGGGCAATGAAGCCATAGGCGAACAGGCGCAGGGAGTTCTGCGCTGCCTTTTCGCGACGCTGCACCGCCGCGCGCAGCGCCAGCAGATGCTCAGCCATGGCCCAACCTCCCGAACAGCCCCTGGGGCCGCACCATCAGCACCAGCACCATGATCCCGAACAGCAGCGGATCGGTCCATACGGGCGAAATGTAGAGACTGGAAAGCGCCTGGATCTGCGTAAGTATCAGCCCGGCAACGACCGCCCCCTTGATGCTGCCCATGCCGCCAATGATCACCACGCTGAAGGCGATCAGCACGAAGTCCTTGCCCATGGTGGGAAACACCGAGTAAATAGGCGCGAGCAGCACACCCGAAATGCCCGCCAGGGCCAGGCCGAAGGCGAAGGTGCCGGCATAGACGAGCGACACCCGCACGCCCAGCGAGGCGGCCATGTGGCGATCGAAGGCCGCCGCGCGCACCATGGCGCCAAGCTTGGTGCGATAGACGGTAAGCCAGACGGCGACGATGATGAGAGCCCCTATCGCCATCAGGAACAGGCGGTAGTTTGGGAAGAACAGCCCGAGGATATCGCTCGCGCCGGAGATGGGCGCCTCGGGTTTGACCGGATTGGCCCCAAATGCGAGCTTAAAGCCGTCCTCGACCACGATCGCCAGCCCGAAGGTGAGCAGCAGCGTGAGGATGTGCCGCTCCTTGGAATGGAACACCCGCTGGATGAGCGCGCGCTCGACGGCATAGCCGATGGGCACCATGATGAGCGGAACCAGCGCCAGCGCCAGCCAGAAGCTCGCGCCATTCGACACCAGCACGTAGCCCAGATATGCGCCCAGGGCGTAGAACTCGCCGTGGGCCATGTTGATCACGTCCAGCAGGCCGAAGATGATGGTAAGCCCGAGCGCCATCAGGATCACCGCCACCCCAATGGACAGGCCATTGATCACCTGCGGCGCGAGGACGAACTGCATCCAGTCCAGCATTGAACTGTCTCCTCCTTGGATCGGGGGGCCGTGCCCCCGATCGCCTTAGGCCTTAGAACTTCGTGCAGGTATCAGGCCCGATCGCGGCCTCGCCCGGCACCTTGCCGACGATGGCGAACTGACCACTGGTCACGCGCACGGCATACATATCCTGGATCGCCTGGTGATCGCCGGCGCGCATTTTCTTCTTGCCCTGGGGCGTCATCCACTCCAGGCCGCGCATGGCCGCGCGCACCTTGTCCGCGTCGGTGGATTTGGCTTTCTCCACGGCCGCCCTGTAGAAGTACAGCACCCCGTAGGAGTCGGCACCGTAGAGGTCAGGCAATGCCTTGTTCATGACCTGGAAGTCGGCGACGAATTTCTTGTTTTCCGGCGAATCGATGAGCGGAGTGTAGCCCACGCCGGTGACGAATCCCTCGGCGGACTGACCCATGGCACCTATATTCTGCGAGGTGACGGTGCCGGAAGCGCCAACGACGGTAAGCCCGCGGCTCACGCCGAATTCGTTCATTTGGGTGAACAGGCGCACCGTGTCGTTGCCCGCCACCGAGGTGTAGAGCACGCTTGGCCGCGCGGCCCGTATCTGGCCGAAGAAGGGAGAGTAGTCCTTGCTATCCAGCGGCGCAAAAATCTCGCCCACGCTCTTCGCACCCTTCTGTTCCGCCGCGCTCTTGAAGGCAGCCACAGTGCTGCGCCCCATCTCGTAGTCGGGGCCGAGGTAGAACACTTGGGCGTTGGGTTTCTCCTTGGACAGCCATTCGGCAAGCGCTGCCGACTGCATGCCGGCGCGGGCATTCACCCGGAACACATTGGGGGAGCATTTGTCCCCGGTGATCGCATCCGAAAAGGACACCGTGGTCGCGATGAGCCGGTTGTTGCGCTCCGCCACCTGTCCCACCGCCAGGGTCGAGCCGGAATTGACGGTGCCTGTGAGAAAATCCACCTTCGCCACCTGGAACAGCTTTTCGGCCTTCTGCGTGGCGACCGAGGGGTTGGCTTCCTCGTCCTCGTAGATCAGTTCCACCTTGCGGCCGAGGATGCCGCCTGCGGCGTTGATCTCTTTCGCCGCGAGCTCCAGACCCCATTTCACCTGCTGACCGATGCCCGCGTAAGTGCCACTTAGCGGCGTGACCACGCCGATCTTGATGGGCAGCTGGTTCTGCGCCATGACAACACTGCCCAAGGCAAGGCCGAAGACGGCCACGATCGCTTTCGATGCGAATGCTGTCTTTTTCATATGTCTCCTCCGGTAACCAAACAGGCCGGTCTCAAGTCGGCCGGCATTACTATGTTTCTTTTGCACCACAAGATAGCGGCACGCCGGCGCAAAGCCGTTATCAAGGAATCCCGCCACTTACCCTTGAGTCTGAAAATTTTGTGCTCCTGCGCCGCTACGGGCGCGCGGCTGGATCGAGGTCGTGAGCCGTCCAATGCACGCCATCTTCCCGTCATCGGTCTCGACGCGTACCTCCCACACATGGACCTGGCGGCCGAGGTGGATCGGTCGGGCGATGCCGAACACGTACTGCCCCTGGGCGACCGCCCGCAAGTGATTGGCATTGATGTCCAGGCCCAGGCTCGCGTGGGTGTCCCGGTCGATGCACATCTGGCTCGCGAGGCTCCCCACCGTCTCCGCCAGGGCGACGGAGGCGCCGCCGTGGAGATAACCCAGGCGCTGGGCGGTTTCCCGCCGCACCGGCATGCGCGCCTTGAGTGTGTCGTGGCCGATCTCCACAAACTCGATGCCGAGGTGATCCACCAGGGTGTTGCGCGTGAGTGCGGCGAGATCCTCGATTCGCCATTCGCCATGCCAAATGGGTCTTCCCTGCCCTGCCATGTTCGCCTCACTTGCCGGCAAAGTTGGCCTTGCGTTTCTCGTGGAAGGCTTCCACACCTTCGCGGAAGTCCTCGGAACTACGCAGTCGACTGTAGCAGTGGCCCTCGAGCTCGATGGCGATGGAGAGCGGCGCGTCCTCGGTATCGTTGAGAAGCTTCTTCGCCGTGCGCTGGGCGAGCGGCGAGAAGGCAAGCAGTTCCTTCACCAGACTGTCGGTGGCCTTCTCCAGCTCGGCGTCCGGCACGCACTCCGCCACGATGCCCCACTCGTACGCCTGGGGCCCAGGGATGCGCCGGGAACGCATGACGATGTCCTTGGTGCGGCCGATCCCTACCATTTTTTGCAAGCGCGCCGACCCGCCCGAGCCCGGAATCTGTCCCAGCTTCTGTTCGGGCAGCGCATAGAGCGTGGTATCGGTGGCGATGCGGAAGTCGCAGGCTAGCGACAGCTCGAAACCGACGCCGAAACAATAGCCCCGGTTGGCCGCGATCACCGGCTTGCTGCAGCGCGCCGGCGCGGCGACGTTCCAGGCGAGTTTCGAGACATGCTCCGGCGAGGCTTCCAGGAAGCCCCTGATGTCGCCGCCACTGGAAAAATGATCGCCTTCGGCGCGCACGACGATCACGCGCACGCGATCATCCTCGTCCAGCGCCTCGAACACCAGCCGCAGCTGGTCCCGCTGCCGCATCGACACGATATTGAAGGGCGGGCGGGCGAGCACGATGTCCGCCCGCTGCTCCTTTTCGTTGATTTCCACACGGAACCCGTCCAGTTCCCGGAGCAGGGTTTGCGCTTGATGTACCACCTGAGTCATGATTGGCTCCTTTGCCTTTCGGTCACGCCGGCCTGCACGGCCAGGCCAGGTTTTCACAAAATATGGGTCGCCCCGCTCGCCGCCGTGAAGGCGACGGCCAACCGGCAGCGCACCGCACGCTGACCATCTACTCGAGCGCGTATTCGCCCGCGACGAGCTTGCGGCGCAGGATCTTGCCCACCGGCGATTTCGGGATCTCGCGCACGAACACGTATTCCCGCGGGCGCTTGAAATTAACCAGATCTGAGTTCCGGCAATGGGAATCGAGCGCCGCCGCATCCACCGGCGCCTTGCGCTTGACGAAGGCGACCACCCGCTGGCCCCAGCGCTCGTCCTTGAAGCCCGCCACCGCCACGTCGTCCACCGCAGGATGAAGTGAGAGCACAGATTCGATTTCCACCGGAGAGATGTTCTCTCCGCCACTGATGATAATGTCATCGACGCGGCCGGTAACGAACAGATCCCCGTCGTCGTCGACGTAACCGGTGTCGCCGGTGAAATACCAGCCGCCGCGGATCGACTTGGCATCGGCGTCGGGGCGATTCCAGTAGCCTTCAAAGGCCTCGTCGCTCGTCAGGTCGACGATGATTTGGCCTTCCTCCCCCGTCGCCGCCAGTTCGTCGGGCGATTGTGCGTCCAGCCTGACCACGCGCAGCCGCGTATTGAGCCCGGCGCGCCCCGCGCTGCCGGGCTTTCCGACCGGGTTCTGGTCGATGCTGAACGTATACACTTCGGATGAGCCGTAGTGATTGACGAACA
>JBMOQT010000187.1:0-7074 GCA_049320945.1 Pseudomonadota bacterium
TCACGACACGGATGCCGTAGCGCGCCAGCTCGCGGGCGATGGGCAGCGTCATGCCGACCACGCCCCCTTTCGACGCCGAGTATGCCGCCTGCCCGATCTGGCCGTCGTAGGCCGCGACGGACGCGGTATTCACGATCACGCCGCGCTCGCCTTCGGCATTCGCTTCGCCCTTGCTCATGACTTCGGCCGCGAGGCGGATCATGTTGAAGCTGCCGACCAGATTGATGCTCACTGCGCGCACGAAACTGTCGAGGGGGTGCGGGCCGTTCTTGCCCAGCACCTTTTCCGCGGGTGCCACCCCGGCACAATTGACCAGGCCGTGCAGGCCGCCGAAGGCGTCGACGGCCGTCGCCACCGCCGCCCGGGCGCTCGCCTCGTCGGCGACATTGGTGCGTACGAAGCGGCTAGCCGCGCCCAGTTCCGCAGCGAGCGCCTCGCCCGCCTGCACGTTGACGTCGGCGATGACGACGCGGGCGCCCTGGCCCACCAGCATGCGCACGGTGGCCGCGCCCAGACCGGACGCACCGCCGGTGACGACAAATACGGAGTCTTTCAGTTTCATGGTAATCCCCTGGTTTGATTGCGTCAGAGACGCTGGATAATGGTGGCCGTCGCCATGCCGTGGCCGATGCACATGAGCTGCAGGCCAAACTCGCCGTCCGTCGCCTCCAGGCCGCTTAGCATCTTGGCCATCAGCCCGGCGCCGGTGGCGCCCAGGGGATGGCCGTGGGCGATCGCACCGCCCCAGGGGTTCACCTTGTCCATGTCCGGCGAGAACTCGCGCGCCCATGCCAGCACCACGCTGGCGAAGGCCTCGTTGATCTCGATCCAGTCGATGTCGGCCAGGGTGAGACCGGCGCGCTGCAACGCGATGCGCGTGGCGGGAATGGGGCCGGTGAGCTGCATCACCGGGTCGGAGCCGGCGACGACGCGTGCCCGGAAACGCGCCCGGGCGCGCAAGCCGTCGGCCTTGGCTGTCTCCCGGTCCGCGATCAGCAGCGCCGACGCACCGTCGGAAATCTGGCTGGCATTGGCCGCGGTGACCGACCCCTCGCCCACCGGACGCAGCACCGGCGCCATCGCTGCCATGCGGGCGTCATCGATGGCGGCGCGCACACCTTCGTCGCGCAACAGGGTGGTCGCCGCCCCATCCGCGTCCACGGCCGGCGTCGGCAGGATCTCCTTGAATCGGCCTGCCTCGGCCGCCGCGTGGGCGCGCCGATGGCTTTGCTTGGCGAACTCGTCCTGTTCGTTGCGGGAGATCCGCCAGTGATCGGCAATGCGCTCGGCGCTCTCCACCTGGTGGATCAGCGCGTGGCGCTCCAGGAGGGCCGGGTTGAGGTCTTCGAAGCCGCGGAACTCATGCCGGCCCAAGGTCACGTCCAGGAACATCGGCACTCGGGTCATGCTCTCGACCCCGCAGCCGATGGCATAGCGTGCATCGCCCGCAGCGACCGCCTGGGCGGTGAAATGCACGGCTTGCTGGCTCGAGCCGCACATCCGGTTCAGGCTCACGCCGGCAACGGTGTCAGGAAAGCCGGCCAGCATCACGGCCAGCCGCCCCACGTTGGCCGCCTGTTCGCCTGCCTGGCTGACGCAGCCGGCGATCACGTCCTCGATCTTTGCCGGGTCGATGCCGCTGCGCTCGACGAGTCCGCGCAGGACGAATGCGAGCAGGCTGTCGGGGCGGGTTTGCCGCAGCGCGCCATTGCGGCGACCGAAGGGGGTGCGGACTGCGTCGACTATGACAGCTTCGTTCATCGGTAACTCCTAAGATGCTGACCTGTTGGTGCCCGTGGGCTCAGAAGTAAGAAGACGCCATCGCCAGCCGCTCGCGGCACTCGGCGACCATGCGCGAAATCAGTTCGTCGCAGCTGGGGATGTCGTCGATCAATCCCACCACCTGCCCGGCCCACACCAGGCCGGCGTCCACGTCGCCGCTTTCCAGGGCCGTGCGCCCGCGCTGGCCCGAGACCAGGGGACGGATTTCCTCGAACTCGCAGCCGCCCGGGCGGCGCTCGATGGCGACCACCTGGTCCGATACCGCGTTCTTCAGCACGCGTCCGGTATTGCGCAGGGTGCGGAAAATCAGGTTGGTTTCCCGCTCGCTCGCCTTGACCAGGGCGCGCTTGATGTTGTCATGGAGCGGCGCCTCTCTGGTGGCGCAGAAGCGCGTTCCCATGTTCACGCCCTCGGCCCCCAGCACCAGGGCCGCCGCCATGCCACGCCCGTCGGCGATGCCGCCGGAAGCGATCACCGGGATCTTGAGGGCCTTGGCGGCGATCGGAATGAGTACCAGGCCCGGCACGTCGTCCTCGCCCGGGTGGCCGGCGCATTCGAAGCCGTCGATGCTGATGATGTCGACGCCGTTGCGCTCCGCCGACAGGGCGTGACGCACCGAGGTGCATTTGTGCAGGATCCTGACGCCGTTGGCCTTGAACTTCGCGATGAACTCCTTAGGGTTGTTGCCGGCGGTCTCGACGATCTTGACGCCACTGTCGATGATGGCCGCCACGTACTCGGCATAGGGCGGCGGCTTGACCGCGGGCAGGATGGTGACGTTCACCCCGAAGGGCTGGTCGGTCATGCTGCGGCAGCGGGCGATCTCGCGCGCCAGGGCCTCGGGCGTCTCCTGGGTCAGCGCGGTCAGGATGCCGAGACCGCCGGCATTGGATACGGCCGCGGCCAGCTCCGCCCGGCCCACCCACTGCATGCCGCCCTGAACGATGGGGTAGCGGATGCCCAGCATCTGGGTCACTCGTGTTTTCATGGGACGTTCCTTGTGCATGTGCAGCCGCGCCTAGCGGCCGCGATAGCGCGGTGCGCGCTTCTCGAAGAATGCGCCCACCCCTTCGGCAAAGTCGGCGCTTGCCGCGCAGCTGAGAAACCCTTCCGCTTCCGCGTCGAGCTGCTCCTGCAATTCGCGATTGAGCGACTGGCGCATCAGGCGCTTGAGCCGGCCCAGCGCCAGGGGCGGACCTTCGGCCAGGCGCCGGGCGAGCTTTTCGGTCTCGGCCGCCAGATCGGCAGCGGGCACCACGCGATTGACGATGCCCAGGCGCAGCGCCTCCTGGGCGTCGAAGGTCTCGCCCAGGAGGGCGATTTCCAAGGCCTTGCGCAGCCCCACCAGGCGCGGCAGCGCCCACGACGTGGAACAGTCGGAGCTGGTGCCCACGTTGACATAGGCCAGGTTGAAGCGGGTGCCTTCGGCGGCGATCGCCAGGTCGCAGGCCAGCGCCACCCCCAGCCCCCCGCCGGCCACCGCGCCGTGCAGGCTGGCGATCACCGGCGCATCGAGGGCAGCCAGCAGGACGATGCCTTCGTGCAACGGCCCGATGAGGGCGCGTGCCGCCTCCACCGGGTTGCGGCGCATCTCGGCCAGATCGCCGCCGGCGATGAAGGCCCGCCCTTCCCCGCTCACCACCACCGCGCGCACCTCGCCGTCCGCAGCGAGCGCCCGGCAGGCGGCCAGGAAGGCCTGCGCAGTGGCCGCGTCGATGGCGTTGAGCACCCCGGGCCGGTTGAAGCGCAGGTGGGCGATGGCGCCGTCGCGCCAGTAGCGCAGCGGAGCGCTTGCGCTCGATTCACTCATCTTGTCCCCCATCCGATTTCCGCGCCGCAGGCGCGCGCGTCGTTCCCCTCTCCCCCCGCGGGAGAGGGGATAGGGGTGAGGGGGGAAAAGTGGTACATATTTGACAAAAACATCAGGTTGTCTCCCCGCGCTAACCTACTAGGTAATAGGGGGCCGTCGAGCCGCGGTTGGCTTTCGCCTTGGCCAGCTCGTTACGGGCGATGACGCGCAGGTGCACCTCGTCCGGGCCGTCGAAGAAGCGCATGGCGCGACCCCAGGTCCACAGGAAGGACAGGGGCGTGTCGGGCGTCAGCCCCATGGCGCCGAACACCTGGATGGCCCGATCCAGCACGCGGGTCTGCAACTGGGCGGCCACCAGCTTGATGGCGGATACATCGATGCGCGCCGCCTGGTTGCCCTGCTGGTCCATGAGCCAGGCGGCGCGCAGCACCAGCAGCCGCGCCTGATCGATCTCCACCCGCGAGTAGGCGATCCAGTCCTGCACGTTGGCAAAATCACTCAGGTACTTGCCGAAGGTGCGCCGCTCCAGCGCCCGCTCGCACATCATCTCCAGCGCCAGCTCGCACTGGCCGATGGTGCGCATGCAGTGGTGCACCCGGCCCGGGCCGAGGCGCGCCTGGGCCAGGGCGAAGCCCTTGCCCTCCTCGCCCAGCAGGTTCGTCACCGGCACGCGCACGTCGCGGAACAGCAGTTCGCAGTGTCCCTCGGGCGAGGTGTGGTGCATGATGGGCACGTTGCGCACCACCTGCACGCCCGGCGTGTCCATCGGCACGATGACCATGGAGTGCCGGCTGTGGGGATCGGCCTCCGGACGCTCGTCGGTCACGCCCAGCACGATGGCGAAAGCGCACTTGGGATGCACCGCGTTGGTGATGAACCACTTGCGGCCGTTGATGACGTACTGGTCGCCTTCGCGCCGGATGGTGGTGCGGATGTTGGTGGCGTCCGACGAAGCCACGTCGGGTTCGGTCATGGCGAAACAGGAGCGGATCTCGCCCTCCAGCATGGGCTTGAGCCAGCGCTCGGCCTGCTCCGGCGTGGCGAACATGTGCAGCAGCTCCATGTTGCCGGTATCCGGTGCGTTGCAGTTGAACACTTCCGACGACCAGGGGATGCGGCCCATGATCTCGGCCAGCGGCGCATACTCCAGGTTGGTCAGACGCGTGCCCGGCTCATCGTCGCGCAGGCCCGGCAGGAACAGGTTCCACAGGCCCGCCTCCTTGGCGAGCACCTTCAGCGGTTCGACCACCGCCAGGGGATAGGTGCCGCTCTCGGCCTGCCGATGCCATTCCAGGTTGGCCGGCAGCACGTGGCGCTCCATGAATTTTCGCAGCGTGTCCTGCATGAGCTGCACTTTCTCAGAGTACTGGAAGTCCATGAATCCGTCCTGTTCAGAGTGAGTTGTTGGAACCGGCATCGATTGCCTCGACGCCGCGAGCTGCCAGGGCGAGGCCCAACTGCCCGACCTCGGCGGCGTTGTCCGCCGCCGCGGTGCCGCTCCGGGCCCGCGCCGCGATGCCTTCGAAAATGACCGCCCAGCGCAGGAAAGCGAAGGCGAAATGAAACGAAGTGACCCCGCTGGCGCGTCCGGCCAGTCGGTAGTAGCAATCCAGGTACTCCGATTCGCTGGGGATTCCCAGGGTGGCCAAGTCCAGCCCACGTATGCCCCCGTACTCGCCGGGCAGCGTACGCCAGGCGGTGCAGTTGAATGCCACGTCGGCGAGGGGATGGCCCAGGGTGGATAGCTCCCAGTCGAGAACGGCGATCACCTTGGGCTCGGTCGGGTGGAACATCAGGTTGCCCAGACGGAAATCGCCATGGACGATGGTGGTCTCGTCGTCGGCGGGAATGTTGCGCGGCAGCCAGGCCAGCAGCCGGTCAATGTCGGGGTTGTCGCGCGTCTTCGACATCGCCCACTGCCTGGACCAGCGCGCGATCTGCCGCTCGAAATAATTGCCCGGCCGCCCATAGTCCGCCAGGCCGAGCGCCCTCCAGTCCACCTTGTGCAGCCGGGCCATGGTTTCGGCCATGGAGAAATAGACGGCGCGCCGCTCCTGCGGCGTCAGGCCGGGCAGGGCGCACTGGGAGAACACCCGTCCCTCCAGCCGCTCCATCAGGTAGAAGGGCGTGCCGATAATATCGCCCTCGGGGTGAAACAGTACCGTCCTGGGCACCGGCACATCGGTCGCCGCGAGCGCGCTCATGATGCGGTACTCCCGGTCCACCGCATGGGCCGAAGGCAGCAGCGCGCCGGCCGGCTTCTTGCGCAGCACGAAGCGCCGGTTGGCGAAGGAGACGAAGAAGGTCGGATTCGACTGGCCGCCGCCGATACGCTCCAGGGCCATCGCTCCGTCGAGCCCGGGCACCGCCCGCCGCAGGAAAGCCTCCAGACGGTCGGCGTCAAAGTCGAGCGGCAATGAACGGTTCGCCGCGCCCATGGCTGCGCCGGCCCCCATCAGTGGGCAGCGGCCACATTGGCGCCGCGCTCGATCACGTACTCGCGCTCGAACAGGCGGCGCGAATGGTTGAGATCCGACTGGGAGATGACCACCGCCAGGCGCTCGCCCTTGAGGGCGAAGATCACCTGGGCGAGCCGTTGCGACAGCGCCGGAGCGACGCCCTCGAAGGGCTCGTCGAGCAGCAGCATGCGGGTGCCGGCGGCAAGCGCCCGACCCAGCGCCACCAGCTTCTGCTGGCCGCCGGACAACAGAAGCGCCTTGCGGCCGCGCATCTCCGCCACCTCCGGCATCAGTCCATAGACGAAATCGAGCCGCTCCTTCGCCTTGAGGCGCTTCGACACCCATACCGGCAGGAGGATGTTCTCCTCCACGGTGAGCTGGGGCACCAGCCCCCGATCCTCGGGCATGTAGCCGATGCCCAGTGCAGCGCGCCCATTGCGCGCAACGCCCGCCAGATCGACCCCGTCGAAGCGGATGGTCCCGGCGCTGGGCGTCAGGTGGCCCATGACCGAGCGCATGAAAGTGGTCTTGCCCGCGCCGTTGCGGCCGATCAGACCCACCATTTCGCCGGGTTGTACGGCCAGCGAAAAGCCGCGCAGCGCCGGCATGGACTGGATGCTGACCTCGATCGCCTCGACGGCGAGCAGCGGTTGGCTGGGTGCGCTCATTGCGTCACTCCCGTTACGTAGCGTTGCACCTCGGTGTTTCTGAGCACCGCATCGGGCTGGCCGTCGGCGATGATGCGGCCGCTGTAGAAGGCGATCACCCGCTCCGAAAAGCGCGCGACGATGTCCATGTCGTGCTCGACGAAGACCACGGTGGCCGCCTCGTGCGCCAGACCGCCCATCACCCGCTCCATGGTGGTGAACTTCTCCTCGGCGCTGACGCCGGAGGTGGGCTCGTCGAGCAGCAGCAGCTTGGGGTGGCGGGCGAGCGCCATGGCGATGTCGAGCAGCTTTCTGACGCCGCCCGGCAGTTCCACGACCCGGCGATGGGCATAGGACGACAGCCCGAAACGGTCCA
>JBMOQT010000188.1:0-7019 GCA_049320945.1 Pseudomonadota bacterium
CCCTCCCGATCAGTCTCGAAGAGGAGATGCGTCATTCCTACCTCGATTACGCCATGAGCGTGATCGTGGGCCGGGCCCTGCCGGACGTCCGCGACGGCCTGAAGCCGGTGCACCGCCGCGTCCTGTACGGCATGAACGAACTCGGCAACCACTGGAACCGCCCCTACAAGAAGTCCGCCCGCGTGTCCGGCGACGTCATGGGCAAGTACCACCCCCACGGCGACGCCGCCATCTACGACACCATCGTGCGCATGGCCCAGGACTTCAGCCTGCGCTATCCCCTGGTGGACGGCCAGGGCAACTTCGGCTCCATCGACGGCGACAATGCCGCCGCCTCGCGCTACACCGAGGTGCGGTTGTCGCGTATCGCCCACGAGATGCTGGAGGACATCGACGAGGAAACGGTCGATTTCGTGCCCAACTACGACGGGCAGGAGATGGAGCCGACGGTCCTGCCGGCCAAGATCCCCAACCTGCTGATCAACGGCAGTTCGGGCATCGCCGTGGGCATGGCCACCAATATTCCGCCCCACAACCTGGGCGAGGTGGTGGATGCCTGCCTGCTGCTGCTCAAGGCGCCGGGGACCCCCACCGAGGAACTGATCAAGGTGATCCCCGGGCCGGATTTTCCCACCGCCGGCATCATCTATGGCGTGTCCGGCGTGCGCGAAGCCTATCTCACGGGCCGCGGCCGGGTCATCATGCGCGCCCGCACCCATTTCGAGGACCTGGAGAAGGGCAACCGCCAGGCCATCATCATCGACGAGCTGCCCTACCAGGTGAACAAGAAGGCGCTGCTGGAACGCATCGCCGAGCTGGTGAACGAGAAGAAGCTGGAGGGCATCGCCCACATCCAGGACGAGTCCGACAAGTCCGGCATGCGCGTGGTGATCGAGCTGAAGCGCGGCGAGGTGCCGGAGGTGGTGCTCAACAACCTGTACAAGCAGACCCAGCTCCAGGACACCTTCGGGGTCAATATGGTGGCCCTGGTGGACGGCCGGCCCCGGCTGCTTAACCTCAAGCAGATGCTGGACGCCTTCCTGGCTCACCGGCGCGAGGTGGTCACGCGCCGCACCATCTTCGAGCTGCGCAAGGCACGGGAGCGCGGCCATATCCTCGAAGGCCTGGCCGTGGCCCTGTCCAACATCGACCCGGTGATCGAGCTGATCAAGGCCTCGCCCTCCCGCGCCGCCGCCCACGAGGCCCTCATGGCGCGCTCGTGGCAGTCCGGCCTGGTGGAGGAAATGGTGGCGCGGGCCGGCGCCGACAGCTTCCGCCCCGACGGCCTGTTGCCCCAGTTCGGCTATTCGACGGCCGGCTACCGCCTGTCCGACGCCCAGGCCAAGGCCATCCTGGACATGCAGCTGGCGCGCCTCACCGGCCTGGAGCAGGAGAAGATCCTGGGCGAATACCGGGAGGTGATCGACCAGATCACGGATCTGCTGGACATCCTGGCCAAGCCGGAGCGCATCACCCAGATCATTGCCGACGAGCTCACCCAGATCAAGGAGCAGTTCGGCGACAAGCGCCGCTCGGAGATCGTGCTGCACACCCAGGACCTGGGCATCGAGGACTTGATCACGCCGGCGGACATGGTGGTCACCCTGTCCCATGGCGGCTACATCAAGGCGCAACCCCTGGCCGATTATGCCGCCCAGAAGCGCGGCGGGCGCGGCCGGCAGGCGGCGGCGGTGAAGGAGGACGATTTCGTCGACCACCTGTTCGTCGCCAACACCCACGACTACATCCTGTGCTTCTCCAACCGCGGCCGCGTCTATTGGCTCAAGGTCTACGAAGTGCCCCAGGGCAGCCGCAACAGCCGCGGCAAGCCGGTGGTGAACCTGTTCCCCCTGCAGGACGGCGAGAAGATCACGGCGGTGCTGCCCATCAAGGAGTTCGACGAGCAGCACTTCGTGTTCATGGCCACCTCCATGGGCACGGTCAAGAAGACGCCGCTCACCGAGTTCTCCAATCCGCGCAAGGCCGGCATCATCGCCGTGGACCTGGACGAAGGCGATTACCTGATCGGCGTGGCCATCACCGACGGCGGCTACGACGTCATGCTGTTTTCCGACGCCGGCAAGGCGGTGCGCTTCTCGGAACAGGACGTGCGCCCCATGGGCCGCCTGGCGCGCGGCGTGCGCGGCATGCAGCTGGAGGAGGGGCAGAGCGTCATCTGCATGCTGGCCGCCAAGGGCGAGCACCAGAGCGTGCTCACGGCCACCGAGAACGGCTACGGCAAGCGCACGCCCATCGCCGAATACACCCGTCACGGGCGGGCCACCCGCGGCATGATCGCCATCCAGACCAGCGAGCGCAACGGCAAGCTGGTGGGCGCGGTGCTGGTGGACGACACGGATGAAGTGATGCTGATCTCCACTGGCGGCGTGCTGATCCGCACGCCCGTGGCGCAGATCCGGGAGATGGGGCGGTCCACCCAGGGCGTTACCCTGATCAACCTGGACGACGGTACCAAGCTGGCCGGCATCGAGCGCGTGGTGGAAAGCGACGAAGAGCCGGTGGAGAGCCGAACCGAGGATTCGCAGTAAGCCTGATTTCGACTAGGAGGAAAGATCTTGGCACGAGTGTTCAATTTCAGCGCGGGACCGGCGGCCCTGCCGGAGGAAGTGCTCAAGCAGGCGGCCGAGGAAATGCTCGACTGGCAGGGCAGCGGCCAGTCGGTGATGGAAATGAGCCACCGCGGCAAGGAGTACATGAGCATCCACGAGCAGGCGGAGAAGGACCTGCGGGAGCTGCTGGCCATTCCCGGCAACTACAAGGTGCTGTTCCTCCAGGGGGGCGCCACCCTGCAGTTCGCCATGGTGCCCCTGAACCTGCTCGCCGGCCGCGGCAAGGCCGACTACATCCACACCGGCGAGTGGGCAAAGAAGGCCATCAAGGAGGCCAAGCTGTTCTGCGAAGTGAACGTCGCCGCTTCCAGCGAGGACAAGAACTTCACCTACGCCCCCGGGCAGGACGGCTGGAAGCTGTCCAGGGATGCCGCCTACGTGCACTACACCGCCAACGAGACCATCGGCGGCGTCGAGTTCCACTGGGTGCCCGAGACCGGCGATGTGCCCCTGGTGTGCGACATGTCGTCCAACATCCTGTCCAAGCCCATCGACGTCTCCAAGTACGGACTGATCTATGCCGGCGCCCAGAAGAACATCGGCCCGGCGGGGCTGACCATCGTCATCGTGCGCGAGGACCTCATCGGCAAGGCGGCGCCCAAGACGCCCCTGATGCTGGACTACAAGACCCACGCCGACAACGATTCCATGTACAACACGCCGCCCACCTACGCCGTGTATATCGCCGGCCTGGTGTTCCAGTGGCTGAAGCGCAACGGCGGACTGGCGGCCATGGAGAAGCGCAACATCGAGAAGGCGGCGCTGCTCTACGACTATCTGGACCGCAGCCAGTTCTTCCTGAGCCCGGTGCGCGCCCGGGACCGCTCGCGCATGAACGTGCCCTTTACCCTCAGGAACGCCCAGCTGGACGAGGAGTTCCTCAAGGGCGCCAAGGCGCGCGGCATGGTGCAGCTCAAGGGCCACCGCTCCGTGGGCGGCATGCGCGCCTCGATCTACAACGCCATGCCGGTGGAGGGGGTGCGCGCCCTGGTGGACTACATGAAGGAGTTCGAGGCCAAACATGGCTAAGCACTTCAACATCCTGGTCCTCAACCAGATCTCCCCGGTAGGCCTGAAGCGCCTACCTCACGACGTTTACACCGTGGGCAAGGACGTGGTCCAGCCGGACGCCATCCTGGTGCGCTCGGCCGACATGCACGCCATGGACATCCCGGCCAGCGTAAAGGCCATCGGCCGCGCCGGCGCCGGCACCAACAACATCCCGGTGAAAGCCATGAACAGCCGCGGCGTGCCCGTGTTCAACGCGCCCGGGGCCAACGCCAATGCCGTGAAGGAGCTGGTGATTGCCGGCATGCTCCTGTCCGCCCGCAACCTCACCGGGGCGCTGCGTTTCGTCGGCCAGCTGGACGCTCATTCGCCCGACATGGACAAGGCGGTGGAGGATGGCAAGAAGGCCTTCGCCGGCATCGAGCTGGCCGGCCACACCCTGGGCGTGATCGGCCTGGGCAAGATTGGCTGCCTGGTGGCCGACGCCGCCATCAAGCTGGGCATGCACGTGATGGGCTACGATCCGGAGATCACGGTGGATGCCGCCTGGAGCCTGCCCTCCCAGGTGAAGAAGGCCCACAGCATCGGCGAGCTGCTGCGCGGCTCCCACTTCGTCACCCTGCACGTGCCCCTGGTGGAGGCCACGCGCAACCTGATCAACGCCGAGAACCTGGAGCATGTGCGCCACGGCGCGGTGCTGCTCAACTTCTCGCGCGAGGGCGTAGTGAGCGAAGACGCGGTATTGGCGGCCCTGGACAGCGAGAAGCTCAAGAACTACGTGTGCGACTTCCCGAGCGCAAAGATCAACAGCCATCCCAAAGTCATCGCGCTGCCCCATCTGGGCGCGTCCACGCGGGAGGCCGAAGAGAACTGCGCCATCATGGTGGCCGACCAGGTGCGCGACTACCTGGAGCACGGCAACATCCAGAACGCGGTGAACTTCCCCGACGTGACCATGCAGCGGGAATCCAACTATCGCGTGGCCATCGCCAACGCCAACGTGCCCAACATGGTGGGGCAGATCTCCACCTGCATGGCTAAGGCCAACCTCAACATCCATAACATGCTCAACAAGTCCCGTGGCGACATGGCCTACACCCTGGTGGATGTGGACAGCGAGGTGTCCCCGGCGGTGATCGACTCCATCGCCGCCATCTCCGGCGTGCTGTCGGTACGCTACCTGCCGCTGGAAGCTTAACCTCATGAGCAACGAGCTGCAGCGCCTGCGCAGGGAAATCGACCGCCTGGACGAGGAAGTGCTTCAGCGCCTCAACGAGCGCGCCCGCCTGGCCCACCGCATCGGCGCCCTGAAGCAGGGGGCGGCGGTGTACCGCCCGGAGCGGGAGGCGCAGGTGCTGCGCCGCATTGCCGACCTCAACCGGGGACCGCTGGAGGACGCGGTCGTGACGCGCATCTTCCGCGAAGTGATGTCCGCCTGCCTGGCCCTGGAGCAGCCTCTCAGGATCGCCTATTTCGGCCCCGCCGGCACCTTCACCGAGACGGCGGCGCGCAAGCAGTTCGGCTCGGCGCCCGATTTCTTCCCGCTCAACACCATCGACGAGGTGTTCCGCGCCGTCGAGGCGGGTAACGCGGACTACGGCGTGGTGCCGGTGGAGAACTCGACCGAAGGCGCGGTGGGCCGCACCCTCGACCTGCTGCTCGCCACACCTCTGAAGATCTGCGGCGAATCCGGCTTGCGCATCCACCAGAACCTGCTGTCCAAGGCCACGGACCTGGGCCGGGTAAAGCGGCTCTACTCCCACACCCAGTCCCTGGGCCAGTGCCACGAGTGGCTCAACCGCAACCTGCCGCAATTGCCCCGGGTGCCGGTGGCGAGCAACGCGGAAGGAGCGCGCCTGGCGGCGGAAGACGTCGAATCCTGCTGCATCGCCGGCGAGGCGGCGGCCGAACTCTACGGCCTGAATTATCTCGCCCGCAACATCGAGGACGATCCCAACAACACCACGCGCTTCCTGGTGCTCGGCCGCCAGGACGTGGGGCCTTCGGGCGAGGACAAGACCTCCCTGGTGTGTTCGGCCCAGAACCGCCCCGGGGCGGTCCATTCGCTGCTGGCACCCCTGGCGGAATGCGGCGTGTCCATGACCAAGTTCGAATCGCGGCCGTCGCGCACCGGCATGTGGGAATACGTGTTCTACATCGACGTGGAAGGCCATCAGGCCGATCCTGCCGTGGCCCGGGCCCTGGAGGGCCTGCGCGCCAAGGCCGCTTTCGTGAAAGTGCTCGGGTCCTATCCCCGGGCGCTCAAGATCTGAGGAAGGGAGGAACGAATGGGTATCGCCGCACTGGCTCCCGAATACGTCCGCGCCATCATGCCCTATCAGCCGGGCAAGCCCATCTCGGAACTGGCCCGGGAGATGGGCCTGAACGAGAAGGACATCATCAAGCTGGCCTCCAACGAGAACCCGCTGGGCATGAGCCCGCGCGCCCGGCAGGCGGCGGCTTCCGCCCTGGAGGACATCAACCGCTATCCCGACGGCAACGGCTTCGAGCTGAAGGCGGCCCTGTGCCAGCGCTACGGCGTCACCATGGACCAGATCGTCCTGGGCAACGGCTCCAACGACGTCCTGGAACAGGCCGCCAGGGTGTTCCTCACCCCCGAAGCCGCGGCCATCTACTCCAAGCACGCCTTCGCCGTCTATCCCCTGGTCACCCAGGCCATCGGCGCCAAGGGTATCGAGACGCCGGCCAAGGACTGGGGCCATGACCTGGATGCCATGCTGGCGGCGATCACGCCCCAGGTGCGCATGATCTTCATCGCCAATCCCAACAACCCCACGGGCACCCTGCTCGGGCAAGCGGAGCTGGAGCGCTTCCTGGAAGCGGTGCCTGCGGACGTGGTGGTGGTGCTAGACGAGGCCTACAACGAGTATCTGCCGCCGGAGCTGCGCGGCGACAGCATCGCCTGGCTCAGGCGCTTTCCCAACCTGATCGTCAGCCGCACCTTCTCCAAGGCCTATGGCCTGGCCGGCTTCCGCGTCGGCTATGCCTTTGCCCAGCCCGAGGTGGCGGACTTGATGAACCGCGTGCGCCAGCCCTTCAACGTGAACAGCGTGGCCCTGGCGGCGGCGACCGCCGCCCTCCAGGATGATGCCTTCGTGGCCGAGAGCTACCTGGTGAACAAGCGCGGCATGGAGAGAATCGTCACCGGCCTCAAGCGCCTGGGCCTGGCGCACATTCCTTCCCATGGCAATTTCGTGTCCTTCCGGGTGCCCGATGCCGCCAAGGTGAACCTGGCGCTGCTCAAGCAGGGCGTGATCGTGCGCCCGGTGGGCGCCTATGCCATGCCCAACTACCTGCGCGTCACCATCGGGCTCGAGTACGAGAACTCCCGCTTCCTGGAAAGCCTGGAGCGCGCCTTGT
>JBMOQT010000189.1:0-6946 GCA_049320945.1 Pseudomonadota bacterium
CTCGGTATTAGGAAGCCGGACTACTTTCTGGATGCCGCAGACGAGACCGTGGCGAAGACCATTGGCAACGTCATTGTGCGCGCTGACGAACTGATGGAAAGGGAGTCGCCAGAAGCAGTGCTCCTGCTCGGCGATACCAACAGCTGCCTGGCGGTGATTCCGGCCAAGCGCCGCAAGATCCCGGTGTTTCACATGGAGGCTGGCAACCGCTGCTTTGATCAGCGCGTACCCGAAGAGAATAACCGCAAGATCGTTGACCATCTGAGCGACGTCAACCTGCCTTACACTGAGCATGCGCGGCGCTACCTGCTAGCCGAGGGCTTGCGGCCGGAAACGGTGATCAAGACCGGGTCGCCGATGAAAGAGGTGTTGGAGCATTACATGCCTCAGATCGAGGCTTCGCAGATTCTGGAAAGCTTGCAACTTGTGCCGGGCCATTATTTAGTCGTTAGTGCCCACCGCGAGGAGAACGTGGACAGCGCGATCAACCTCGATAAGCTACTCACTGCACTCAACGCGATTGCAGAGCGCTACGGCAGGCCAATCATCGTCTCCACACATCCGCGCACCCGGAAGCGACTCGAGGGACTGGGGCCACGGGGCATGGATCCGTTGATCCGCTTTCTCGTGCCACTGGGTTTCCTGGATTACGTCAAGCTGCAGATGAACGCGTTCTGCGTGATTTCCGACAGCGGTACGATCACCGAAGAATCAGCAATCCTGAATTTCCCCGCGATCACGGTTCGGGAGGCCCACGAGAGGCCGGAAGGCATGGACGAGGGCACGCTCATCATGACCGGGCTTGAGACCGAACGAATTCTGCAATCGATCGAAGCAGTGACTGCGGAACACTCACGTGCATTGCGGCAGTTTCGGCTTCCACCCGACTACGATACGACGAACGTTTCCAAAAAAGTGCTGCGCATCATTCTGAGCTACACGGACTACGTGAACCGTACCGTCTGGCGTAAGCCAGCGATTTGAGATCGGGAGTGGGATGAGCGGGATGAAGATCGCACTGGCGACTGGGGCCACGGGTTTCGTGGGACGTGAGCTCTGTTTGAGGATGCTGGCTGAGGGACGGGGAGCAGGATCCATATGGGGTGTCGAAATCCGAAGCGGAAACCGCCTTACGGCGCATGGCCGATCAGACCCGGATTGAAACAGTGATCATCCGTCCCCCGCTGGTGAACGGGCCACGGGTGAAAGGCAATTTTCTCAGCATGTTGAAGGTACTGAGCCGTGGCATTCCTCTGCCGTTTCGCTCTGTCGTCAATCGCCGCAGTCTCACTTATGTCGGCAACTTCGTCGACGTGTCAAAAAACTTGAAGAGGTTTTGGTGAAAGCAGAACAGTCTCCTGGTATCATGCCTCGAACGAGTGCGATGAACGAAGAAGAGATCCGTCTGATCGACGTGTGGCGGATTTTGGCCCGACAAAAAAAATGGGTCTGGGGAATCCCAGCGGTCACCGTAGCCTGCGCGTTGGCGTTTGTGCTCGTCGTCTCCCCGCAATGGGAGGCCACGGCAGTGATTCAGATTGGGCAGGTCGGTCAGGGCGCTGTCGGACTGGGGCGGCCCCTCGTTGAGTCGCCCCCGCGTGCGATTGAGCGAATGAAGTTAAATGCTTTCCGGGATGCCGTCTTGGCGGACCTGAAGATCCCATCTGATGAGGACAACCCCGAAGCGAGGTTGTATCGGGCGAGCCTCAAACTCAAGCTCTTGCCAGACACTGATCTCATTGAGCTCAGGGTGCGTGGTCGCTCTCGGGAGGATGCCGAAAAATGGGCGCAAGCTACGGTCGCGCGTCTGCGCGACGTTCACCAGGAGCTGGCCCGGCCTTCCATACAGCGGCTGGAAGTTCAGCTGATGGAAGTCAAACAAGACCTCGAAAGGACCGAAGCAATGAGGGCAAATTTGATTGAAGCTGCGTCCGTCAAGGGACGTAATGGTCCCGGATACCGCTTTGCCGAAAACGTGCTGTTGGCCAACATTCTGAACAGCAGAGACGCAGAGATCCGGCATCTCCGTGAGCGCATGGTTGGTCTGCAGGAACAGCTAAGCCCCGCGCGCACTTACCCGACATCGTTGATCGACCGCGTTCATGTGCCCGAGAAGCCCGTGTTTCCAAAAAAGACTTCAAGCGTGGTCTTGGCCGGAATGTTGGGGTCGCTGCTCGGGTTCCTGATGGCTTTCATATCGGACTATGTGCAAAGAACGAGATCAGCAGTCCGCCAGCGCAACGGGGGTGGCGTGACGGCCTGATGAAGGGCCAGGCACGTTAAAGTGGTTGATCAGTCAGGTCTGGCCATTTCGTGCTGAAAGGAAACGCGATGGTCAAAGTGGTCAATATTTATGAAGCGAAGACTCACCTTTCTCAGTTGGCCGACCAGGCGGCGGCGGGGGGAGGAGGTTGTCATTGCGCGGGCACCCGAAGTGCTCGCTGCGTTCAAGGGTGGGGTCTGAATGCGTATCTTGTTGGATACGCACATTCTTCTTTGGGCGGTAGGCCAAAGCGATCGGCTCCCCGGGGTCGCCCGCGAGCTGCTCGAGGATACGGACAACGCCCTCTTTTGCAGCGTGGCGAGTCTTTGGGAGATCGCCATCAAGGCGGCCTTGCGACGCGAGGATTTCCGGGTGGATCTGCGGCAATTGCGTGATGCCCTGGCCGCCATGGAGATCGAGGAATTGCCGATTTTGGGCCGTCATGCCGAAGCCCTCGTGACCTTACCCCAGCTTCATGCCGACACCTTCGACGTATGCTCGTCACCCAAAGCAAGAGTGAGCCGATGGTGCTGCTCACGAGTGATGCTGCGCTGAGGCAATATGGAGAGAGCGTGCGGCTGGTGTGAAATGGGGAGCGGGTCAGGTGCGGCAGCGCGGGCGGTCGCGGCATTCAGTCTCGATGCCGTGATTCGCCAGACCTTGGCGCTGCATGCGGAGCCGCCGGCGTGAGGGTGCTCGTCACCGGCGCTTCCGGCTTTCTGGGCCGTGCCCTCTGTCCCGCGCTGGCGCAGGCCGGTCACGCATTGCGGCCGGCGGTGCGCGTGCCGCGCGGTTTGGAGGCCGAGGCGGTGGTGGGCGAGGTTGGACCGGATACGGATTGGCGGGAGGCGCTGGCCGGTTGTGACATCGTGATACACCTGGCCGCCCGGGTACATGTCATGCGAGACGACGCCGCGGATCCGGTGCTCGCCTTTCGTTCAGTGAATACCCAGGGCACGCTCAATCTCGCCGGCCAGGCGGCGGAGGCGGGAGTGAAGCGGCTGGTGTTCGTGAGCACGGTCAAGGTGCATGGCGAAGGCCGCGAGGCACCCTACAGCGAGATCGATCCGCCCGAGCCGCGGGACGCCTACGCGATTTCCAAATGGGAGGCGGAGCAGGGGTTGTACGGCATTGCCCGCGACTCCGGCCTGCAGGTGGTGGTGCTGCGCCCGCCGCTGGTCTACGGCCCCGGTGTCGGTGCGAACTTCCTGCGCCTTTTGAGATGGGTCGAACAGGGGCTGCCCTTGCCGCTCGCATCGGTGCGCAACCGTCGCAGCCTGGTCTATGTGGGCAATCTGGTGGATGCCATCGTGCGTTGCGTGGATGATCCGCGCGCCGCCGGCCAGACCTTTCTCGTGGCCGACGACGAGGCCCCCTCCACGCCGCAGCTCATCCGCGCACTGGCATCGGCCAGTGGCAGGCCGGCGCGTCTGTGGCCCTTTCCGCCGCCCTTGCTGCGGATCGTTGCCGCATCGTTGGGTCGGCAGGCGGAGGCGGAGCGGCTATGTGGTTCCCTGGTGGTGGATACGGGCCATTTGAAGCGCACACTCGACTGGACGCCGCCGTTTACGCTTGCACAGGGATTGAATGAAACGGTGGAATGGTACGCGCGGAGCGGTCGGACCGGACGGTAGCGGCTATAATGTCGCCGTCCTGCGCCAGTGAATTGTAATGCTCGTTCCATTCGTGTTCATGCCAGTGGCCGCGTTCGCCGTGGCAAGCGGCCTGCTGTGGCTGCTGACCCGTCCGGGCCTGGCGCGCTGGGTGCTGGACAGGCCCAACGAGCGATCGCTGCATGCCGCGCCGGTGCCGCGAACCGGAGGAGTGGCCATCATGGCGGGCGTGGCCGCGGCAGCGTCTGTCGCCGTGTCAGTCGGGACCCCCTTCCGGGACGATGTGGCGGTGGCGCTGTTCCTCGCCTTCGCGCTTGCGATCTTGTCGTTCGTCGACGACATGCGTGGCTTGGATATACGCCTGCGCCTCTTTGCTCACATGGCGGCGGCAGCGGCTCTTCTATCGCAGTCGGCGCAAGGCATGGCGATCCCGGCGCTGCTCGCCTTTCCGCTTCTGGTGTGGATGACCAACCTCTATAACTTCATGGATGGAGCGGACGGTCTGGCGGGCGGCATGGCCTTGTTCGGGTTCGGCGCCTATGCGGCGGCGGCCGGAGTGGCGGGGGATGCGGCATTGGCGGCCGTGAGCGCTTCCTGTGCGGTGGCGGCGGCGGCTTTTCTGCTGTTCAATTTTCATCCGGCACGGATATTCATGGGGGATGCCGGCTCGATTCCCCTGGGATTTCTGGCGGGCGCGTTGGGATGGCTGGGCTGGCAGCACGGCTTGTGGGACGCCTGGTTCCCCGTGGTCGTTTTCTCGCCCTTCATCGCCGATGCGACGATCACCCTTCTGTATCGCCTCGTACGCGGGGAGCGCGTCTGGCAGGCCCACCGGGAGCACCTGTACCAGCGCCTGGTGCGACTGGGGTGGGGGCATCGGGGCACGGCGCTGGCCGAATATGCCCTCATGGGTGTCTGCGCTGCGGCGGCATTGCTTTTCAGGGAGGCGCAGGCACAATACATCACCGCAATGCTTGTCGCATTGACGCTGGCTTATGCCCTGCTGGTGACCCTGGTTGTCCGGGCCTGGCGGGCCCGTTTCGGGAAGGGTGTGGCGTGACGGACTGGATGGTCAAGGTCAATGGGCGCAAGGCGCTGGCCTTTACTCACGATGTGACGGCTTCCGCCGTCGCCTGGTTCCTCGCCTTTTGGCTGCGGCTGAATCTGGAGATTCCCCGCGAGTTCGTCCCCGGCGTGGTGCAGGGGATACTTTGGCTGTTGCCCCTGCACGCCTTGCTGTTCTGGCGCTTCGGCCTCTATCGGGGCATCTGGCGTTACGCCAGTCTGCCCGACCTGCATCGCATCCTGATGGCGGTCGGTGCGGCGGCTGTAGCCGGGCCGGCCTTGCTGTTCCTGCTGCGCTTCGACCAGCCGATCCCCCGCGCCATCTTCATTCTCCATCCCCTGCTTCTCGTGGTGTTGATGGGGGGCAGCAGGGTCGCCTATCGCGTATGGAAGGAGAGACGCCTGTACGGCGCGGTGCGTGCCAACGGCGAGCCGGTGGTGGTCATCGGCGCGGGCGATGCGGCGGTGAGTCTTTTGAAGGAGCTGGATCGCAGCCCCAACTGGCGGGTCGCCGGCGTCATCGATGACGATGCGTCGAAGCAGGGCTTGCTCGTTAACGGCGTCAAAGTGATCGGCCACCTGTCCGACCTCCCGAGAATTGCCGAAGAGTACAGCGTCGAGAAGGCGATCATTGCCATGCCCGATGCGCCCCACCAGGTGCGGCGCCGCGCCATGGATGCGGCATCCCGGGCAGGAATGCGGGTGCTGACGGTGCCGTCCTTCGACGATCTGATCAGCGGCAAGGTGACGGTCTCGGCCATTCGCAAGGTCGAGCTGGAGGACCTGCTGGGGCGCGACCCGGTGGTCCTCGATGACGCCGGCCTGCATGAATTGCTGACTGGCAGGGTGGTGATGGTCACCGGCGCGGGCGGCTCCATAGGCTCGGAACTGGTGAGGCAGATCCTGCGCTTCGACCCGAAGCTGCTGGTGCTGTACGAGATGTCCGAGTACGCCCTCTACCGCATCGAGCAGGAACTCATGGACAAGGGCAGCTCGCCCGTTGTCTGCGTCGCCGGGGACGTCAAGGACGCGGAGAGGCTGGCAAAGATCATCGGCCAGTACCGGCCCGCGGTGATTTTCCATGCGGCCGCGTACAAGCATGTGCCCCTTATGGAAACCGGCAACGCCTGGGAGGCGGTGCGCAACAACGTCCTGGGGACCCTGTGCGTGGCCCAGGCCGCCCTCGCCCACGAGGTGGAGAAATTCGTCCTGATCTCCACCGACAAGGCGGTCAATCCCACCAATGTCATGGGTGCCACCAAGCGGCTGGCCGAGATGGTTTGCGGCAGCCTGCAGGAGCATGGCCGGACGCGCTTCGTGGTGGTGCGCTTCGGCAACGTGCTGGGGTCGAGCGGCAGCGTCATTCCGCGCTTCCGCGAGCAGATCGCCAGGGGCGGCCCGGTCACGGTGACCCATCCGGAGATCCGCCGTTTCTTCATGTCCATCCCCGAGGCGGCCCAGCTGGTGCTGCAGGCGGCGCACATGGGGCAGGGGGGCGAAATCTTCGTGCTGGACATGGGCGAGCCGGTGAAGATCGTCGACCTGGCGCGGGACATGATCCGCCTGTCCGGCTTTTCCGAGGAAGAGATCCGCATCGCCTTCACCGGGCTGCGGCCGGGCGAAAAGCTCTACGAGGAAGTCCTCGCCGACGACGAAAAGACCTTGCCGACCCTGCACCCGAAGCTGAGGGTGGCCAAGGCGCGCGATGCCCTGGGACAGGTATGGCTCGCCGACCTGCAGCGCTGGCTCGACGGGCCGGCCCAGGACGACCCGGACCAGGTGCGCCGCCAATTGGCGCAGCGGGTGCCGGAGTATCAGCCGAGGGGGGCGGCTGACGCAGCTACCATCACGCAGGTGCAGGCCGGGCAGGTGTAGCAGCCTGGGCGATAGGAGGCCTTGGGAAGCACGCCGCGGGAGCCATTGCGGGGAATGTCGGCGTTGGGGCGCCTGGGATTGAGCTCCCTCTCCCCCGCGAAGTGGGGGAGAGGGTCGGGGTGAGGGGGAG
>JBMOQT010000190.1:0-6936 GCA_049320945.1 Pseudomonadota bacterium
GCCCTGAGTGCCCGACCAAGGAACCGTTTCGGCATGGCGAGCTAAAACTTTTTGATTCTAGTCCGTCATGCAAGGGACCGTTCAAAAATAATTCGAGATGTAGCTGTAATGCGGAGACCTCTGCGATGTCTAATAAGTCGATGGGCGAAGAGTCCATCCCCAACCGAGACTCGGCAGAAAAGGAGTACGCCATGCGCAAACTTGCTCTCATACTCGCGGTCCTGTCCGCTGTTGTGGCGGGCTGTGCGACCGGTACCGGCGGCATGACTCAAACCGACGAAGAAAGGGAGGTATTCCGGTCCATCTATGTGAACTAAGAGGTTTATGAGGGATGGCAGCATCGCTGTCACCTCAACAGGAAGGGGCACAAACCCGGGACACGGGTCTGTGCCCTTTGTCGTTGTCTCCCTCAAGGGAGGTAAAGATGGTGTGCGTCGGGCACAGGGCGGGCACCAGCTAGGGGTACGTGTCGCAACACGGCGGCGCGGCCCCTGGGAGCGCAAAGAACTCAGCGTTTCTTCTTATGAATGTCTGTGCGCTCGTCGAAGCGGCGGGGGTGCGCAGCAGATGCATCTGTTTTTCGAAATTGCTGCAGCCTTGGCACATCAAGAGATGGAAGCGCGGGCGCAGGCGTTCGTGTGTCTCCCTTCATCCGTATCCATTCCTGGTCATTTGACGCCTCCAAGGCAGTTCTGCTGCAGGCAGCCGCGCAGATTCGCCCGGGCCCGAAACAGCATCACCGAACAATTAGATGGGCTGATGTCCAGGGTCTTACAGATGTTCTCGATTGATTCGCCCAGCACCTCCCGCAGCACGAACACCTCGCCGATGCGGGGCGGCATGGCTTGCAGGCAGCGTTCGAACATGGCCCAGAGCTCCCGCTGCTCGGCGGCGTTTTCCGGACTGGACCAGGGGCGGGGCATGGCCTCCGGCTCCCAGCGGCCGGTCTCGTCGAACCAGGGATCGTCGTCCTCGCCGGCCGACTCCACGATCTCTTCCGCCGGGATCTCCCGCCCCCGCCTGGCCTTGAGGTCGGCCATCTTGTTGATGAGGATGGCCACCAGCCAGGTGCGCAGGGTGGAACGCCGCTCGAAGCGGTCGGCGGCGCGCCAGGCGGCCAGCAGCGTCTCCTGGACGGCGTCGTCCGCCAGGTCCGGGTCGCGCAGGCGCATCATGGCGAACGCGAACAGGTACTTTCTTTCCCGAGCCAGGGCTTGCCCATCTATGTCTCCGGTCATGGCTTGCTTCTCCACGGAGCGCCGCGGATAGGGCGCGGCTGCCGGAGTGGACCGGGCCCGCCCAGCGATCCTTACCGGCCGGTGCCCAAGCCGCAGGCCCGAATCCTGCATGCACCCGATGGAGTGGTCACCCCCAGCACAGGAGTCCCATCATGACGGAACGCTTCGACGCCCTCATCATCGGCACCGGCCAGGCCGGGCCGGCCTTGGCAGCGCGGCTTACCCAGGCCGGCCTGAAGACGGCCATTGTCGAGCGCAAGCTGCTCGGCGGCACCTGCGTGAACACCGGCTGCATCCCCACCAAGGCCCTGGTGGCCAGCGCCCACGCCGCCTTCGTCGCGCGCCGCGGCGCTGATTTCGGCGTCGCGGTGGACGGTCCGGTGCGGGTGGACATGAAGGCGGTCAAGGCGCGCAAAGACGCCATCGTGCGCCAGTCGAGCGAAGGCCTGGCCAGGTGGCTCGGCACCATGGACAAGCTCACCCTCTATCGCGGCCACGCCCGCTTCACCGGGCCGCACACCGTGGAGGTGGACGGCGGGCAGCTGGCGGCGGAGCGGATCTTCATCAATGTCGGCGGCCGCGCCCTGGTGCCCGACCTGCCGGGGCTCGACCAGGTGCGCTATCTCACCAACAGCAGCATGATGGACGTGGATTTCCTGCCCGAGCACCTGGTCATCGTCGGCGGCAGCTATATCGGCCTGGAGTTCGCACAGATGTACCGGCGCTTCGGCAGCCGCGTGTCGGTGGTGGAGATGGGGCCGCGCGTGGCCGGGCGCGAGGACGAGGATGTGTCGGCGGAGATCCAGGCGATCCTGGGCCGCGAAGGGGTCGAGTTTCATCTAAATGCCAAATGCATCGGAGTGGCGCCCCACCGCAACGGCGTCGCCGTTCAGGCGGCGTGCGCCGAAGGGCCGCCGCAGATCGTCGGCAGCCATGTGCTGCTCGCTGTCGGGCGCCGTCCCAATACCGACGACCTGGGGCTGGAGCGGGCCGGCATCGCCACCGACCCACGC
Source organism: Pseudomonadota bacterium (assembly GCA_049320945.1). Classification (GTDB taxonomy): domain Bacteria; phylum Pseudomonadota; class Gammaproteobacteria; order Burkholderiales; family Rhodocyclaceae; genus DYIB01. The sequence goes on from JBMOQT010000190.1 coordinate 2,252, forward strand.
GGCTACATTACCGTCGACGAGCAGCTGCGTACCAACGTGCCGGGCGTATGGGCTTTGGGCGACGTCAATGGCCGCGGCGCCTTCACCCACACCGCCTACAACGACTACGAGATCGTCGCCGCCAATGTGCTGGATGGGGAGGCACGCCGCGTGTCGGAGCGCATTGCCGCCTACGCCCTGTTCATCGACCCGCCCCTGGGACGGGCCGGCATGACCGAGCGCGAGGCGCGCGCCAGCGGCCGCAAGCTGCTGGCTGCCAAGATGCCCATGCGCCGCGTCGGGCGCGCGCGCGAGCGCAGCGAAACCCAGGGCTTCATGAAGGTGGTGGTGGACGCCCACAGCCGGGAGATCCTCGGCGCCGCCCTGCTGGGCGTGGACGGCGACGAGATCATCCATTCGCTCCTGGATGTCATGTACGCCAGGGCGCCCTACACCGTCGTACAGCGGGCGATGCACATCCATCCCACGGTGAGCGAGCTGATTCCGACCCTGCTGGGCGAGCTGGCGCCCCTGGCGTGAGGTTGTTCGCGCCCGCTTTCCCGTTCAGAATAGCGAAAAGCCTTCAATAACCGGAGTCCCCAACATGGACCGTCGCCTGTTTGTCCGCCTGGCGCTGGCGGCCGCGGCTGCCCTGCAAGCTTTCGTCGCCCAGGCCCAGGGCTCGCTGCGTGTCTCAGCCATTCCTGACGAGGCGCCCACCGAGCTTCAGCGCAAGTTCGCGCCCCTGGGCAAATACCTGGAGAAGGAGACCGGCATGAAGGTGGAATTCGTGCCGGTCACCGACTACGCCGCGGTGGTGGAGGCGCTCGCCACGCGCAAGATCGATCTGGCCTGGCTGGGCGGGTTCACCTTCGTCCAGGCGAGGCTACGCACCAACGGCCGGGTGATCCCTATCGTGCAGCGCCAGGAGGATGCGGCTTTCACCAGCCGCTTCATCACCACCCATGCCGACATCAAGACCCTGGCCGACCTCAAGGGCAGGAGCTTCGCTTTCGGTTCGCCCTCGTCCACCTCGGGCCACCTCATGCCGCGCCACTTCCTGCTGCAGGCGGGGGTCGATCCGGAGCGGGACCTGAAGAACGTGGCCTTCTCCGGGGCCCACGACGCCACCGCCGCCTTCGTCCAGTCGGGCAGGGTGGATGCCGGTGTGCTCAACGCCTCCGTGTGGGACAAGCTGGTGGAGCAGAAGAAGGTGGATGCCGCCCGGGTGCGCGTGTTCGCCACCACCCCGCCTTACTTCGATTACAACTGGACGGTGCGCGGCGATCTGGACCCGGCGCTGGTGCGCAGCCTCACCCAGGCCTTCCTCAAGCTGGACCCGGCCAACTCCGAGCACAAGGAGATCATGGCGCTGCAGCGCGCCTCGCGCTTCATCCCGACGCGCAGTGAAAATTACGATGGCATCGAGGCGGCGGCCCGCTCCGCCGGCCTGATCAAGTAGGCGATGGGCTTCCGCCTGCAGCAGCTCGGCCTGGTCCATGCCAACGGCCTGCGCGCCCTGGCGGGGGTGACCCTGGCCGCCCGGCGCGGCGAGCGCATCGCCGTCATCGGACCCTCGGGCGCGGGCAAGACCACCCTGCTGCGCCTGCTGGGGGCGGCAGTGCGCCCCAGCGAGGGGCGCATCGAGGTACTGGAGCACAATCCCTGGCAGCTGTCCGGCGGGGCGCTGCGGCGCCTGCGCGCCCGCATCGGCACGGTGCACCAGGCGCCGCCGCTGCCCGCGCGCCAGCGCGTCATCACCGCAGTGCTGGCCGGCCGGCTGGGCACCTGGCCCTGGTGGAAGTCGCTGCTGTCCCTGGCCTATCCCGCCGACATCGCCGGCGCGCGCACCCAGCTGGCGCGCCTGGACCTGGCCGACCGCCTGTTCGACCGCTGCGACCGCCTGTCCGGCGGCCAGCTGCAGCGGGTGGGCATCGCCCGCGTGCTGTATCAGCAGCCGGAACTGATCCTGGCCGACGAGCCGGTGTCGGCCATGGACCCGGCCCTGGCCGATCTCGCCATCCAGCAGTTGATCGCCGAGGCCGCCGGCCGCGGCGTCACCCTGGTCGCCAGCCTGCATGCCGTAGACCTGGCCTTGCGCTGGTTCCCGCGCATCGTCGGCCTGAGGGCGGGGGAAGTGGCCTTCGACCTGCCGCCGGTGCGCATCAGCGACGCGCTGCTGCGCGACCTGTACGCCTCCGAGAGCGCCACCCTGCCCACCCAGGGCGGCGAACCCCTGCGCCTGCCCCAGCCCGGCGCCGAGGTGGCGGTGCGCCGGCCGGCGTGCCAATGAGCGCCAGGGTAAACATGAACCAAGAACCGCGTTCAACCTTGAAACAGCAGTTGAAACCGCCTTCAACGCAAGGATCGCAAAGACGCAAAGGCCGCAAAGAACGATCCGCAGCCGCACCTTTTCGGTGTCGGTTATCTTCCAGGATTTTTCTTTGCGTCCTTTGCGTTGCTTCGCGTCCTTTGCGTTAAGTGCGGTTTTCAGGTTCAACATGAACGCACAGCCGCCGCCCGACCGCGATCCCGACGCCCTGCGCCGCGCCACCCTGCTGCTTGTCGGCATGCTGGTGCTGTGGCCGCTGCTGGTGGTGTCCCAGTTCCGCCCGGCGACCCTGTTCGAGCCGGGCAATCTGGCGGCCATGGCACATTTCCTGAAAGGCTTTCTGCCCCCGGAGGTGTCGGTGGACTTCCTCGGACTGCTGGTGAAGGCCACCCTGGAGACCCTGGCCATCGCTACCGCCGGCATCACCCTGGCCCTGCTGGTGGCGGCGCCCCTGGCCTTCGCCCTGACCCACAGCCTGTCGGTGTCGCGCATCGGCCCGGGGCCCGGGCGCCGGCGCGGCGAAGCGCTGCGCGCCGGGGTGCGCCTGGTGCTCATGGTGCTGCGCGGCGTGCCGGAGCTGGTGTGGGCCCTGGTGTTCGTGCGCGCCCTGGGGCTGGGGCCGGCGGCGGCGGTGCTGGCCCTGGCCATCACCTACGGCGGTATGCTGGGTAAGGTGTATGCGGAAATCCTCGAGTCGGGCGACACGCGTCCGGCGCGTGCCCTGCTGGAAGGGGGCAGCGGGCGCGTCGCGGCGCTGCTCTACGGCCTGGTGCCGGGCGCCGCCCAGGAGCTGGTGTCCTACACCATCTACCGCTGGGAGTGCGCCATCCGCGCCTCGGTGGTGATGGGCTTCGTCGGCGCCGGGGGCCTGGGCCAGCTCATGGACCAGGCGATGAAGATGCTCAACGGCGGCGAGGCCGCCACCATCCTGATCGTGTTCCTGCTGCTGGTGCTGCTGGCCGACGCCATCAGCGCCTGGCTGCGGCGCCAACTGGCATGATGCGCGACGATGAAGCCAAAGCGGTGCAGCTGTGCCTCAGCTGCGTGATCACGCTGGTGATCGCCGCGCTGGTGGTGGTGGCCAGCTTTGCTTACCTGTCCCTGGGGCTGGAGCGCCTGTTCTCCCTTGAGGCGGGCGGGCAGATACTGGATTTCTTCCTCTCGTTCTTCCCGCCGGATCTGTCCGCGGTCCACCTGCGCAAGACCGCCTGGGCGGCGGTGGAAACCCTGGCCGTGTCCGCCGTCGGCACCCTGCTGGCCGCCGTGGGCGGACTGCTGCTGTGCCTGCCCGCCTCGGGCCGCTACGGCTGGGCGCCCAAGGCGCTGGCGCGCGGCCTGCTCAACCTGCTGCGTTCCGTGCCGGAACTGGTATGGGCGGCGCTGATGGTGCTGGCGGCGGGGCTGGGGCCCTTCGCCGGCGCCCTGGCCCTGGGGCTGCATACCACCGGGGTGCTGGGCCGCCTGTTTGCCGAAGCCCTGGAGAACACCCCCAAGGAACCGGCGGCGGCCCTGATCGGCATCGGCGCGCCGCCCGCCCTGGCCTTCGCCTACGGCACCCTGCCGGGCGTGGCGCCCCAACTGCTGGCCTATACCCTGTACCGCTGGGAGATGAACATCCGCATGGCGGCCATCCTCGGCTTCGTCGGCGCCGGCGGCCTGGGCCAGATGCTCTACTACGAGTTGTCCCTGTTCCACCAGGCCCAGGCGGCCACGGTGATCGGCGCCATGCTGCTGCTGTCGATCGCCGTCGATGCCGCCAGCGCCGTCGCCCGGCGCGGCCTGGCACGGGCCTATGCGTGACTCCAAGTAATAAACCTTGCAACCGCGGTTGGAACCGCCTTCAACGCAAAGGTCGCAAGACGCGAAGGCCGCAAAGAACGACCGCCCCAGTTTCCTAGCGGGTGGCCGGAGCGGCCGGCTTTGGTGCTAATCTGGCGCCATCCCCGATTCGTACCCGGCATGCCATGAACCCTATGCTTTCCCGCCTGTTCGCCACGGCGCTGGCCACCGGCGCCCTCGGTTTTACTCTCGCCGCCGGCGCCGCCGACAGCCCGGCGTCTGCGACGCACCCAGCGTGCCTCACGCCCGGCGCCTGGTCGGTGCCCGACGGCGAGCGGCCGCGGGTCGCGAGCGGGCCGGCGCTGCTGGCGGAGATGGCCAGGCGCGACGTGGTGCTGCTGGGCGAGCGCCACGACGAGGACGACCACCACCGCTGGCAGCTGCACACCCTGGCGGCGCTGCACGCCCTGCGGCCGCACATGGTGATCGGCTTCGAGATGTTCCCGCGCCGCGTGCAGCCGGCCCTCGACCGCTGGGTGGCGGGCGAGCTCACGGTGAAGCAGTTCCTGGAGCAGGCCGAATGGGACAAGGTGTG
>JBMOQT010000191.1:0-6936 GCA_049320945.1 Pseudomonadota bacterium
AGCGCTGGTGGGCCCACCCGCGCCGATGGAGGAGACCGGCGGTCCTGTCCGCCAGCCAACAATAATCGGGGGAACATGACTCAATTCCTCCAGCTCATGGTCAGCGGCACCGCCATGGGCTGCGTGCTCGCGCTCATCGCTCTCGGCTTCGTGCTGATCTACAAGGCCACCGAGACCGTCAATTTCGCCCAGGGCGACTTGATGATGCTCGGCGCCTTCTTCGGCCTCACCTTCGTGTCCCTGCTGGGCCTGCCCTACTGGGTGGGCATCGTCGCCGCCATCGCCTGCATGGCCCTGTTCGGCATGGCGCTGGAGCGCATCGTGCTGCGCCCCATCCTGGGCCAGCCGGCCTTCGCCGTGGTGATGGTGACCATCGGCGTCGGCTTCATGGCGCGCGGCCTGGCGAGCATGGTGCCGGGCTGGGGCACCGAGACCCACACCCTGCCCTCGCCGGCGGCGGGCCAGGTGCTGCGCTTCGGCGAGCTGGCCCTGGCCGCAGAGCACCTGCTGGTGATCGCCATGACGGCGCTGCTGTGCGCCGTGCTGTATCTGTTCTTCCGCTTCACGCGCCTGGGGATAGCCATGCAGGCCAGCTCCCAGAACCAGCTCGCCGCCTATTACATGGGCATACCGGTGGCGCGGGTGAACACCCTCATCTGGGCCATCAGCGCGGCGGTGGCGGCCTTCGCCGGCATCCTGCTGGCGCCCATCACCTTCGTGCATATGAACATGGGCTTCATCGGGCTCAAGGCCTTCCCGGCGGCGGTGATCGGCGGCTTCGGCAGCATTCCCGGCGCCATCGCCGGCGGGCTGATCATCGGCTGGGTGGAGGCCCTGGCCGGCTTCTACCTGCCCGAGGGCTTCAAGGACGTGGCGGCCTACATCGTGGTGCTGCTGGTGCTGGTGCTGAAGCCCTCGGGGCTGTTCGGCGAAACCCTGAAGAAGAAGGTCTGATGCGCTTCCTGTTCAAGACCGACTATGACCAGGACATCCGCCTGTTCCGGCACGGCGGGCAGAAGTTCTGGTACGGCCTGCTGGCGGCCGCCCTGCTCGCCGCGCCCTGGGTGCTGCCGGAGTATTTCCTGGCCCAGCTCTCCTTCATCTGCATCTACGGCCTGGTGGGCGTGGGACTGATGCTGCTCACCGGCTACACCGGCCAGGTGTCCCTGGGCCACGCCGCCTTCCTCGCCGTGGGCGCCTACACCGAGGCGGTGCTGGCGGCCAAGGGCGTGCCTTTCGCCGTGTCGCTCGCCGCCGCCACCGTGCTGGCCGGGCTGGCGGGCATCGCCATCGGCCTGCCGGCGCTGCGCCTGACCGGCATCTATCTCGCCATCGCCACCCTGGCCTTCGGCTTCATCGTGCAGGAAGTGGTCACCCGCTGGGAGTCGGTGACCCAGGGCAACGCCGGCATCGCCGTGTCGCCGGTGAAATTGTTCGGCACGCCCCTGGACGACGAATGGCAGTTCTACTACCTGTGCCTGGCGCTGCTGGTGGCGGTGCTCCTGGGCATGCTCAACCTGATGCGCGCGCCCACGGGCCGGGCGCTGATCGCCATCCGCGACTCGGAAATCTCGGCGCGCAGCCAGGGCATCCATCTGGCCAGGTACAAGACCATCGCCTTCGCCCTGTCGGCGGCCATCACCGGCCTGGCGGGCGCCCTGTACGCCCACAAGATCCTGTTCCTCAGCCCCGAGCAGTTCAACATCATCCTGTCCATCGAGCTGGTGATGATGATCTTCATCGGCGGCCTGGGCTCCTTCCACGGCGCCATCTACGGCGCCGTCTTCATCATCGCCCTGCCCCAGGCCATCTCCCTGGGCAAGGACTACCTGCCCCCCTACATCGCCCACCAGACGGGCCTGGAGCCCACCCTGTTCGGCCTGATCCTGGTGCTCACCCTGATCTTCGAGCCCATGGGCATCTACGGGCGCTGGCTGAAGATCCGCCTGTACTTCCAGACCTTCCCCCTGTACAAGAAGGCGACCTTCAAGCGCCAGAAGACCTACATGAAGTCGGAGCGGCTGCGATGAGCGCGTCGCCGAGTCGATCCAGCCTGCTGCGCGCCGAACACCTGTCCATCCACTTCGGCGGCATCGCCGCGGTGAACGACGTGAGCTTCGAGGTGGGCGAGGGCGAGGTGTTCACCATCATCGGCCCCAACGGCGCCGGCAAGACCACCATCTTCAACCTCATCTCGCGTATCTACGAACCCAGCACCGGGCGCCTCACTTTCCGCGGCCAGGACATCACCCGCATCCCGCCCCACCGGGTGGCGGGCCTGGGCATCGCCCGCACCTTCCAGAACATCGAGCTGTTCGAGCACGCCACGGTGCTGCAGAACCTGCTCATCGGGCGCCACGTCCATTGCCGCTCCAGCCTCCTGGCGGAGCTGTTGTTCCTGCCCGCGGTGCGGCGCAGGGAGAAGGCGCACCGGGAGGCGGTGGAGAAGGTGATCGACCTGCTGGACCTGGCCCACTACCGCGACAGCCTGGTGGCGGGCCTGCCCTACGGCGTGCGCAAGGTGGTGGAGCTGGGCCGGGCGCTCGCCGCCGAGCCGCGCCTACTGCTGCTGGACGAGCCCTCGTCGGGGCTCAACGTGGAAGAGACCGACGACATGGCCTTCTGGATCCAGGACATCAAGACCGACCTGGGCATCACCGTGCTCATGGTGGAGCACGACATGAGCCTGGTGGGCCGGGTGTCCGACCGGGTGCTGGCGCTCAACTACGGCGAGGTGCTGGCCCAGGGCACGCCGGAGGAAGTGCAGAACCATCCGGCGGTGATCGAGGCGTATCTGGGCGGGGAGAGCGCGGCGTGAATCGACGCGCCTGGCCCACCGCCCCATTCCCCCCTTTGACAAAGGGGGGCCAGGGGGGATTTCCGCCGTGTTCGCCCAAGCACGGTGTGAAGCAAATCCCCCTCATTCCCCCTTTTACGGGGGAAGTGCCGGAGGGGAGCGCGCCGTGACGGAACCCCTGCTCAAGATCAACAACATCGAAGCCAGCTACGGCCCGGTGACCGCCATCCGCGGCGTGTCCCTCACCGTGCCGCGCGGCGCCATCGTCACGGTGCTGGGGGCCAACGGCGCGGGCAAGACCACCATCCTCAAGACCATCTCCGGCATCATCGACCCGACCAAGGGCAGCATCGTGTTCGACGGCGAGGAGATCCAGCGCCGGCAGCCCGACTGGATCGTGCGCCGCGGCATCAGCCACGTGCCCGAGGGGCGCGAGGTGTTCCCCCTGCTCACGGTGCGCGAGAACCTGCTCATGGGCGCCTACACCCGGCGCGACCGGGACGGCGTCGCCCAGGACCTGGAGCGGGTGTATGGCTATTTCCCCATCCTCAAGGAGCGCGCCGGGCAGGAGGCGGGGCGGCTGTCGGGCGGGCAGCAGCAGATGCTCGCCATCTCCCGCGCCCTCATGGCGCGGCCCCGGCTGCTGCTGCTGGACGAGCCCAGCCTGGGCCTGTCGCCCAGGCTGGTGAAGGAGATCTTCGGCATCATCCGGCGCATCAACCAGGAGCAGGGCACCACCATGCTGCTGGTGGAACAGAATGCGCGCGTCGCCCTGGAGACCGCCCATTACGGCTACGTGCTGGAAGTGGGCCGCATCGTCATGGAGGACACTTGCGAGCGCCTGTTGCAGAAGGAAGACATCAAGGAGTTCTACCTGGGCATGAAGTCCCAGGGAGTGCGCGGCGAGCGTCGCTGGAAGCGCAAGAAGACCTGGCGATGAGCAGCGCGCGGCGCCTGCCTTCCGGCGACACCCTGCCCGCCCTGGTGCGCGAGGCGGTGGCCCTGCGCGGCGACCGGGTGGCCCTGCGCCAGAAAGAGCTGGGCATCTGGCGCGCCACCACCTGGCGCGAGCTGGGCGAAGCGGTGCGCGACATCGGCATGGGGCTGGCGAGCCTGGGCTTCGCCGTGGGCGACGTGGCTTCGGTGCTGTCCAACACCCGGCGCGAATGGCTGCTGGCGGATCTGGGCATCCTGGGCGCCGGCGGCGTGTGCGCCGGCATCTATCCCACGGACGCGCCCGCCCAGGTGGAATACCTGCTGGGCGATTCGGACTCGCGCTTCGTGTTCGTGGAGGACGAGGAGCAGCTCGACAAGGTGCTGGAGGTGCGCGCGCGCCTGCCGCGCCTGGAAAGAATCATCGTGTTCGACATGAAGGGCCTGCAGCACTTCAGCGACCCCATGGTGCTGAGCCTGGATGCCCTGCGCCGCCTGGGCGCCGACTATGCCCGCGGCCGCGACCAGGAATGGCAGCGGCGCCAGGCGGCACGCCGGCCGGAGGATGTGGCCATCCTGGTGTACACCTCGGGCACCACCGGCAAGCCCAAGGGCGCCATGCTGTCCCACCGCAACATCCTCGCCACCATCACCGGCTGCGGCCCCATCCTGGCCCAGGACGAGCATGACGAACGCATGTGTTTCCTGCCCCTGTGCCACGTGGCGGAGCGCATCTTCGGCCAGTACCTGTCCCTCTATACCGGCACCAAGCTCAACTTCGTGGAGAACCCGGAGACCGTGCCGGAGAACGTGCGCGAGATCGCCCCCACCGTGTTCGTGGCGGTGCCGCGCATCTGGGAGAAGTTCTACTCGGCGGTGACCATCCGCCTCAAGGACGCCACGAGCCTGGAGCAGCTCGCCTACCGCTGGGCCATCGGCATCGGGGAGCGGGTCGCCGACCTGCGCATCGCGCGCCGGCCGGTGCCTGGCGCCTTACGCGCCCTGTTCTGGCTGGCGCGCACCCTGGTGCTGGCCAACCTGCGCAAGGTGATGGGCGTGCACCGCTGCCGCCTGCTGCTCACCGGCGCCGCGCCCATCTCGCCCCAGCTGATCCGCTGGTACATGGCCCTGGGGCTGGAGATGATCGAGGGCTACGGCCAGACCGAATCCACCGGGCTGATCACCGGCAACCGGCCGGGGCAGGGCAAGCCCGGCACCGTGGGGCCGTGCGTGCCATACGGCGAGCTGAAGCTCTCCCCCGAGGGCGAGGTCCTGGCGCGCGGCCCCCACGTGTTCATGGGCTACCTCAACCAGCCGGAGAAGACCGCCGAGGCCCTACGCGACGGCTGGCTGCACACGGGCGACGTGGGCGTGCTGGACGAGGAGGGTTACCTGCGCATCACCGACCGCATGAAGGACATCATCATCACCGCGGGCGGCAAGAACATCACGCCCTCGGAGATCGAGAACGAGCTCAAGTTCTCGCCCTACGTGACTGACGCCGTGGTGATCGGCGAGCGCCGGCCCTACCTCACTTGTCTGGTGATGATCGACCATGATAACGTCGAGAAGTACGCGCAGGACCACGACATTCCCTTCACCGATTTCCGCAGCCTGTGCCGCGCTCCCGAGATCAAGGAGCTCATCCGCCAGGAGATCGACAAGGTGAATGCCCGCTTCGCCCGCGTCGAGCAAATCAAGAAATTCCGCCTCATCGAGCAGAAGCTCACCGCCGAGGACGAAGAACTGACGCCCACCATGAAGCTCAAACGCAAGCTGGTGGGCGAGAAATACAAGAGTCTCATCGAGGAGATGTACCGCGAGCCACAGTAGCGTCATTGAACACGGAGGAGAGGCATCATGAAGAAACTGCTGACTGGAGCAACGGCCGCGCTGCTGGCGGCCTCGGTAATCGGCCTGGCGGCCCCCGCCGCGGCCACCCAGGGCGTGAGCAAGAACGAGATCGTGGTGGGCACGCTGCAGGACCTGTCCGGCCCCATCGCCCTGCTCGGCACCCATTTCCGCAACGGCACCCAGATGCGCTTCGACGAGGAGAACGCCAAGGGCGGCATCCACGGGCGCAAGATCACCCTGGTGGTGGAGGACTCCGGCTACGATCCCAAGAAGGGCGTGCTGGCCACCCAGAAGATGCTGCAGCGGGACAAGGTGTTCGCCATGATCAGCAACCTGGGCTCGCCGGTGGTCATGGCCACCATGCCCACCATCCTGGAGAAGGGCGTGCTGCACCTGTTCCCCGCCGCGCCGGTGCCGGCCACCTACGAGCCGCTGCATCCCCTCAAGTTCCAGCTGCACCCGGCCTATTCCACCACCGTGGCCATCGGCGCCAGGTACCTGATCCAGACCAACGGCTACAAGAAGCCCGGCATCCTCTACCAGGACGACGACTTTGGCTACGACGTGCTGCGCGGGCTGGAGGCGGCGCTGAAGGAGGCGAACCTGCCCCTCTGCGAGAAGGTCACCTACAAGCGCGGCGCCACGGACTTCTCCTCCCAGGTGGCCCGCCTCAAGGCCGCCGGCTGCGACTTCCTGGTGCTGGGCACCGTGGTGCGCGAGACCATCGGCACCATGGCGGAGGCGCGCAAGATCGGCTGGGACGTGCCCATGCTGGTCTCCCCCGCCGCCTACACGGCCCAGATCCCCCAGCTGGGCGGCAAGGTCACCGAGGGCCTGTACGGCCTGGTGCTGACCCCCCACCCCTACCCGGACGAAGGCAACAAGCAGCTCTCCGGCTGGATCGCCGAGTACAGGAAGCGCTTCAACTCCGAGCCCAACACCTGGTCGGTGCTGGGCTACGTGGCCGCCGACATCTTCGTCGCCGCCGCCCAGAAGGCCGGCCCCAACCTCACCGCCCAGAGCTTCGCCACCGCCCTGGAGGGCCTGAACCGCACCCGCGACTACTTCGGCAGCCCCAACTTCAGCTTCTCCAAGACCGACCACCTGGGCAACCGCTCCGTACGCATCGCCCACATCCGCAACGGCAAGTGGGAGAACATCACCGACTACATGAAGTAGCGGAGCGGCCATGCAGCAGGCTCCCTCCGGGCCGCGGTGGGGATGGGTTTCGACCAACCGGCCCGAAGGGCCGCCGTTCTCACCCTCTCCTTCAAGGCTGAGCTTTACCCACAATTCATGCGTCATGCAGCAGGCTCCCTCCCCTTCAAGGGGAGGGTTGGGGTGGGGATGGG
>JBMOQT010000192.1:0-6750 GCA_049320945.1 Pseudomonadota bacterium
TGAGCCACTCTTCCAAGTGATTGAGAAATCTGTTCATTTTTCCCTCGCTGGAAACGCGGGGCCGGGGGGAAGCCACCGGGGCAGCCCCCCGGTGGCTGGTGTCAAGGACGATTACAGCTTGTTCGGATCGAAGCCGGTTTCCTTGTAGATGGACTGGATCAGCTCCTTGCCGATCTTGGCTTCGTGCTCCTGATGCACCTTGATCAGCGCCTTCTTCCAGGCCTTCTTCTCTTCCGGCGTCAGGGTGATGATCTGACTCTTGCCCGACTTGCGCACCGCCTCCAGGGAATCGTCATTCTCCTTCTTGGCGATGTCGTTGGCATACTTGGTGGCGTCCTTCATGGCACCTTCGAGGGTGGTGCGGATGTCCGCCGGCAGGCCATCCCAGAACTTCTTGTTCACGATGACCGCATAGCCCAGATAGCCGTGGTCCGACACGGTCACATACTTCTGCACCTCGTGCATCTTCTGGGTATAGAGGTTGGAGGGCGGGTTCTCGGTGCCGTCCACCACGCCCGTCTGCAGGGCCTGGTAGACCTCCGAGAAGGCCATCACCTGGGGAATGGCGCCCAAGGCGCGCATCTGGGAATCCAGCACCTTGGACGACTGGATGCGCATCTTCAGCCCCTTGAAGTCTTCGGGTTTCTTAAGCGGCTTGTTGGCGCTCATGACCTTGAAGCCGTTATCCCAGAAGGCCAGGCCCAGGATGCCCTTGCTCTCCAGCTTCTTCAGCAGGCTCTGGCCGATGGGGCCTTCGGTCACCCGGTGCAGATCGTCATAGTTGTCGAAGATGTAGGGCAGGTCGAACACTTCGAATTCGCGCGCGCCCAGGGGACCGAACTTGGCCAGGGAGGGGGCCAGCATCTGTACCGCCCCCAGCTGCAGGGCCTCCAGCTCCTCCTTGTCCTTGTAAAGAGTGCTGTTGGCGTACACTTCCACCTTCACCCTGCCCTTGGTGCGCTCCTCGGCGAGTTTCTTGAAGTACTCGGCACCCTTGCCCTTCGGCGTATCGTGGGCAACCACGTGGCTGAACTTGATGACGATGGGCTGCTGCGCCATGACCGCGGCCGAGAAGGCCAGTGCCGCGACGCCTATCATGAGAGACTTCAATTTCATGGGATCTCCTCCAAAAAAGGTCCGGCCGGGCCGTTGCGGAAACCTGTCTTTCCCGGTGTGTGAATTGTCGCCGCGGCAGCGCAAGCCGCCAATTGTGGAAACCCGTAATCGGGGAAAGCGCCCGGACGCCCGGACTGGGTTACCATTTCAGCCGAACCGCCTCTCCCCGTAATGAACGTCGCCAACCCGTCCCCTCCCCCCGGCACCCAGCAGTGGTACTGGGCGGCGCCGCGCATCGCCATCGCCCTGTTCGTCGTCGCGGTGCTGGCCCTGTTGTGGCTGCTGCACCGGCAGGAGCTGGAGGAGCAGCGTGCCACCCTGATCAGCGACGTGCTGTGGATCGAGCAGGACCTGCGCTTCCATCTGACGCGCAACCAGGAGCTGCTGCAGCAGCTCGCCCAGGACTACTTCTCTGGCGAACTGGCCGCCGCCCGCTTCGACCTGCGCGCCCGCAGCGTGGTGTCCAACAGCCCGGAAATCGTGCAGATAGCGGCGGTGGACGAGGCCGGGTCGGTGCTCATCGCCAGCCCTGGCCCCACCCGGGAGGCCGTCGCCGGCATGGGCATGCGCGAAGAGCCGGTGGTCCAGGCCTTCCGCCTCGCCCGCTCCACGGGCAACGCCACCTACTCCGCCCCCTACCAGAGCGACGGCAGCGACAGCCGGTTCGACGTGATCGTCCCCGTTTTCCGCGAAGGCAGCCACGTAGGCTCGGTGGCGGCCACCTATTCGATGCGCGCCTTGCTGGCGCGCCAGGTGCCCTGGTGGTTCGCCGAGAAGTACCGGCTGACGGTGCTGGACGGCAGCGGCAACGTCCTGGGCAGCAAGTCGAACGTGGAGGCCGGCCAGGCAGCCCTCGAATATCAGCTCCCCTTCGACCCCCCCGGCCACGGCCTGATCCTGCACCTCACCTCGTACCGGGCGACGACCAACCTGGTGCGCAACCTGCTGGCGGTGGCCATCTTCGGCCTGGCCATCGGCGTGCTGGCCAGCCTGTGGGCCCTGCGCCGCCACGTGCAGCGGCGCCTGGCGGCGGAGACGGCGTTGCGCCGGGAGCACGCCTTCCGCAAGGCGATGGAGGATTCCCTGCCCACCGGCCTGCGCGCCCGCGACCTGCAGGGCCGCCTCACCTACGTGAACCCTGCGTTCTGCCGCATGGTGGGCTATTCCCCCGAGGAGCTCATCGGGCGTGAGCCGCCCATGCCCTACTGGGACCCGGACAACATCGAGACCAACGAGCTGCAGAGCGCCCGCGTGCTGGCGGGCGAAGCGCCGCCGGAAGGCTTCGAGTCGCGCCTGCGCCACAAGAACGGCAGCGCGGTCTATACCCGGGTCTATGCCGCGCCCCTGGTGGATGACCGGGGGGTGCAGACCGGCTGGCTCAGCTCGGTGCTCGATATCACCGAAGCCAAGCGGCTGGAGGAAATCCAGCGCCAGCAGCAGGAAAAACTGCAATTCACCGCCCGGCTGGTGACCATGGGCGAGATGGCCTCGACCCTGGCCCACGAGCTCAACCAGCCCCTCTCCGCCATTGCCAGCTATACCACCGGCTGCCTCAACCGCCTCGAGGCGAACGACCTGCCCCCCGAGGAACTGCGCGGCGCCCTGGAGAAAATGGCCACCCAGGCGCAGCGCGCCGGCCGCATCATCCGCCAGGTGCACGAGTTCGTGAAGAAGAGCGAACCGCGCCGCGCGCCCTGCGACGTCAATGCCATCGTCGAGGATACGATAGGCTTCATGGAAGCGGACGCGCGCAAGCGCCAGGTGAAGATCCGCCAGCAGTTGGCTCCCGGCCTGCCCCAGGTCCTGGCCGATCGGGTGATGCTGGAGCAGGTGCTGCTCAATCTCCTGCGCAACGGCATGGAAGCGATGCTCGAAGTGCGCGCCACCGACCGGCTGCTCGCCGTCAGCACCGCCGTGCACGACGGAGCCATCATGGTCAGCGTGGCCGACCGCGGCTGCGGTATCCCGACCGAGGTGGCGGCCCATCTGTTCGAGCCCTTCTACTCCACCAAGGTCGAGGGCATGGGCATGGGTTTGAATATCTGCCGCACGATCATAGAATTCCACAAGGGACGGATGTGGGCCGAAGACAATCCGCCCCGCGGCACCGTGTTCCGGTTCACTCTGCCCCTGGACAACCCATGACCCACAGCAAGGCCTATATCGTCGATGACGACGAGGCGATCCGCGACGCCCTGGTCTGGCTGTTCAAGTCGCGCGGCGTGGCGGCCCAGGCCTGGGCGTCGGCCGAGGCTTTCCTGACCGACTATCGTCCCGACATGGACGGCTGCCTGATTCTCGATGTGCGCATGGACGGCATGAGCGGCATCGAACTGTTCGACCGCCTGCTCGAGCGCAATTGCCGGCTGCCGGTGATCTTCCTCACCGGCCACGGCGACATCCCTCTGGCGGTGGTGGCCCTCAAGAAGGGCGCCTTTGATTTCGTGGAGAAGCCGTTCAACGACAACGAGCTGGTGGACCGGGTGCTCAAGGCCCTGGAAGCGGACCGGGCGCGCCGCAGCCAGCAGGCCAACCAGGAATCGGTGTCCTCGCGGCTGGCGCAGCTGACGCCGCGCGAGCGGGAAGTGATGGAACGCATCCTCGCCGGCAAGTACAACAAGGTCATCGCCGATGAACTGCAGATCGCGGTGCGCACCGTGGAGGTGCACCGGGCGCGCATTTTCGAGAAGATGAGGGTACGCTCGGCGGTCGAACTGGCCCAGTTGCTGGCCACCAAGACCTAAGTCATCTCCCACTCCACCTGCCAGCCCGGTTCGCCGGGGCCGCATTGATAGCCGCAGGCGATGCCGATGTCGGGCACCCAGACCAGTTCCCCGCCGCACCACAGCAGGGGCATGCCCTGCCGCCGCGGGGGCGGCACGCCCGCCTCCTGGAACAGGTTCTTCAGGCTGCGCCGCGGCCGGCGGCAGTCCGGTTGCAGCCTCTCGCCGCCCCGGCGCGGGGCAAGGAAGACGTACCGTCCCGCAAGCTTGCTTGCACTGATGCCCGTCCCCATCGTCCCGACGAAGCGCACCACGCCCTCGCCCCAGGGCAGGCTCCCCTCACCCCGCCACGGCAGCCGCTCCGGGCGCGGCCCCGAGCGCGGCTCCAGGAGGATTTCGCCGCGATAGCGCAGCAGCACTTGCCGTCCCAGGGGAAATGCCACGCGCCGGTCGCCGCGCGCCGCCAGGAGCTGCCGGTGCACCTCCGCCAGCCGGCGCGCCGACGGGATGGGCAGATGCCGGCCCTTGAGATACCAGCGCAGCAGGTTGCGCCCCCGCGCCTCATCCAGCTTCTCCAGCGCAGCCAGCGCCAGCCGGTCGTGGGCGGGACCGCCGTGGTCCAGCTCCGCCAACTGGTCGAGCAGACTTTCGGCCTCGCCGAAGCGTTGCGCGGCGCGGGCCAGCGCCGCATCGGCGCCGGGAAAACGCGCCTTGAGGCGGGCCAGGATCTCGTGGCGGAGGAAGTTGCGCGACAAGCCGGGATCGGCGTTGCTTTCGTCCTCCACCCAGCGCAAGCCCTGGCTGCGGGCGTAGCGCTCGATGTCCTGGCGCGGCACCTCGAGCAGGGGGCGCAACAGGCGCAGGCGCCGTTCTCCCTGCCTGGCTTCCGCCACGGCATCCATGGCTGCGGCGCCGCCCACGCCGGCGCCGCGCAGGAGATTGAACAGCAGGGTCTCGGCCTGGTCGTCGCGCTGATGGGCCAGCACCAGCCAGTCGGTGGCGATCCCGGCGAAGGCCTGGTAGCGCGCCCGGCGTGCCGCCGCTTCCAGACCGTCGCCACCGCCCCGCTCCACCGTCACCCGCCTGACCGCCAGCGGCACCTGCCATTGGCCGCACAACTGCCGGCAGAAGTCTTCCCACTGCCCGGCACAGGGGCTGAGGCCATGATTGACGTGAATGGCGGAAAGAACCAGGCCACGGGCGCGGCGCAGGGCGCACAGCACATGCAGGAGAACGACCGAATCGATGCCGCCCGACAGGCCCACGACCAGCCTGTCGCCGGCGCGCGTAGCGTCGGCCAGCACGCGGCCGACGATGACCGGCAGGTCAGGCGGCGGGCTGTTCCTTGAACTTGCCATGGCCCAGCAGGCGCTCGAAGCGCTTCTCCACCAGCGCCGGCGGCGCCAGATCGGCCACCTGGCGCAGGGCATCCTGCAGGGCTTTCTTGACGGCCTGGGCGGCGGCCCGGTGATCCCGGTGGGCGCCGCCGGGCGGCTCGTTGATGATGCGGTCGATCAGACCCAGGGTCTTCAGGCGCGCCGCGGTGATGCCCATGGTTTCGGCCGCCTCGGCCGCCCGGTCGGCGCTCTTCCACAGGATGGAGGCGCAGCCCTCGGGCGAGATGACCGAGTAGGTGGCGTACTGCAGCATCATGGTGACGTCGCCCACGGCGATGGCCAGCGCCCCGCCGGAGCCGCCCTCGCCGATGACGGTGCACACGATCGGCACCTTCAGCTCCGCCATGACATAGAGATTGCGCCCGATCGCTTCGGACTGGCCGCGCTCCTCGGCGTCAATGCCGGGATAAGCGCCGGGCGTGTCCACGAAGGTGATGACCGGGATGCCGAACTTCTCCGCCAGCCGCATCAGGCGCAGCGCCTTGCGGTAGCCTTCGGGGCGCGGCATGCCGAAGTTGCGGAAGATCTTTTCCTTGGTGTCGCGGCCCTTCTGGTGGCCGATGACCATGACCGACTGGCCGTTGAAGCGGGCGAGCCCCCCGACGATGGCGTGGTCGTCGGCAAAGGCGCGGTCGCCGTGCAATTCCTCGAAGTCGGTAAAGATGTGCTGGATGTAGTCGAGCGTGTAGGGCCGCTGGGGGTGGCGCGCCACCTGGGCGATCTGCCAGGGCGTCAGCTTGGCGTAGAGGTCCTTGGTCAGCGCCTGGCTCTTCTGCTGCAGGCGCTCGATCTCTTCCGAGATGTCTACGGCGGAATCGTCCTGCACGTAGCGCAGTTCCTCGATCTTCGCCTCCAGTTCGGCGATCGGCTGCTCGAAATCCAGGAAAGTGGTCTTCATGAAGCGCTAGGGGGAGCGGAGGGTGGCGTATTGTACAGCAACGGCCAGGGCTTTCCGCCGGCGCTCAATACTCCACCGTCACCGGGTCGAGGCTGCGCCACAGGTACCAGGTGGCGACGGTGCGCCATGGGCTCCAGGTCCGGCCGATTTCCAGCAGCGCCTGCCGGTCGGGCGGAGAACCGCCCAGGTAGTGCATCGCCACGGCCCGCTGCAGGCCGATGTCGTCCACGGGTAGAACGTCGGGGCGCAGGAGATTGAAGATCAGGAACATCTCCGCCGTCCAGCGGCCGATGCCGCGAATCTGGGTGAGATCGGCGATGATCTCCTCGTCGCTCATGCGGCGCCAGCGCGACGGACGAACCAGGCGCCGCTCGAAGCGTTCGGCCAGGTCGAGCAGGTATTCCACCTTGCGTGTGGACAAGCCGCAGGCCGCCAGGCCTGCCGGGCCGGCGGCCAGCAGCGCCGCCGGCGTCACCGGGCCGACCGCGGCGGTGAGGCGCGACCACACGGCGTCGGCCGCCTTCACCGAGATCTGCTGGGCGACGATGGAGCGGGCCAGGGTGACGAAGGGCCGGCTGCGCCGGCGCAGGCAGGAGTCGCGATACTGGCGCACGAG
>JBMOQT010000193.1:0-6740 GCA_049320945.1 Pseudomonadota bacterium
CAGCCTGCCCATGACCACCACGGGCAAGGTGCAACGGCGCGTGCTGCGGCTGCGGGAGGAGGAGAGGTTTGCGGGGCGGAAGGATGGTTGAAAAGGACGGTTTCAACGCAGACGCCAAGACGCAAAGAAGTTGTTATGGAACGGGAGGAAGCGTTTAATCCCGCCTGCTCGTCGTGGCTTTCCGGACAGAATGAACGGACACCAATGACGGAATCACCGGCACAAGCGCGGCGGCAGACCCCCCAAGCCACCTGGGTGGACGCCTCGGGCCGGGTGCGCCCCGAGCGGCGCACCGACCACAGGCTGCGCGCCGTCGTTGCCGCCGCGGCGGAGCTGGTGCGGCCCTTCCTGGAGGAGAGCAACGCCTGGTGCGGCCGCTCGCTGGAGCATCTCGCCTACCGGGCGGTGCGCGAGGCCTATCCCGAGCTGCAACCGGGCGAGGTGCACCTGGTGGTGGTCGCCTCCATGCGCATTCACGCGCGCACGGCGGCGCCGCGTTAGGGGCGCCTCAGGCGGGATTGTCCTGCACCAGCATCTTGGCCGTCGCCTCGGCGACGATGGCTTTCTCCTGGTTGAAGCATTTGCCCGCGAGGGACACGATGCCGCCGTGGTGGAGGGGCTTGGCTTCCTTGCCGGTGACGGTCCATTGGGCGGTGAGCGTGTCGCCGGCGCGCACCGGGGCGGTGAACCTGCAGCAGTGCTCCAGGTAGGCGATGGCGGTGCCGTGGAACAGCATGCCCAGGGCGGACGCCATGAACGAGCTGGTGAGGTAACCGTGGGCGATGCGCCCGCCGTAGCGGGAGCGCGCGCTGAAGCTCTCGTCGATGTGCAGCGGATTGAAATCGCCGAACAGCCCCGCGCCCAGGACCAGGTGGGTCTCGGTCATGGTCATGACGTTCTCGAAATGGTCGCCGATCTTGACTTCGTTGAAGCCCCTGCCCAGGTGCATGGCTGCGTTTCCCGATGAAGTGCTGACGCAGCGGCTAGGGTAGCATCGCTGCCGCAATTGCGCAGCCGTGCTAAAGTCGCCGCCGTCTCATTCGACTTCCCTATCGTGGCTCTGAGCGTGGAAACCTGCGTCGCCCAGCATTTGGGCGACCGGGAGGAACAGCAGGACCGGGTGGCGCTGCTGCCGCATCCGACGCGGCGCGGCCTGGTTCTGGCCGTGCTCGCCGACGGCATGGGCGGGCATGCGGGCGGCGGCATCGCCGCGGAGCAGGTGATCCACAAGGCCCGCCAGAACTTCGAGGCCTACGCGCCGGCCTCCGAGACGCCGGCGCAGCTTCTGCGCGGCATCATCGAAGAGGCCCACGTGGTCATCAAGCTGACGCGCTTCACCAGCGAGAAGGACCCCCACAGCACCGCCTGCGTGCTGCTGTTCCAGCCGGGGCGGGTGGATTGGGTCCACAGCGGCGATTCACGCGTCTACCATTTCCGCGGCGACCGGCTGATGGTGCGCACGGCTGACCATTCCCTGGTGAACGAACTGGTGCGCCAGGGCAAGATCAGCGAGCGGGAGGCCCTCACCCATCCCCAGCGCAATGTGCTGCTGGGCTGCCTCGGCGCCGAGCGGCCGCCGACCATAGACCACGGCCATGCCGAGCCCCTCGTGGCCGGGGACGTGTTCCTGCTGTGCTCCGACGGCCTGTGGGCCTATTTCTCCGACGCCGAGCTGGGCGGCGTGCTCGCCGCCCACGCCCCGCGCGCGGCGGCGGAGCTGCTGGTGCAGCGGGCCCGCACCCGGGCGGGGGGCAGGGGCGACAACCTGTCCCTGGCCATCATCAAGCTGGTGGATCGGAAACCGGACGGCCCGGCCCTCAAGTGACGCCGCCGCGTCCGACGGCGGCGCGCAGCTCGTCCGGCACGCCTTCTTCCCACAGGGTGAAGTGGAACACCGCGCCACACCCCGGGCGGGAATCGGCCCAGATGCGGCCGCCGTGGCGCTGGATGATGCGCTGGACGATGGCCAGGCCGATGCCGCTACCTTCGAAGTCGGCGGGCGCATGCAGCCGGTGGAAGGGCGCGAACAGCCGGCTGGCGTGGGACATGTCGAAGCCGGTGCCGTTGTCGCGCACGAAATAGACCGGCTGCCCCTCGGCCCTGGCGTGGCCGAACTGGATGTGCGCCCGGCTTTGTTCGCGCGAATACTTCCAGGCGTTGCCCAGCAGGTTCTCCAGGGCGATGGCGAGCAGGCCGGCGTCGCCCTCCACCGTCAGCCCCGCTTCGACGGCGAAGTCCGCCTGGCGCTGCGGGTCCGCCTCGCGCAGCTTGTCGAGAATGCCGGCCACCAGGGCGCTCAGGTCCACCGTCACCAGGCGCATGCTGCTGCGGCCGATGCGCGACAGCTTGAGCATGTCGTCGATCAGGCGCTCCATGCGCGCGCTGGCGGCGATGATGCGGTCCAGGTAGCGGTTCGCCTCCCGGTCCAGTTGGTCGCCGTACTCCTCGATGATGATGCGGCTGAAACCGTCCATGGCGCGCAGCGGCGCGCGCAGGTCATGGGACACCGAATAGGAGAAGGCCTCCAGCTCCCGGTTCGCCTGTTCCAGCTGGGCGGTGCGCCGGCGCACGCGCTCCTCCAGCTCGGCGTTCAGCCGCTGCACTTCGTCCACCGCCCGCTGGCGCATCACGGCCAGGGCGAGCTGCTCCGCCACGGTCAGCGCCAACCTTGTCTCCTCCCCGGTGAAGCAGTGGGGCGCGTCGAAACAGAGCGTCAGCATGCCGATCAGCTCGCCCTGGTGGCTCACGGGAAGGAAGGCCAGGGAGGCAATGCCCTCTTGGGCGATCAGCTCGGTGAAGGGGGCCAGATCCGGCGCCTGCGCCGGGTCCTCCACCAGGACCGGCCGCGGCTCAGGCGTCTTGCCGCGCCAGGGCGGGCGGCCTTCAGTCGCCTGGCGATAGGCGTCGGACAGGTCGCGCCATGCCTTGTAGCGCATCACCTTGCGCCGGTCCATGAGGAGAATCGCGGCACGCTCCGCGCCCGTGGTGGCGCACAGCACATCCAGCGCCTTGTCGAACACATCCTCGCTGCTGGCGCTGCGGTTGATGATCTCGGTGAGCCGGTGCAGGGCCAGGAGCTGGCGGTATTGGCGGTCCAGCTGCGCCTTCTGCCGGTTCTCCTCGGTGACATCGCGGGCCACGCTCAGGATGGCCGGCCGGCCGCGGAAGGCGATGCGGGCGCTGTTGACCTCCACCTGCACGGTTTTCCCGTCCAGCCCATGCACCGTGAAGCGGACCGGGGCGAGGCGTTGCCCGGCAGCCACCAGGCGCAGCCGCAGGCGCGACAACTCCCGCTCGGCCGGGTCCAGGAAGTCGGCGATGGGGCGGTCCAGCAGGGCGCGGAAAGTGGCGGCGCCGAACAGCTTCACCGACTGGCTGTTGACGAAGTCGATGATGCCGTCGCAGGTGATGACGATGGCTTCCGGCACCAGGTCGAGCAGGCGGCTGAAGCGTTCCTCGCCCTGCTGCTGCTGGCGTTCCGTGTGCCGCAGCAGTTCGATCTCGTGCACTTTGTCCAGGGCCAGGGAAAGGCTGGCGGCGAAGTTCTCGATCACCAGTTCGTCGGCGGCGGTGAACGGCTCGCCATCGCGCCGGTCGCACACATAGATGCGCCCGCTGTTCTCCCCCATCCAGGCCAGCGGCGCGGCAAGCAGGTGGTGCATGACCGGATGGTTGGCGGGAAAGCCGGCCCGCTGCCCGTGGCTGGCCAGGTCGTTGATGCGCACCGGCCGGTTCTCGGCGAAGACCGCGCCCAGGATGCCCGTACCCGCGGGCAGGGCGCCGATGGCGGCCGCCTGGGCGCTGCTCAGTCCCGAGAACACGAAGGTCTTGAAGCAGCCGTCATCGCCCCGTACGCCGATGGCGCCGTAGCGCACCTGCAGCAGTTCGACCAGGATTTCGATACCCGCCTGCAGCATCTCGGTGACGCTGCGGCAACGGGCCGTGGCGTCCATCAGCTGGCGCGAGGCGGTGAGCAGTCCGACCAGGCGTGATTCACCGGACGGCGTCCCTTCCCGGTCGCCGCCGTCGGTAAATACCCCAGCGGGTGTTGCGCCTGGCAACACTCTGCTCCTCCTTCGATCGAGCCTACGCCAAAGCGATTGGGCAGTGAGGGGGTTGCCGGTGGATTCCGGCCTTGGACGTTATGCAAGCTGCAAGATTCTACAGGATTCCCCCGCCGGCCGATGGGCCCGGTCGGCCGCAGGTCGGCCGGGCACGGCCACTCATCGGCGCAGACGCCACAACCAGAATCCCGACGTCATGCCAATGGCGGCCGCGATCATCATCGCCATGGCAATGCGGAACCCGGCGGGCGAGTCGATCAGGGGCATTTCCCTGAAATTCATGCCGAATATTCCGGCGATGAGGGCCGCCGGCAGCAGCATCGTGGCAATGACGGTGAGCACCCGCACTTCGGCGTTCAGGCGGTTGCTGACGGCGGACAGGTAAATGTCGAGCATGCCGGCGATCAGGTCGCGCATGGACTCCAGGGATTCGATGACATATACGGTGTGGTCATACACGTCGCGCAGGTAGGGCAGGGTATC
The DNA here is from genome assembly GCA_049320945.1 of Pseudomonadota bacterium. GTDB lineage: Bacteria > Pseudomonadota > Gammaproteobacteria > Burkholderiales > Rhodocyclaceae > DYIB01. The sequence continues at coordinate 4,548 of JBMOQT010000193.1, forward strand.
GGGCTTGAAGAAGGCCGAGTCGCCGCGCTGGAGGCTGTTGACCACTTCGCGCAGGGGCCATACCGCCCGCCGCAGGGCCAGGGTCTCGCGCTTGAGCAGGTGCAGGTCTTCCAGCACCCGGGGCCTGGGGCGATGCATCAGCTGGTCTTCGATGCGCTCGGTGGCCTCGCCCAGTTGCTCCAGCACCAGGAAGTAGCGATCGACGATGGCGTCGAGCAGCGAATAGGCGAGGTAGTCGGCGCCCGACTTGCGGATCTGCCCCTTGTCGGCGCGCAGGCGCTCGCGGATGGGATCGAAGGAGCCGGTGCGCCGCTCCTGGAAGGTGAGCACGAAGTTGCGCCCGAGCACCAGGCTGATCTGGTCGGAGGCGAGGGTCCTGGTGGCGGCGTCATAGTCGAAGAAACGCGCCACCACGTAAAGGTAGTCGCCGTAGTCTTCCACCTTGGGGCGCTGGTCGGTGTTGAGGATGTCTTCCAGCACCAGGGGATGCAGATTGAAGCGCCGGCCGATCTCTGCCATTACTTCGGGCTCGTGCAGGCCGTAGACATTGAGCCACAGGGTTTCCAGGGACGGCTCGTAGCGGCGCGACTCGGCGATGGAAGCGAAGCGCTTCTCGCGCAGCTCGCCGGCCTGGTACTCGATGAGGGTGATCTCGGGCCGCTCGGTCTTGATTTCACCCACGTGCACCAGCGAGCCGGGGGCCATGCCCGATTTCCGGGAGCGCAGCTTGCGCGTCTTTTGCATAGCGTAATGTCCTCCCAGCGGGAATGGCGAAAGCCGCGGCCAACTTTGAATTGCCCGGCGATTTAAGTATGATTGCCATTCCGCGTCAAGGTGGCGGCGCTACGCCACCGTTCCCACAACCAAGAAATCACGGGGGGAATCCCATGCCTCTGGTCATAGGCGTGCCCAAAGAGACGGCACCCGGAGAGCGGCGTGTCGCCGTAGTCCCGGAAGTGGTCAAGAAGCTCAAGAGCCTGGGCGCCGAGTTCTGCATCGAGCGCGGCGCCGGCAGCGAGAGCTATTTCCGCGACGAGGACTTCGGCGCCGCCGTCATCGCCGCGAACAGCAGCGAGGTCTTCGCCCAGTCGCAGCTCGTCTTCAAGGTGCAGGCGCCCACGGCGGACGAGATCCGGGCCATGAAGCCCGGTACGGCGCTGATCGGCTTCCTGCAGCCCTATCAGAGCAAGGAGCGCATCGCCTTGCTGCGGGAGCGCAACATCACCAGTTTCGCAGTGGAGCTGATCCCGCGCATCTCCCGCGCCCAGGCCATGGACGCCCTGTCGTCGCAGGCGGCGGTGGCGGGCTATCTGTGCCCCCTGATCGCCGCCAACCACTGCCCCAAGTTCTTCCCCATGATCACCTATGCCGCCGGCACCATCCGCCCGGCACGGGTGCTGGTGATCGGCGCCGGCGTCGCCGGCCTGCAGGCCATCGCCACGGCCAAGCGCCTGGGCGCCATCGTCGAGGCCTACGACGTGCGGCCGGAGACCAAGGAGCAGGTCGAGTCCCTGGGCGCCAAGTTCGTGGATACGGGCGTGTCGGCCGCTGGCGCGGGCGGCTACGCGCGCGAGCTGACGGAAGAGGAGAAGCGCATCCAGGCCGAGAAGCTGGGCAAGGCGGTGGCCAACTGCGACGTGCTGATCACCACCGCCGCGATTCCCGGCAAGCGCTCGCCGCTGATCATCACCGAGACCATGATCGCCGGCATGAAGAACGGCGCCGTGGTGGTGGACATGGCGGCCGAGGGCGGCGGCAACTGCGCCGGCACCTGCGCCGGCGAGACCGTGCAAGTAGGCGGCGTGACCATCATCGGTCCGGTGAACCTGCCTTCCCGCATGCCGGTGCACGCCTCCGAGATGTATGCGAAAAACCTGCTCAACTTCTTCCAGTCCTTCATCAAGGACGGGCAGCTGGCCCTCGACTGGAACGACGAAGTCATCGCCGGCGCCTGCCTGACCCACGAGGGGCAGTTGAAGCACGAAGGCGTCAAGAAAGTCCTAGGGGAGGCGTAAATGGAAGGCTTCACGGCAATCTACATTTTCATGCTGGCGGCATTCACCGGCTACGAGGTCATCTCGCGCGTGCCGGTCATCCTGCACACGCCGCTGATGTCCGGCTCCAACTTCGTGCACGGCGTGGTGGTGGTCGGCGCCATGGTGGTGCTGGGCCGGGCCGATGCCAACGATCCGC
>JBMOQT010000194.1:0-6718 GCA_049320945.1 Pseudomonadota bacterium
CCGCGCCCGCCCTGCGCTGGGCCGGCTTCGGCCTGGCGGCGGCCGGCACCCTGCTCATCGGCGCCGCGCCCTTCACCGGCGCCGCGCCGCTGCTCGCCAACTACTTCCCGGCGCTGGCCCATCCCCTGTTCTTCGCCGGCGTCACCTGGTTTGTCGCGGGCATCGCCCTCGTCGCCCTGGCCTGCGCCCGCGGCCTGCCGGCCGCCCTGGGGCGTGGCGCCGATCCGGCCCGGCTGGGCGTGGCCCTGTCGCTACTGCCGCTGGCAGCGGCGGGGCTGTCGGTGCTCCTGGCCGGCCTGCCGCAGGCGCCGGTGGCCCAATGGGACACGGCGGGCTACGAGGCGGCGGTGTGGGGCGCCGGTCATCTGGCCCAGTTCGTGTATGTCCTGCTCATGATGTCGGCATGGTGGCGCATGGCCGCGGCGGGCGGCGCACGCCCGGGCAGCCGGCGCCTGGCGGTGCTCGCCCTGTGGCTCACGGCCCTGCCCGCGGCGGCGGCGCCGGCGCTGCACTGGGTCTATGGCGGCGAGCCCATGGCGCTGCGGCGCGCCTTCACCCTGCTCATGACCTGGGGCTTGTGGCCCGGGCCGCTCACCATGGCGCTGGTGTGCGCCTGGCTGTCCTTGCGGCGCGATATCGATGCCGTGGCGCGCACCGCCTTGTGGCTGTCGCTGCTGCTGTTCCTGGCCGGCTGCGCCTTCGGCGCCCTGATCCAGCGCGACTCCACCCTGGTGCCGGCCCATTACCACTGCACCATCGGCGCCGTCACGGTGGCCTTCATGGGCTGGATCTATGTGCTGGCGCCCGCCCTGGGCTGGTCGGCTGCGTCCGGCCGGGCCCTGGGGCAGCTGCGCAGCTATGCCTACGGGCTGGCGCTGCTGGCCGCCGGCCTGGCCGGCTCGGCCCTGGCGAACGCGCCGCGCAAGACGGCCCACGCGGAACTGCTGGCGCCCGGCGGCGGCTATCTGGCGGCCATGAGCCTGGCGGGCATCGGCGGCCTGCTGGCGGTGGTCGGCGCCGCCTGGTTCGTCGTCAACGTGGTGCGGGCCGCATGGCCGCGTGCCGCGCCCCGGCGGCGCCGGGACGTGCGCCTGCCGGCGCTGGCGGGCAGCGCCGTCGCCATCGTCGCGCTGGGCTTCGCTCTGGCTTACTGGCCCCGGCCCGACGCCTACGCACCCCAGCGCGCCCACGCCCAGGCCAAGCGGGCCGAGGAAGTGCGCCTGCGCTTCGACCAGGGCGTGGCCATGCTCCACGCCCGGCAGTACGAGCACGCCCTGACCGCCTTCCACCGCGTGCTGCAACTGGCGCCCGAGCTGCCCGAGGCCCATGTCAATACCGGCTTCGCCCTGCTCGGACTCGGCCGCTACAAGGAAGCGCGGGATTTCTTCGAGAGCGCCACCGAGCTGCGCCGCGACCAGGCCAATGCCTACTACGGCCTGGCCGTGTCCCTGGAGGGGCTCAAGGATCTGCCCGGCGCCGTCGGCGCCATGCGCACCTATCTGCACCGCTCGCCCCCCGACGACCCGTACCGGCGCAAGGCGGAGGCGGCCCTGTGGGAGTGGGAGGCCGCCCTCAAGCCGGCGCGCCCGCTTGCCGCCGCCGCTCCTGGCGCGCCGCAGTCTTCCCGAAATCGGGATTCCTTCCCGGAATCGAAATAGCCGCGCTACTTGTTGTGGCAGGTCAGGCACAGCCCGCTGCCCTGGTTGCTCACCCGCAGGAAAGTCGGCAGGAAGGTGCTGCCCGATGCCCCCGAGGGCACGCCGTGGGGGTCGTGGCAGGAGGCGCACTCCACTTCCGGGCCCTCGCCGGTGTCGTAGAAGCGCACGTCCTTGGAGTCGAGGCCGCCGCTGTTGTTGGTGTCGAAATAGGCGATCGACCCCTTGGTGGCCGTGGGCGCCTTGAAATCCAGGCCCGGGCCGCCGCCGGGGAAGCGGATGCCGACGGGATGGTCGTTCCTCAGGTCGGTGCCGATGGCGAAGACCGTGAAATCGGTGGCGCCCGCGCCCACGAACCCGGCCGCCGACGAATGGCATACCAGGCATTCCGCGTTGTTCAGGCCCAGATGCACCGTGGCATCGGGTCCGCGCGTGTTGTTCCAGGTGTTGAGGAAGGCATTGTCCTGGGAGGTCGCCTGGGAGGCCTTGTAGCGCCCCGAGCCGGGCATGTTGATGATGGAATCCACCGCCGTCTGGCCGTCATGGCAGGACAGGCAGGACAGGGAGTTGGCGCCGGGCTGGGAGATGGGCTGGGTGATGGTGGAGCTGCCCAGGGCGCTGTAGGTGGTGTAGGTGGTGGGCTTGATGGTGCGGTTCCACAGGGGCAGGGCGACGTCGGCGGCGCCGTGGGGCGTGTGGCAATAGACGCACACCTCCTCGTAGTCGTTGCGATAGGAGTCCATGGTGGCGCCGGCCGGACCGCCGCCCGCCGCCTGGCGCTGGGTCAGGTTGTGGCGCGTGTTGGCGACGCTGCCCTGGTTGAGGAACTTGCTGGGCAGATCCGTATCGGCCAACGCCGATGACAGGAGTACCACCATGATCCAGGACGCGACGACGCTCTTTTTCTTCATGTGACCCCCTCCATGCCGGAAAGCCCCACCGCTCCCGGCCGAAGGTTATGCGCATGCAATAACCATACCATCGGTGTGGCTATGGCCGCCCTTCGCCGGGCACCGGCCGTATCACCTCCACCTTGTTGAACAACTGGTCTACCACATACACCCGCCCGGTCTCATCCACCGCCACGCCGCTCACCAGGCCGTAGCGGCCGGGACGGTCGTCGCGCCCCTGGCTGCCCACGGCCAGCAGCAGCTTGCCCTCCCGGTCGAACACCTGGAAATTGCCGAAGCTGGCGTCGGCGACGTACACCTTGCCGTCCCGGTCCACGGCGATGCCCCGCGGCCGCGCGAACTGCCCGTAGCCGGCGCCGGCGGCGCCGAAGGCGCGCAGGAAGCGCCCGTCGGGAGCGAAGGCCTGGACGCGGAAATTGCCCGCGTCCAGCACGTGGAGCGTGCCGTCGGCCGCCACCGCCGCCTGCACCGGCACGTTGAAGCGGCCCTCGGCCTTGCCGCGCGGGCCCAGCTCGAACAGCTTGGCGCCGTCCCGGTCCAGGGCCACCACGCGATGGTTGTCGCTGTCGTTGGTGGCCCGGTCCACCACGTAGATGCGCGTTCCTTCGGGGTCCACCGCCACGCCCACGGGCCGCTCGAAGTCCTTCGGGTTGCCCACCGTGCGCAGGAACAGGCCCAGGCTGTCGTAGATATGTACGCGCTTGGCGGTGGCATCCATGACATAGACATTGCCCGCCGCATCCAGGGCCAGCCCGGTGGGTTTCGCCAGGCGGCCCGGGTCGCGCCAGCCGAAGCGGAAGACGCGCCGGCGCGGCACGTCGAACACCACGATCAGACGCAGCACCGTGTCCGCCACGTAGATGCGCCCCCTGGCGGCGGCGATGGCAGCGGGCTTCTCGAAGGCGGGCTTGTCGGGCCGCGGCGCGCCGGTCATGAGCCGGCGCAGCCGGTCTTCCTCGTTCTCCACCTGGATGTCCACGGGCGCGCGCAAGGTCGTCTCGTAGACGAAGCGCGGCGGCTCGGGCGGCGCCGGCCAGGCGGGCGGCTCCTTGGGCACGCCCTGCGCCTCGCGCGGCGGCACCGGCGCGCAGGACGCCAGGGCCAGGCAAGCCGCAGTGAGCAGCAGGGGAATCGGGGACGCGTAATTCATCACGCGCGCGGCGCAAGCAGGCGGCGTGCCATTTCCGTGGCACACGAATTGCTCTTTAGATCGCAACGATTTTCCGGAGACGACCTTGCCCACCCTTGAACACGACACGGCCGCGCGCCGGCCGGTCGCCAGGGCAATCAACTGGTTCAGATACGCGTCGCCCCAGGCGTTTTTCCCGCTTGCGGGAAAAATGATTCCCTGGTTTGGGGCTGCGGCCATCACCCTGTGCGCGGCGGGCTTCTACATCGGCTTCCTGGTGGCGCCCACCGACGCCCAGCAGGGCGAGGTGTATCGCATCATCTTCCTGCACGTGCCTGCCGCCTGGATGTCCATGTTCATCTACGTCGTCATGGCCGGCTGGGCGGCCCTCGGGCTGGCGCTGAACACGCGCCTGTCGGCCATGATGGCGAGCGCGCTGGCGCCCACCGGCGCCCTGTTCACCTTCCTGGCGCTGTGGACCGGCTCCCTGTGGGGCAAGCCCACCTGGGGCACCTGGTGGGTGTGGGACGCGCGCCTCACCTCCGAGCTGATCCTGCTGTTTCTCTACCTGGGCTTCATGGCGCTGCAGTCGTCCATCGACGATCCGCGCCGTGCCGACAAGGCGGGTGCCCTGCTGCTGCTGGTGGGGGTGATCAATGTCCCCGTCATCTACTTCTCGGTGCAGTGGTGGAACACCCTGCACCAGGGTGCTTCGGTGAGCCTCACCCGGGCGCCGAGCATGGCGGCCACCATGCTCGCCGGCATGCTGGTCATGGCGCTGGGATTCTGGGCCTACACGGTCACCGCGGCCCTGATCCGCGTGCGCACCATCATGCTGGAGCGCGAGAGCCACACGGAGTGGGTGCAGCGATACATAGGAGAAAGATCATGAACTGGGCGAGCTGGAACGACTTCCTGGCGATGGGCGGCTATGGGCTGTACGTATGGGGTTCGGTGTTGGTGGTTTTGGGGATGATGGCGGCGGAGCTGGTGCTGCTGGGACTCAGCTGGCAGGCCATCCACCAGCACCTGGGACGCTGGCACTGGGCTGCCGAGGACAACGGCGATGAAGTCCAGGCATAAGCGCGCCGCCCTGATCGTCGGCGGCCTCGCGGCCCTGTCCCTGGCGGCGGGCTTCGTGCTCAACGCCTTCCAGAAGAACCTGGTGTTCTTCTTCACGCCCAGCCAGGTGGCCGCCGGCGAAGCGCCGCGGGACACCGCTTTCCGCATCGGCGGGCTGGTGGAAGAGGGCAGCGTGCAGCGCCAGCGCGACGGCGTCACCGTCGCCTTTGCCGTCACCGACACGGCGCAGAAGATCCCCGTGGTGTACCGGGGCATCCTGCCGGACCTGTTCCGGGAAGGCAAAGGCGTCGTCGCCCAGGGCCGCCTCCAGGCCGACGGCCATTTCGTCGCCTCGGAAGTGCTGGCCAAGCATGACGAAAATTACATGCCCCCGGAAGCGGCGCATGCGGTGGAGCAGGCGCACAAAGGTCAGAAGACACAGGTGGTCCAATGAACCCCAGGCAGGTAGTTTCGGCGCAGGCTAACCTGCGCGCAGCGCAGGTTAAGCCGCGAAGCGGCGGCCGGAGCCAAAACTATATGCCGCCTGAAGCCGCGCATGCGGTCGAGCAGGCGCACAAGGCGGCGCAGAGCATCAAGCAATGAGTCGAGACAGATGATCCCCGAGCTTGGACATTTCGCGCTGATCCTGGCCTTCGCGCTGGCACTGGTGCAGGGCGTGCTGCCCATCGCCGGCGCCCACAAGGGCAATGGCGCCTGGATGGCGGTGGCGCGGCCGGCGGCCCAGGGGCAGATGGTGTTCGTCGCCCTGGCCTTCGCCAGCCTCACCCACGCCTTCGTCACCAACGATTTCTCGCTGACCTACGTGGCGAGCCATTCCAACTCGCAGCTGCCGCTGCAATACCGCATCGCCGGCGTGTGGGGCGGGCACGAGGGCTCGCTGCTGCTGTGGGTGCTGCTGCTCACCCTGTGGGGCGCGGCGGTGACCGTGTTCAGCCGCCACCTGCCGGAGGAAATGGTGGCGCGCGTGCTGGGCGTGATGGGCCTGGTGAGCGTGGGCTTCCTCGCCTTCCTGCTGCTCACGTCCAATCCCTTCGAGCGCCTGCTGCCCGCCGCCGCCGACGGGCGCGACCTCAACCCGCTGCTGCAGGATCCGGGCATGGTGCTGCATCCGCCCCTGCTGTACATGGGCTACGTGGGCTTCTCGGTGGCCTTCGCCTTCGCCCTGGCGGCGCTCCTGGGCGGGCGCCTGGACGCCGCCTGGGCGCGCTGGTCGCGCCCGTGGACCACGGCCGCCTGGCTGTTCCTGACCCTGGGGATAGCCCTGGGCAGCTTCTGGGCCTACTACGAGCTGGGCTGGGGCGGCTGGTGGTTCTGGGACCCGGTGGAGAATGCCTCCTTCATGCCCTGGCTGGTGGGTACGGCGCTGATCCACTCCCTGGCGGTGACGGAGAAGCGCGGCGGCTTCAAGAACTGGACGGTGCTGCTGGCCATCCTCGCCTTCTCCCTGTCGCTGCTGGGGACCTTCCTGGTGCGCTCGGGCGTGCTCACCTCGGTGCATGCCTTCGCCACCGATCCCAGGCGCGGCATCTTCATCCTGGCCTTCCTGGTGCTGGTGATCGGCAGCTCGCTCGCCCTGTTCGCCTGGCGCGCGCCCAAGGTCGGGCTGGGCGGCGGCTTCGAGCTGGTGTCGCGCGAGGCGGCGCTGCTGATCAACAACGTGCTGCTGGCGGTGGCCGCCGGCGCGGTGATGCTGGGCACCCTCTATCCCCTGTTCCTGGACGCCCTCGGGCTGGGCAAGATCTCCGTCGGCCCGCCCTACTTCGAGACCGTGTTCGTGCCCCTGGTGGCGCCGGTGGCGGTGCTGCTAGCGGTGGGCCCCTATGTGCGCTGGAAGGCGGCACGCCTGGGCGAGATCTTCGCGCGCCTGCGCCGGCCGGCGGCCGCGGCCGTGGTGCTGGCCCTGGTGCTGGCGGCGGCCCTGGGCGCCCGGTCGGCGCTGA
>JBMOQT010000195.1:0-6604 GCA_049320945.1 Pseudomonadota bacterium
ACCACCGGGAGATCATCGAGAAAGCGGAGCACTTCCTGCACCGGGTGGCCCTGGCCGAGCGGCGCCACGAGATCGCCGCCGCCCTGTCCCACGGCGACAAGCGCAAGCTGGAGGTGGCCATCCTGCTTGCCCTGGAGCCGGACATCTTCATGTTTGACGAACCCACTGCCGGCATGAGCGTGGATGAGGTGCCGGTGGTGCTGGAACTGATCCACCACATCAAGGCCCAGGGGGATAAGACCATACTTCTGGTGGAACACAAGATGGACGTGGTGCGTTCCCTGGCGGACCGCATCATCGTGCTGCACAACGGCTACCTGGTGGCCGACGGCGATCCGGCGGAGGCCATGGCCTCACCCATCGTGCAGGAAGCCTACCTGGGCATGGGGGTGGCGGAACATGTCTGAAGCCTTGCTGAAACTCGCCGGCGTACATACCCACATCGGCCAATACCACATCCTCCAGGGTGTGGACCTTGCCGTGCCCAGGGGCGAGCTGACGGTGCTGCTGGGGCGCAACGGCGCCGGCAAGACCACGACCCTACGCACCATCATGGGCCTGTGGCATGCCAGCCGCGGTGCCGTGAGCTTCGACGGCCAGGACATCACCCGGCACGCCACACCCGACATCGCCTGCGCCGGCATCGCCTACGTGCCCGAGAACATGGGCATCTTCTCCGACCTCACGGTGCGCGAGAACCTGGTCCTGGCCGCCCGCCGGGGCGAGCCCGATGGCAAGCGGCTGGAGTGGATCTTCGGCTTCTTCCCGGCGCTCAAGAAATTCTGGAACCAGGCGGCGGGCACGCTCTCCGGCGGGCAGAAGCAGATGCTGGCCATCGCACGCGCCATCGTCGAGCCGCGCAAGCTGCTGCTGGTGGACGAGCCCACCAAGGGGCTGGCGCCGGCCATCGTCCAGAGCCTGATCAATGCCTTCCAGGAACTGAAGGCCACCGAGACCACCATTCTGCTGGTGGAGCAGAACTTCAACTTCGTCCGCTCCCTGGGCGACTCGGTGGCGGTGATGGATGACGGACGCATCGTCTACAGCGGCCCCATGGCCGAGCTGGCGGAGGACAGGCATCTGCAGCAGAGACTGCTGGGGCTGTCCCTGGACACGCATCAATAGAGGCTGCCATGAATACTACGGTACAGACCATCCCCGCGGCCGACACGCCCCTGCCCCGGCTGCCGGCCGACTACAAACCCCTGCTGCTGGTGCCCCTGCTGGCCCTGGTGGCGCTGCCGCTGATCGGCGGCTTCCCGGCCTGGGTGACGCTCACCATCGCCGGGCTGGCCATGGGCATGATGATCTTCCTCATGGCGAGCGGCCTCACCCTGGTGTTCGGGCTGATGGACGTGCTCAACTTCGGCCACGGCGCCTTCGTCGCCGTGGGCGCCTTCACCGCCACTTTCGTGCTGCTGCCCATGCAGGGCTGGCTGCAGGCCGACTCGGTGATGATGAACCTGGCGGCCCTCGGCCTGGCCATCCTGCTGGCCATGGTGGTGACGGGCGTCCTCGGCTGGATCTTCGAGCGGGTGATCATCATGCCGGTGTACGGCCAGCACCTGAAGCAGATCCTCATCACCATGGGCGGCCTGATCGTGGCCGAGCAGCTGATCCACGTGGTGTGGGGGCCGGACCAGATCCCGCTGCCCCTGCCGGCGTCCTTCCGCGGCGCCATCATCCTGGGCGACGCGGCGGTGGAAAAGTACCGCCTGATCGCCGTGGCCGTCGGGCTGGTGGTGTTCATCGCCATGTCCCTGGTGCTCAACCGCACCAAGATCGGCCTGCTGATCCGTGCCGGCGTGGAGAACGGCGAGATGGTGGAGGCCCTGGGTTACCGCATCCGGCGCCTGTTCGTGGGCGTGTTCGTCGCCGGCTCAGCCCTGGCCGGCCTGGGCGGCGTCATGTGGGGCCTGTACAAGGAAGTGCTCACCGCCGCCATGGGCTCGGAGATCATGGTGCTGGTGTTCATCGTCATCATCATCGGCGGGCTGGGGTCGGTGGGCGGCTGTTTCATCGGCGCCCTGCTGGTGGCGCTGATGGCCAACTATACCGGCTTCCTGGTGCCCAAGGTGGCGCTCGCCTCCAACATCCTGCTCATGGTGGCCATCCTGCTGTGGCGGCCCCAGGGGCTCTACCCGGTTGCCAAGCGTTAGGATGACATCATGATGACGAGACTGCTTTCGGGCGATTTTCCGCGCAGCCGCTTCCTCACCGCGGCCCTGCTCGTCGTGTTCTTGGGCCTGGCGGTGGCGCCCTTCGCCATCTCCGGCGCCCGGCCCCTGAACGTGGCGGCGACCATCTGCGTGTTCATCGTGCTGGTGGCCTCCTACGACCTGCTGCTGGGCTACACGGGCATCGTGTCTTTCGCCCACACCATGTTCTACGGCATCGGCGCCTACGGCGTGGGGCTGTCCCTGTACTCCCTGGGGCCGAGCTGGGGGGCGATCTTCCTCGGGCTGGCCATCGCCCTGGTGGTGTCCCTGGTGCTGGCCCTGGTGATCGGCCTGTTCTCCCTGCGCGTGCGCGCCATCTTCTACGCCATGATCACCCTGGCGGTGGCCTCGGCCTTCGCCATCCTCGCCTCCCAGCTGTCGGACTTCACCGGCGGCGAGGACGGGCGCACCTTCCGCCTGCCGGAGCTGCTGCGTCCGGGCTATACCCTGGTGGAGGGCGAGTTCTTCGGCACCGCCATCAACGGCCGGCTCATTACCTATTACATCGTGTTCCTGTCGGCGGTGGCGCTGTTCCTGTTCCTGCTGCGGGTGGTGAACTCGCCCTTCGGGCGCGTGCTCCAGGCCATCCGCGAGAACGATTTCCGCGCCGAGGCCCTGGGCTACCGCACCGTGGTCTACCGCACCATCGCCAACTGCCTGGCGGCGGTCCTGGCCACCTGCGCCGGCGCCCTGGTGGCCCTGTGGCTGCGCTATACCGGGCCCCAGACCACCCTGTCGTTCACCATCATGATGGACATCCTGCTCATGGTGGTGATCGGCGGCATGGGCACGCTCTACGGCGCAGTCGTGGGTGCCGCCCTGTTCATCCTGGCCCAGAACTATCTGCAGGAGCTGATGGGGCAGGCGAGCCAGGCCCTGGCGGGGGTGCCGCTGCTGGCCAACCTGTTCCATCCGGACCGCTGGCTGTTGTGGCTGGGGGTGCTGTTCGTGCTGTCGGTGTATTTCTTCCCCACGGGCATCGTCGGCAAGCTGCGCGGGGCCGGGGGCAGGTCATGACTCTGGTGCTCCTCGAGCAGGCCGAGGGTGTCGCCACCCTCACCCTGAACCGCCCGGGCATGGGCAACGCCCTGGTGCCCGAGTTGCTGGACGCGCTGCTGGCGCGGCTCGCCCAGGTGGGCGACGATGAAGGGGTGCGCGCCGTGGTGCTGCGCGCCAACGGCCCGGTGTTCTCCCTGGGCGGGGACATGCGGCGCTTCCACCGGGCCTATGCCGGCGACATCGCCGGCTACGCCGCGGAGCTGGTGGGCAAGCTGAACCGCGCCATCCTCGGGCTCATCGACCTGCCTCAGCCGGTGGTGGCGGCGGTGCACGGCACCGTGACCGGCGGCTCCCTGGGGCTGGTGCTGGCCTCGGACATCGTGTTCGTCGCCGCGCAGGCCAGCTTCAAGGCCCACTACGCCACCGCCGGCTTCTCGCCCGACGGCGGCTGGGCCACCCTGCTGCCGCGGCTGGCGGGGGCGCGGGCGGCGGCCGCCTGCCTCCTGCTCAACCGCAGCTTCTCGGCCCAGGAGGCGCTGGACTGGGGCATGGCCAGCGCCGTGGCCCCGGCCGAACTGCTGGCCCAGCAGGCGGCGGAGGCGGCGCGCAGAATCGCCCGCTATCCCGCGGGCACCATGAGGAATGCCAAGCGCCTGCTGTGGCGCGACCGCGACGACATCGCCGCGGCGCTGGAAGCGGAGCGCCGGGGCTTCGTCGAGCTGATCGCCTCCGCCCGCGGTGGCGTCGAGCGCTTCCTGGCGAACTTCAGGGATTATCCCGAAGGGGAGTAGGCCGATATGTATGTGATCGACTGGGTGGCCAAGCAGGCAAGCAATTATCCCCACAAGACGGCGCTGGTGGACCTGGCGAGCGGGCGCCGCCTCACTTATCGCCGGTTCAACGAGCGCGCCAGCCGCTGCGCCGAGTTTCTGCGCAGCCGCTGGGGCATCGCCAAGGGCGAGCGCATCGCCGTGCTGGCCCACAACTCCTCCGAATACCTGGAGATGCTCTACGGCTGCGCCAAGATCGGCGCGGTGATGGTATGCCTCAACTGGCGCCTGTCGGTGGCCGAGCATCGGGGCGTGCTGGCCGACTGCACGCCGCGGGCCCTGGTGTTCGGCGCCGAATTCGACGAGGCGGCGCGGCAACTGCTGGCCGAAGGCGGGCCGGAGCATGCCATGCGCATCGGCGGGGCCGCCGACGGCGTGCCGGGCTACGAGGAGTGCCTCGCCGCGTCCTCGGGCGAGACCGTAGAGATGCCCTGCTGGCCCATGGACGAGATCTGGTACCTGCTGTACACCTCGGGCACCACGGGCAAGCCCAAGGGCGTGATCCAGACCTACGGCATGGCCTTCTTCAACGGCGTCAACGCCATGCACGCCGCCAAGCTGTCCCGCGACGACGTGCTGCTCGCCGTGCTGCCCTTCTTCCACACGGGCGGCCTCAATCTCTACGCCAATCCCCTCATCCAGTGCGGCGGCACCGTGGTGATCATGAAGCAGTTCGACGTGGACCAGACCGTGGCGCTGCTGGAAAGCGAGATCACGGTGATGTTCGGCGTGCCGGCCATCTATCTCTTCCTCAGCCAGCACCCGCGCTTCGCCGCCGCCGATTTCTCGCGCGTGCGCAGCTGGGCCTGCGGCGGCGCGCCCATTCCCAGGAGCCTGCTGGAGCAGTATCTGGCCAAGGGCATCACCATCTGCTTCGGCTTCGGCATGACCGAGACCGGGCCCACGGTGTTCCTCACCGATGAAGCCACGGCGCGCAGCAAGATCGGCACCGTGGGCCGGCCCGTCACCTATGCCCTGACCAAGGTGGTGGACGTGGCCACGCGCCGGGCGCTGGGGCCCAACGAGCGCGGCGAGCTGCTCATCAAGGGGCCGGGGGTCACGCCCGGCTACTGGAACAATCCGGAGGCCAGCGCCAGGGCCTTCCAGGACGGCTGGCTGTGCTCCGGCGACATCGCCTATTACGACGAGGACGGCGACTACTATATCGTGGACCGGTCGAAGGACATGTTCATCTCCGGCGGCGAGAACGTGTACCCGGCGGAAGTGGAGAACGTGATCTTTCAGATGCCCCAGGTGGCGGAAGTGGCGGTCATCGGCGTGCCCGATGCCAAGTGGGGCGAGGTGGGCAAGGCCATCATCGCCTTCAAGCCCGGCCTGGCAGCCACGCCCGAGGAGATCGGCGCCTTCTGCCGCGAGCGCCTGGCGGGCTACAAGGTGCCCAAGCACTTCGTGTTTCTGCCGCAGTTGCCGCGCAATGCCGCGGGCAAGGTGCAGAAACCCAAACTGCGTGAGCTCTACGGAGGGGATCAATGACCTGGCGGGCGGGCGAGGCGGCCGCTTTCCGCCGTGTGTTGCTGCAGGCGGACTTCGACCGCTTCGCCCGCCTCACCGGCGATGACAACCCCATCCATTGCGATCCGGCGTTCGCGGCCTGCAGCCACTTCGGCGCCACCGTGTGCCATGGCATGCTGCTCTACGGCTGCATCGCCAAGGCCCTGGCGGAACTGATTCCCGGACCGGGGGCGGTGCAGCTGGAACAGGAGCTGATGTTCCCCCATCCCACCTTCGTGGGGGAGGAGATCACGGTCAGCCTGCGGGTCGAGCGGGTCAATGCCGACGGCACGCTGGAACTGGGCACGACGATCACCAAGCCGGGGTCAGAAGCGGCGGTGATCACGGCGCAGGGGCGCACGCGCGTGGCGCCGCCGGGGGTCACGAGCCATGCCCCTGCGCCGTCCGTGCACCTCCTGGAGCCGGGCGACGACGAGCTTTACGGCCTGCGCCCGGGCATGACGGCGTCCGCGACCAGGACGTTCAGCGACGCCGACCTGGAGCAATACGGCGACCTGGTGGGCGACCGCAACCCCAGCCACCGGGACGATGCCTACGCCCGGCGTCTCGGCCTGCCGGGGCGCGTGGTGCCGGGCCCGTTGCTGGCCGGCATGTTCTCGGATCTGCTGGGCACGCGGCTGCCGGGCCGCGGCACCGGCTGGATGAAGCAGAAGCTTGTCTTCCTGAGCCCCGCCTGCCCGGGCGAGGCCCTCACGGCGCTGGTGGAGATCGTGCGCCTGCGCCGCGACAAGGAACTGGTCAACCTCAGAAGCACCATCACCGGGGCCGACGGCCGCCTGGTATGCGACGGCGAGTCCCTGGTGCTGGTGCGCAACCTGGAAAGCAAGCGCGAGGCGCGGTGAATGCAGAACATTGACATCGGCATCCTGGGCTACGGCCTGTACCTGCCCCGGCAGGTCATGACTGCCGCCGACATCGCCGCCGCCACCGGGGGACGCTGGAGCACGGATGCGGTGCGCGGCAAGCTGGGCATCAACCGCAAGACCGTGCCGGGAGCGGGGGACGGTACCCAGGAGATGGGTG
>JBMOQT010000196.1:0-6564 GCA_049320945.1 Pseudomonadota bacterium
GAGAGGAAGCAGAAATGCTGCGATGCCGACAGCGCGTGTCAAGGCTGTTGTCACCCGGATCATGCGGTCACCTGGTTATTGAGCTTTCCCCGAAATCTCGCCTTCCAGTGCCGAATCCGTCTCTCAAAAATCGCAAGAACTGGCGTGCGATCTCGAAAAACAAAACTGAAAAAATGAACTCCAAAAGCGCGTCGAACATCTTGCATTCTCCAGATCTGTTGATGGAGCCAGCCCGGAAATGCTCTGCAAGCCCCTTTCGCGCGCTCCCGGCGCGGATTACGCACAGAATCTCGCCCGAGACTTCTGGGATCAGACGCGCAAGATGCGCCGGCGCCGCCTGCTGGCCAAGTGTATGCGGGGTTGAGGATGCCGCGTGTTGATTTCGAGAAGAGCCGTTATCCATATGTGTTGTCATTATTGTTTCCAACCGGACGCAAAGCGCTCGGCCACAGTAGTGACTCTCAAGGAGGCGGAAGGCGTGTTCATCCACGCTGGGGCGTTTCACGCCCTTGACGCGAGCAAAACCCTGTGGCTTGACGCCGCTTGTGTTAGTGTCGCATTCTTGCAATGCCGTTGTCAATATGACAAACGTTATACACCATCCGGGGATGCGACACCCGGAATATCCGCGCGGACGCCTGGATTCGACGGCTTCCCTGCTTTGCAGGTTGTCGTCACCGCATGCTTTGGTGTGCAATATGGTCGATGAGATCGAGCGAGCGAAGAACCGCATCAAGTCGAAGGTGCGGGTCAAGGTGGAGCACCCGAGCCACGTCATC
Source organism: Pseudomonadota bacterium (assembly GCA_049320945.1). Taxonomy (GTDB): domain Bacteria; phylum Pseudomonadota; class Gammaproteobacteria; order Burkholderiales; family Rhodocyclaceae; genus DYIB01. The sequence continues at coordinate 780 of JBMOQT010000196.1, forward strand.
AAGCGGGTGTTCGGCTTCGCGAAGGTCTGCTAACGTGTCGTCCGACCTGCGCCCCACCCCTCACCTCGGCCCTCTCCCGCCGGGAGAGGGAGAACGGCGGTTCAGGCGCCGACTTGCCGGGCGCGCGCCTGTTCCAGCGCATCGGGCGTATCCACATCAGCGAAAACAGCCTCGTCCGTTTCAATCGCCTTGATGCGACCGGCATGGCGGGTGAGCAGCTCGCGGGCGCCCTGGTCGCCGGTGACTCGCTGCATTTCGCCGAAAAACCCGCGCGGCCACAGGATGGGGTTGCCGCGGCGGCCGTCGTGGCAGGGGACGACGATCTGCGGGGCGGCCGGATCGAAAGCGTCCATGAGGCGGTCCAGGTGGCCGGCGCCGATGCGGGGCATGTCGGCCAGCATGACGATGGCAGCGTCGGTGTCCGGCGCCAGGGCGGCGAGGCCGGCCCGCAGCGAAGTGGACAGGCCTGCGCCGTAGTCGGGGTTGTGCACCAGGCGCACCGGGCAGCCGGTCAGCGCCGCCGCCACCCGTTCGGCCTCGTGGCCCGTCACCACCAGCACCTCGGCCGCGCGCGAGGCCAGGGCGGCGCAGGCGGCGCGGGCCACCATGGGCACGCCGTCCACTTCCGCCAGCAGCTTGTTGGCGCCCTGCATGCGCGTCGAGCGGCCGGCGGCCAGCACCACCACGGCGACCTTGGGCCCGGCGGGCGGGGGCACGGGGGCCTCGTCCGCGGCTTCTTCCTCGTCCTCCGGCTCCAGGGGGCTGCGGATCAGGCCGCCCACGCCCATGCGCATGATCTCCTCGCGCGTCACCGGCAGGTCGGCCGCCAGGCGCTGCAGCACCCAGTCCAGCCCGTTCAGGCGGCGCGAGCGGGCGCAGCCGGGCAGCACCAGCACCGGCACCTCTCCCAGGCGCGCCAGCAACAACATGTTGCCCGGCTCCACCGGCATGCCGAAATGCTCCACCGCGCCACCGGCGGCGACGATGGCCGCAGGGGCAACGTCGCCCCGGTCCTTGGTCACGGTGGCGCCGGACAGCAGGATAAGATCGCAGCCGGCGGCGCGCGCCCGGCGCACCAGCGCCGCCAGCGCTCCCACCTCGTGGGGGCCGCGCAGCTCCAGGGCGAGGCGGCTGCTTAAGCCCTCCAGGCGCCGGCGCAGGGCGCCGACGGTGCCGCGCAGCACGCTGTCCTTCATGCCCGGCAGCTCGCTCAGGATGAGGGCCGCCCGGCGCGGGCGGAAGGGCGCCACCCGTAGCAGCGGCGCGCTGGCAGCAATGGCGCGCCAGGCGTCGATCAGCCCGCGGCGCACGGCGAAGGGAATGATCTTGACCGTGGCCACCACCTGCCCCTTGCGCACCACGGCATGGGGCGGCAAGGTGCCGACGGTGATGGCCTCGTCCAGCAGGTTGAGGCGGTCGAGCCGCTCCCGGTCCAGGAGCAGCACGCCGGCGGCGTGGGCGTGCAGGTTGCAGCGCCCGGTGTAGGGCGCGCGCGGGCCGACGCCCTCGCCGCCCAGCAAGGCGGCGATCTCGCCGGCGGCCTGGTCCTCGGCCACGTCGCCCGGCTCCAGGCGCGCGCCCCACACGGTCGCCAGGCCGGCGCGGCGCAGCTCGGCCACGTCCTCGGCGCTCAGCACCCGGCCCTTGCGCAGGCTGCGCCCGCCCAGGCTGAGGCTGTGGGCCAGGATGATGCCCGCCGCCTCGTCGCAGGGAAACTGGCCGAAGATCATTGGTAGCGGCTGTGGATGATCTGGGCCAGGATGGCGATGGCGATCTCCGCCGGCGCGCGCCCGCCCAGGTCCAGGCCGACCGGGGCATGGATGCGCTTGGCCGCCTCGCCCAGCCCCTGCTGCGCCAGCCGCTCCATGCGCTTGGCATGGGTGCGGGTGCTGCCCAGGGCGCCGATGTAGAAGGCGTCGCTGTTGAGCGCCGCCACCAGCGCCGGGTCGTCCAGCTTGGGATCGTGGGACAGGGTGACCACGGCGCTGCCGGCGTCCAGCCCCAGGCGCGCCAGGGCCTTGTCCGGCCACTCGTGGCTGAAGCTGACCCCGGGCAGGCGCTCGGCCGTGGCCCAGGCGCGGCGCGGATCGATGACCGTGACTTCGAAGCCGGCCAGGGCCGCCATGGGCGCCAGGGCCTGGGTGATGTGCACCGCGCCGACGATGAACAGACGCGGCGGCACACCGTAGGCGCGCACGAACAGGCGCTCGGGCGCCTCCTCGATGAGCGCGCTGCGGCCCGCCGCCAGCAGCTTGCGCGCCTCGGCCAAGTGCGCTTCGGTGAGCGCCAGGTCGCCGGTCCAGTCCTTGTCCCACACCAGGCTCTGGGCGCCGTCGGACAGGCGCGTCACCAGGGCGACGGCGCGCCGCGCCCGGCGCTCGGCGAGCAGGCGCTCCAGGGTGGCGGCCTTCATGCCACGCGCTCCACGTACACCTGCACCTTGCCGCCGCAGGCCAGGCCCACCGCCCAGGCCTGCTCGTCGCTCACGCCAAATTCCAGCAGGCGCGGCTTGCCGTCGACAATCACCGCCTGGGCCTCGGACACCACGGCGCCCTCCACGCAGCCGCCGGACACGGAGCCGACGAAGGCGCCCGCGCCGTTGACCGCCAGGTGGCTGCCTTCCGGCCGCGGCGAGGAACCCCAGGTGCGCACCACCGTGGCGAGCGCCACGCCCTGGCCGGCGGCGCGCCAGGCGTGCACCTGGGCCAGAAGCTCGTCCACCTCGCCGCCCGCCAGCGCCGGGGGCTCGGCCGCCTCGCGCCGGCGCCGGCCGCGGCCCGCCGCCGCGCCGTGCTCTTCGATGCGGTCGACCAGCTCCGCGATACCTTCGCCGCGGCCCGCCGCAGTCCGCACCACCGGCACCGTCCGGCCGCGGCTGCGCATCGTCAGCATGCTGGTGAGATCCGTCACGGTGCGTTCGGCGGCGGGCTGGTCGCACTTGCTTACCACCAGGATGTCGGCGATCTCCAGGATGCCCGCCTTGATGGCCTGCAGGTCGTCGCCCAGGCCCGGCGGACAGACGACGATGGCGGTGTCGGCCACCGCGCGCACCGCCACGTCCGACTGGCCCGCGCCCACCGTCTCGACGATGACGACGTCAAAGCCCGCGGCGTCGAACAAGTCCACCATGCGCCCGGTGGCCCGCGCCAGCCCGCCCAGGTGGCCGCGCGCCGATACCGAGCGCACGAACACCCGGTCGTCGGCGGCGTGCTCCTCCATGCGCACCCGGTCGCCCAGTACGGCGCCGCCGCTCACCGGGCTGGAGGGGTCGATGGCCAGCACGGCTACCGTACGCCCGCGCCGGAGGAACTCGCCCAGCAGGGCCCCGATCAGGGTGGACTTGCCGGCTCCGGGCGCGCCGGTGATGCCCAGCACATGGGCGCGGCCGCAGTGGGGCGACAGGGCCGCTTCCAGGCGCGCGACCCCGGGCCTATCGTTCTCGATCAGGCTCAGGGCGCGCGCCAAGGCAGTGCGCGACCCGGCGCGGATGTCTTCGATACGGATGTCGTCGGATGATTTCATGGCAGCAACAGCATACCAGGGGACAAAAGACGGATTTGCGTATACAGTACACACACCGAGCTTCGTTTTCAAAGCGCGGGCATCAACTGCAATGTAATGCATCTTAATACGGATTCATGCATTTCATTGCATTTCGGGCGGGAAGCATGCTATATAGAACCCATGGCGAAAGCCGGGTGTTGTGCGGGATGGCAAGCGATGGACGGCAAGGAAGGCGCAGCGTCGGTTGAGGCCACGGTGTGGCAGGACCTCCTGCAGCAGGCGGCCGCGGCCTGGCCGCCGGTGCCGGCGCGCCTGTCCATAGGTTTCCTGGGCAGGGCCGACCACGGGGCGCGGCGCGGCCGCCTGCTGCCCTGGCCGCCCGCGGAGGGTGGCGGACCTTCCCGCTGGCGCGACTATCGGGGCGAGGCGGAGGACGACCTGGGCCTGCTCCTGGTGCTCGACGAGGCGGAAGCCGTGTCCCTATGCCGCGAGGGTCTCGCCTTCCTGCCGACGATGGTCAGGCGCGGCAAGGCCCTGCCCTACGTGCTCAGGAGCGCCGACGAGCTGGAGGCGGCGGGCCTGATGGAATTCGTCGAGGATCTCGGGCTGGTCTTTCCCAAGCACTGATATGGCGCCACACAGTCTGTTCGACCCCGTCGATCCCTGGCAGGCCATGCTGGACCGGCACGGCGAGGTGTTCTCGGAGATGCTGCCGGGATCGCTCGTGGGCCTGGTGCCGCGGGAGGGCTCGGGCATCCAGCCGGGCAAGCACGTGGCCGGGCTCGTGGCGGCCGGCGGCGACGGGCACATGCTCATCTGGGAGATGACGGAGGCAGGCATGCGCGCGGGGCTACGCCCCTACCACGGCTTCCAGGACGCCGGCGTGGACCTGCTGTTCGTGGCCAGCGACGAGGCCTTGCGCAGCCTGCACGCCAGCCTCGACGGGCAGGCCCTGTCGTCCATGAAGCGCCTGATCCGCCAGGGGGGCATCATGTTCTATGTCATGCGCACCAAGTACCAACTGCAGGACGCCGGCTACGAGGAGTTTCTCGACTCGCTGGGTCTCGCCTTCCTGGGAGCCTGCCGATGATCTTCCACAATCCCAGCGGCGCACCCGAACTGGCCTGCGACCAGTGCGGCTGCCGCTGGTTCGACCGTATGACAAACGCCTGCTACGAGTGCGGCACGCCGGTCACGGCGGAAAACGTCGCCGAATACCAGCGGGCGCTACAGGAATTCGAAGCCCGGCGCGCCGCGCGGGCAAACAACCACATCGAGGAGTCCAAGCCATGACCCCGGAAGCCCAGACCGTCGCCGAACTGGAAAAGAAGCTCGCCCGCATGGAGCGGGACTGGCAATCCATGATCCGCATCACCCACGATTTCTTCCACAGCTGGCGCGAGGCCGTGGAAGAACGGCTGGGCAAGCAGGCGGCCGACGAGGTGCAGATGCGCTTCTGGGAGATCGTGGGCATTGGCACCGGCAAGATGTACCTGGAGCGCGGCGGCAACCCGGAGGATCCCGAGCAGATTGCCTACACCATGCTGCGCGCCAGCCAGGTCATGGGCGAGATGGCCCACACCGCCCGCGAGGGCGGCGCCTCCCTGCTGGTGCACGAGGCCTGCCCCTGGCTCGACTCCTTCCGCGAGCGCGGCGCCGCCGGCCAATGCCAGCCCGGTTGCGACAACTGGTTCCAGGCCACCGTGCGCACCATCTCGCCCAAGCTGCAGGTGGTGACCGAATCCGCCCTGCCCGCCGGCGACGCCACCTGTACGCGGCGCTTCTCGCTCAAGGCGTAGGACGCCGCTGTCGCGGCCCGTTCCGCGACCCGCGGTGCGCGGCTTACGCGCCGCCGACTCCCTGGATGACGGTGCCCGTGCCTTCGCAGGTTTCGCACGGGCGGTCGCCTATGCGCCCCCTGCCGGAGCAATCGGGACACAGGTTCTCGCCCGTGCCCGGCGTGCCGGGAGGCGCTTCGTCGCCGGGTTTCATGTGGGTGCCGGGCACGGAGGGACTGGCGCCCGGATGCGGGGTGTGGGTACGGCGTTCCATGATGACCTCCATATTCCTGGCCGATGGACCGGGTTAGTTAGAGGCCTCCCGGCGCCGTTGGTGCCCGGCGGCCGGATCGTGCATTATTGTGCCTTCATGGAGATTTTGATGCATTTACTTGCATGCGCTCACGTACCCGTGGTATACAAACCCATCGACGGATCGGGAGGATAGCCATGCTGTTGAAAGATCGAGTCGCCCTCGTCACCGGCGCCGGCCAGGGCATAGG
>JBMOQT010000197.1:0-6535 GCA_049320945.1 Pseudomonadota bacterium
TTGTCGGGTCAGGGCGATCACGCCGCCCTTGGCGGCGACGTAGGCGACATTGACCGCACCCCGGCTGCCGGCCACCGAGGCCACGTTGACGATCGAGCCTCCGCCCGCGGCGCGCAGCAGGGGTGCGGCGGCCCGGGCCGAGTAGAACATCGAGTACAGGTCCACCTCGATTACGCGGCGCCACTCCTCTTCGCTGGTCTCTTCCAGGCTGCCCCGCGCGATGATTCCGGCGCTGTTCACCACGGCGTCGAGCCGCCCGAATCGCCCCACCGCCTCCTGGAACGCCCGGGCGACGGCGCGGGCATCGCTCACGTCCGCCGGCAGCGCCAGCGCCTGGTTTCCCGAATCGATCAGGCCCTGCGCTGTGCGCGCAGCGGCTTCGCCGTCGCGGTCCACAATGGCCACCAGCGCGCCTTCCGCGGCCAGGCGCCGGGCCGTCGCCAGGCCGATACCCGAAGCGCCGCCGGCGACGATGACCACCTTGCCTATGAAGCGATTCACCGGGTTTCCTTCCTGCGCCGCGTCTTCGGCGGAGCGTCCTCGATGCCGAAGAATGAACAGAAAAAGCGCTCCACCATGTCTTCCATTTCCGGATCGTCGAGGGAGATGGGGCCGGGATCGTTGACCACCGCGTTCACCAGCAGGCCGTTGACGAACTGGAATGCCGCCCGGACATCCTTCTCCGATATCCGCCGGCCGTCCGCCTTCAGTCTCGGCAGCAATGCCGCGCATACCAGTCCGGCGCAGGTCCAGCCCAGGCGCTTGAACGGCGTCCAGGCGCCGGGAAGCGAGGACGAATGCTTGAAGGCGGCCAGGTAGAGCCCGCGGTTCTTCCTGTAGATGTTGACCCAGAAGCGTGTGATCGAGCGCATGAACACCGCGTTCTCCGCGGCGCCGACCTTTCGATCCGCGAGCAGCCGCCGCAACTGCGCCTCGACGTCGGATACGGTGATCTCCTGGATCGCCGCAAAGAAGGCCTCCTTGTTGGCGAAGCGGCCATAGAAGGCCCCGACCGAGGCGCCGGCCGCCTGGGCGATTTCCTCGATGGTCACGGCGTCGAAGTTCTTCTGTTCCAGCGCCTTCCTGCCCGCCACGATGAGCGCGCGAAAAGTCGCCTGGCTGCGCGCCTGGCGGGCCGGGGTCACCCCTTCGAGGCGCAGCGAGGACGGCGCGGCGGTGATCAGATCGTCTTCCACGGCATTCCGGATCGCGTTGTCCAGGGCGGAGGTCATCAGCGCCACCGCAGGAGGTGGCTTTCTATCAGGCTCATCAGCTTGGTGAGAGCCACCCCGAGTATCGCGAGGAAGAACAGCACCGCGAACACGCCATTGGTATCGAAGGTTCCGGCGAGATAGCTCAGCAGCTGGCCCAGACCATGCTGGGAGGCGATGATCTCACCGGCGATGACGCCCAGCAGGGCGTAGATCAGCCCGAGGCGAAGCCCGGAAAAAATCGTCGGCACGGCGCTGATCAGCGTGACTTTGAAGAACACCTTGGTCCTGCCGGCGCCCAGCATTCTCGACAGGATCAGCCAGTCCGAGTCGACACTGCGTGCCCCCGCTATCGTGTTTGCCAGCACGATGAAGAACGTCAGGGAGAACCCGAGGGCGATCTTGGAACCCGGCCCCAGCCCGAACCACAGCAGGAACAGCGGAGCGAGAGCGATCCGCGGCAGCGCATTGAGCGCCGACAGCAGCGGGTCCAGGAACTTCTCGGCCGGTGGATAGAGCACGAACAGCAGACCGACGGCGATGCCGGCGGCGCTGCCGAGCGCGAAGGCCGCGATGGTCGAGGACAGGGTCCACGCCGCTTCGGTGACCAGCTTGTGGTCCACGAACAGGGCGTTGTAAAGATAAGCAAAGATCTTCGTGGGTTGCCCGATGAAGAGCGGATCGATCGCCTTGGTCGTCGATGCCCATTCCCAGACGACGAGGAAAAGCGCCAGCGCCACAAGCTGCAGCGCGAGAATGCTCCCTCTTCTGACGTTGATCGTGTCACCCATTACAGCATGCCTCCTTGACAGAGACCTTCCTCGAGCCGGGACCAGACCTCGGCGTAGATCTCGTGATAGCGGTGATCCTTCTGCAAGGCGCGCACCGAGCGCGGGCGCGGCAACGGTATCGGGATGTCGGCCAGGATGCGCCCGGGGCGCGACGACATCACCACCACGCGATCGGAGAGCGTGACCGCCTCGTTGAGATCGTGGGTGATGAAGACCACGGTGCGCCGTTCCGCAGTCCACAATTCGAGCAGAACGTCCTCCAGCTGCAGCTTGGTCTGTGCGTCCAGGGCGCCGAAGGGCTCGTCCATCAGCAGGACGGGGGAGTCCAGCGAGAATGTGCGCGCCAGCGCCACGCGCTGGCGCATGCCGTGGGACAGCGCCTTGGGGTAGTTCGCCTCGAAGCCTTTCAGTCCGACCTTGGCCAGCAGCTCGAGCGCCCTTTCGGTGCGCGCGGGATTCGGCACTCCGCGGAACTCCCCGCCCAGCCTGACGTTGTCCAGCGCGGTACGCCAGGGGAACAGGCAGTCCCGGGCCAGCATGTAGGCCACGTCGTGCCGCCCCGCCCTGGGCGGTGCGCCGGCCACCAGGATGCTGCCCTGCTGCAGCGGAATCAATCCGGCGACGAGGTTGAGCAGCGTGGTCTTGCCGCAACCGCTCGGGCCGACGATGGACACGAACTGCCCGGCGTCAATCCGGATGGTCGCGTCGCTCACGGCGCGGGTGCCGCCCGCAAAGACGTGATTGACGTGCCCGATGTCGATTGACGCCAAACCCCTGTCCATCCGAACCTGCACTTCGCCCGGTTCAGCGCGTTTCATTGAGCAGCTTCCTATAGACGATCCGCTTGAGGTCGAGGGGCTTGTCGATCATCTTGTTCTTCACCAGGAAGTTGTTGAAGCCTTCGACCACACGCGGGTTGAACTCGGTGCCGGACTGAGCGATGGACTCCTTCACCACCTGCTCCATGAACTGATCGCGGTTGGGGACGTCGCCCGCCTTGAAATGCTTGTTGGCAAGCGCCAGAACCGCGGGGTAGTTCTGGGGATCCTTTACCCAGGCCACGCCGTCAGCCACGGCACGCATGAAGGCGTCGATGGTCGCCTCGTTCTTTTCTATGTACTCGCGCCTGGCCTGCCACACGACGAATCCGCCGTTCATGGCCTTGATATCAGCGGGCCCTTCGCCCTTGCGCAGATCGACCGCCACATTGCAGGAGCCGGTGGCGGCGCACAAGGCGGGGACCGGATCCCAGCTCAGGACCGCGTCCACTTGCTTCGCGACGAGGGCGGGAAATGCGGTGGCGGGGGCGCCGACAGGGACAAACACCGCGCTCTCGGGTGGCAGCCCGGCGCCGGCGAACAGGGATTTGACATACATCTCGGTCGCGCTGCCGCGGGCGCTGACGCCGATGCGCTTACCCTTCAGATCCTCCATGTTTTTGGGATAACCGGCGGCGCGGTTGGGCTGCGGCAGGTCGGAGCGGACCGAGAGCGAATAGACGTTGTTGGGGATCTGCGCGCCGACCATCTGCAGGTCGTTGCCTTTGGCAACCGCCTGCATCATCACGTCGGCCGAGCTGAAGATGAGGTCCACGCTGCCCGCCGCCGCCGCCTGCTGGGCCAGCGGTCCGCTGGCCAGGCTGACCGGCTCGCATTTGATGCCGTGCTTGTCACAGAAGCCCTTTTCGATCATCGCCCAGTTGACGATATGGATGATCGACCCGGGATACTCGTGGAAGCGGACCGTGGGCTTGGCCTGCGCCATCGAAGAGCCCGAGGAAAGGGATAGAGAGAAGGCCAGGCCGAGTACCGCGAGGATGCGCGTGAGTTTCATGGTGTCTCCTATGATGTGTTCCGATCACTGTTCTTTCCGGCTCCTCTCCGGGGGCCTGGGTGCAAACGAAATCAGAATTATGATTCTTGTTTTTTGGTCCATGCTAGGCGCCCCATCTGCGGGCGTCAACGCAGTATTTCTTGTGGTCAGGTTGAGCTTTGCTTTTGTGGAGGCGGTGACGAGTGACAAGACCGGCGCGGTGTCACCCGCCACGGCTTCTAGGCGGCCATACCCCGCCAGACAAGACTGGCGCCGCCGATGACGAGCACCGCCCACACGGCCTGGATCACGCGCTGTGCCGGCAGGCGGCGGTGCAGGCGGCTGCCGAGGTAGAGGCCGGCGAGGGCGCAGGGCAGCAGCAGGGCGACGAGCCACAACAGGTTTTCCTGCCCGTAGAGACCAACGCTGGTGAACAAGACGAGGCGCGCCAGGGCGCTGACGAAGATGAGGGAGGTGATGGTGGCGCGCAGCATCAACTTGTCGTCCAGGCGCCGGGCCAGGTAGATGGTGTAGATGGGGCCGCCGGTGCCGAACAGCGCGGTGAATACGCCGCCGGCGGCGCCCAGCGGAACCGACCAGGCGGGGCCGATGGGTTTCAGGCTGGGGCGGAAGACCAGGCTCCAGGCGGAATAGGCGAGCACGAAGATTCCCAGGATCAGCAGCAGCGCCGACTCGGGCGCCTTGACCAGGACCGTCACCCCGAGCGCCATGCCGGCCAGCATGTAGGGCACCAGGCGCAGGAGTTCCTTGCGGTCGATGGCGCTTCGGTTCTTGAATCCGAGCAGCAGGGCGGCACACAGATCGAAGATCAGCATCATGGGCACCGCCAGCTTCAACGGCAGCAGGTGCGCGAGCAGCGGCACGGCGGTGATCGACGAGCCGAAGCCCGTCAAACCAAAGACCAAGTAGGCCAGCGTGATGACCAGCGCCGCGCCGAGGACCACCTCGACCGGCAGGCTCATGGGGCAGGGCGTTGCGAGCGCCGGCTCATGCGCCCGCCAGGGATTCGAGTTGCGCCAGGAGCGGCGCCGGCACTTCGACGCCCACCATGCGTGCGGCATCGGCCAGCGCCTGCCGACGGTGGCCGGGAAGGCGCACCTCGGGGTCCCGCAGCATCATGTCGATCAGGGTCTCCAGGCGCTCGTGAAACACGTCCGCTCCGGCCAGGGCGGCGGGGTCGATCACCAGGAAGGCGTGGCCGATGCGCGGCCGGTTGCCTTCATCGGAGAAGAAGGAATCCGCTTCGAAGCCGTAGGCCGCGCCGGTCAGGGCGCAGCACAGCAATTCCACGATCAGGGCCAGCATTGCGCCCTTGACGCCGCCCGCCGGCAGCATCATGCCCGCCAGCCCGGCCTGGGGATCGGTGGTGGGGTTGCCGTCCTTGTCCAGTGCCCAGCCGGTCGGAATGCTGCGACCCTCCTTGGCCGCGACCATGAGCTTGCCGCGCGCCACTTCGGATAGGGACAAGTCGATGACCAGGGGCGGCGCGCCGCGGCGGGGGAACACGGCGGCGATCGGGTTGGTGCCGAACAGGGCGCGCCGCCCGCCCCAGGCCGGCATGGCGGCGGGCGAATTGCCGAAGGCGAGGCCCACCAGGCCGGCGGCCGCCACCGGTTCCAGATGATAGGCGGCGGCGCCGAAGTGATGGCTGCGGGTGACGCCGGAGAAGGCTGCGCCACACGCGCGGGCCCGTTCGATCGCCTCGGCCACCGCCAGGGCGCAGGCGGGAAAGGCCAGCCCCTCGTCCGCGTCCACCAGGCAGGCGGCGGCCTTGGCGCGAATCACCCGCGGCTGGGCGGCGCCGTTCACCCGGCCGTGGCGCAGGTGAGCGGCATATTGCGCCACCCGTGACAGGCCGTGGGACGCCAGGCCCTGGGCCTCCGCCGCGACCAGCGCGGCGGCGGTGGCGCGGGCCATGCCGGGTGCCGCGCCGGCGCGCTCCAGGGCCTGCGCGGCCAATGTGTTCAAGTGTTCCAGGGACAGTTTGGGCATGGGGGCTCCGTCACGGGTCTGCCGCGTCCGAGAGAAAGCGGGCCACCTTCTCGGCGATCAGGCTGCTGACGCGGGCATTGGATTCACGGGTGACGCCGCCGATGTGGGGCGTCAGGATAAGGTTGGGCGCGGTCGCGAGGGGCGAGCCGGCCGGCAGGGGTTCGTGCTCGAACACATCGAGTGCCGCGCCGGCGAGCCGGCCGTCGGTCAGGGCCGCCGCTAGGGCGGCTTCGTCGACGATGCCGCCGCGTGCGGTGTTGACGAGCACCGCTTGCGGCTTCATCCGGGCGATGCGCTCGGCATTCATGAGGCCCCGCGTCTCCTCTGTCAGGGGGACGTGCAGGCTCACCGCGTCCGCCTCGGCCAGCAGAGCCGGGAGATCCCTGCGCTCGACGCCGGTCTCGGCCCAGGCCGCGGCATCGTCGGCCAGCAACGGGTCGTAGGCCAACACGCGCATGCCCAGGCCCCGGGCGAGCCGTGCCGTGAGCTGTCCGATGCCGCCGAAGCCCACCAGGCCCAGGGTCTTGCCGGCGGTCTCGCGACCTTCCGACAGCCGGGCCCGGGGCCATTCGCCCCGGGCCACCGCGGCGCTCGACAAGTAGGCGCCGCGCAGCAGGACCATGACGGTGGCGACGACATACTCCGCCACCGCCAGCGCGTTGGCGCCGGTGGCCGGGATGACCTCGACGCCGCGGCCGCGGCAGGCGG
>JBMOQT010000198.1:0-6515 GCA_049320945.1 Pseudomonadota bacterium
ATGGCCGTTTTCCAGCCTGACCCGGAAGGTCGCGTTGGGCAGGGTTTCGGTCACCTCGCCCTGCATTTCAATGACGTCTTCCTTCGCCATACTCCTACCTGGTTGGGAAGCCCGACCCCTTGAAGTTTGCCTTCTTGAGCAGGCTCTCGTACTGATGCGACATGATGTAGGCCTGGACCTGGGACATGAAATCCATGGTCACGACCACGATGATCAACAGCGACGTGCCACCGAAGTAGAAGGGCACGTTCCACTTGAGGATCAGGAACTCCGGCAGCAGGCATACCAGAGTCACGTAAATGGCGCCGACCAGGGTCAGCCGCATCAGAATCTTGTCGATGTAGCGCGCCGTCTGCTCGCCCGGGCGGATGCCCGGCACGAAAGCGCCGCTCTTCTTCAGGTTGTCCGCCGTCTCCTTGGAATTGAACACGAGCGCCGTGTAGAAAAAGCAGAAGAAGACGATCGCTGCGGCGTACAGCATCACGTAGATGGGTTGGCCGGGTGACAGCGCCGAGGCGATGTCCTTCAGCCAGCGCAAGGCATCGCCCTGGCCGAACCAGCTCGCCGCGGTCGCGGGGAACAGTATGATCGACGAAGCAAAGATGGGCGGGATCACGCCCGACATGTTGAGCTTGAGGGGCAGGTGCGAGCTCTGGCCGCCATAGATCTTGTTGCCCACCTGACGCTTGGCGTAGTTCACCAGGATCTTGCGCTGCCCCCGCTCCACGAACACCACCAGGCCGGTCACCAGCACCACCAGGGCGACAATAAACAGCGCCGTCAGGGCGTGCATGGCGCCGGTGCGCACCAGCTCGAACAGGCCGCCGATGGCGTTGGGCAGGCCAGCGGCGATACCGGCGAAGATGATGATGGAAATACCGTTGCCCAGGCCCCGCTCGGTGATCTGTTCGCCCAGCCACATCAGGAACATGGTTCCAGTGACCAGGGTCGCCACCGTGGTGAAACGGAACAGCAGGCCAGGCTCCAGCACCAGGCCGGGCTGGGCTTCCAGGCCGATGGCGATGGCCAGGGACTGGAACAAGGCCAGCGCCACCGTCCCGTAGCGGGTGTACTGGGTAATCTTGCGCCGTCCGGCTTCCCCTTCCTTCTTCAGGGCCTCCAGGCTCGGCACCGCAATGGTCATCAACTGCATGATGATCGACGCCGAGATGTAGGGCATGATGCCCAGGGCGAAGATGGTGAAACGCCCCAGCGCGCCACCGGAGAACAAGTTGAAGATGCCCAGAATCCCGCCTTGCTGCCCCTCGAACAGCTGGGACAACACGTTCGGGTCGATGCCCGGCACCGGAATGTGCGCGCCGATGCGATAGACGACCAGCGCGCCGAGCAGGAACATCAGCCGGCGCTTCAGATCGCCGAACTTGCCCGTCTTGCCGAGTGTTGCGGGATTCGTTGCCAAGGTTCTTCCCTATGCTCTACTCTGCCGCCACGGAGCCGCCGGCCGCCTCGATGGCCGCCTTGGCACCCTTGGTCGCGCCCACGCCCCGCAGCGTAACCTTCCTGCTGAGCTTGCCGGACAGGATGACTTTGGCCGACAGGGCGTTGGCCGGAACCACGCCGGCCTGCTTCAGGATCAGCAGATCCACATCGTCGACGGGCAGACGCTCCAGGTCGGACAAGCGCACCTCGACGTTGCGGCTGTGGGTGAGCGACGTGAAGCCGCGCTTCGGCAGGCGGCGCTGGAGCGGCATCTGGCCGCCCTCGAAGCCGACCTTGTGGAAGCCGCCGGCGCGGGCCTTCTGGCCCTTGTGGCCGCGTCCTGCGGTCTTGCCCCAGCCGCTGCCGATGCCACGCCCGACGCGTTTCTTGGCGTGCTTGGCGCCCGCGGCGGGTTTCAGATTATTGAGTTCCATTTAGCCCTCACACTTCACGAGGTAGGCAACCTTGTTGATCATGCCGCGCACTTCCGGGGTATCCCGCAGTTCGACGGTATGGTTGCGGCGCTTGAGCCCCAGCCCGCGCACCGTGGCCCGGTGATCCTGTTTGGTGCCCATCAGGCCTTTCACCAGTGTGACCTTGATCTTCCTGTCAGCCATGTGTCACCCCAGGATCTCTTCGACGGACTTGCCGCGCTTTGCAGCCACTTCCGCCGGCGTGTTCATCTTCTTCAAGCCGTCCAGCGTGGCGCGCACCACGTTGTACGGATTGGTGGAACCGAAGCACTTGGCCAGCACGTCGGTCACGCCCATCACCTCGAACACCGCGCGCATGGGGCCGCCGGCAATGATGCCGGTACCGGCGGAGGCCGGCTGGATCAGCACCTTGGATGCACCATGCTGGCCCACCACCGGGTGGTGCAGCGTCCCGTTCTTGAGGGAGATCTTCACCATCCTGCGGCGAGCCTCATCCATCGCCTTTTGCACGGCGACCGGCACTTCGCGTGCCTTACCCTTCCCCATGCCGATGCCGCCATCGCCGTCCCCCACCACGGTGAGCGCGGCAAAGCCGAGAATCCGGCCGCCCTTCACCACCTTGGTGACGCGATTGATGGAGACCATCTTCTCGCGCAAGCCTTCTTCGCGCTCCTCGGCGGCCTGCGGTTTTCTCGTCTGCGGTTTTGCCATGCCTATACCTCGTTAGAACTTGAGACCGCCTTCGCGGGCGGCCTCCGCCAGCGCCTTGACGCGGCCGTGATACTGGAAGCCGGAGCGGTCGAACGCGACCGTTTCAATGCCCTTGGCCTTGGCGCGCTCGGCAATCAGCTTGCCGACGACGGCGGCGGCCTTCACGTTGCCGCCATTGGACACTTCCTTGCGCACCTCGGGCTCGACGGTGGAGGCCGCGGCGATAACCCGCGCACCGGCGCCGTCGATGATCTGCGCGTAGATGTGGCAATTGGAGCGATGCACACACAAACGCACCGCCTTCAGTTCAGCAATCTTGGCTCGGGTTTGGCGAGCTCTGCGCAAACGCGCCTGCTTCTTGTCCATGGAAGTACCCTTAGTGCTTACTTCTTCTTCGTTTCCTTCAGGATGATGACTTCATCCGCGTAGCGCACGCCTTTGCCCTTGTACGGCTCGGGCGGGCGATAGCCGCGGACTTCTGCCGCCACCTGACCCACGAGTTGTTTGTCGATGCCCTTGATGACGATTTCCGTCTGGGAGGGCGTCTCCACCTTGATGCCCGCCGGCATGTCGTGCACCACCGGATGCGAGAAGCCCAGGGACAGGTTGAGCTTGGCGCCCTGGGCCTGGGCGCGGTAACCGACGCCCACCAGGGTGAGTTTCTTCTCGAAGCCCTTGGACACGCCCGTCACCATATTGGCCAGCAGGGCGCGCATGGTCCCGGATTGGGCGCTGGCATTCTCGGCGCCGTCGATGGCACGGCAGAATACTTTCTCGCCGTCCTTCTCGATGCGCACCGCCGGATGCACCCGTTGCTTGAGCGAGCCCAGCGGGCCCTTGACGGTCACTTCGTTGGCCGCCAGGGTGACCTCGACCCCCTTGGGCAGCTCGACAGGATATTTTGCGATACGTGACATTGCTTTCCCCTTACGCCACGATGCACAGCACTTCGCCGCCGACATTGTTGGCGCGCGCCTTGCGGTCGGTCATGACGCCCTTGGGCGTGGATACAATGGCCACTCCCAGCCCGTTCATGACGCGCGGCAGGTCCTGGCTGCCCTTGTAGACGCGCAGTCCGGGACGCGACACCCGCTCGATGCGTTCGATCACCGGACGGCCCGCATAATACTTGAGGGCGATGTCCAGTTCGGCCTTGCCGTCGCCGTCGCGCACGGCAAAGTCGTCGATGTATCCCTCGTCCTTCAGCACCTTGGCGATGGCGATTTTCAGCTTGGAGGAGGGCATCGCAACGGAGGCCTTGTTGGCCAGCTGCGCGTTGCGGATGCGCGTCAGCATATCGGCGATAGGATCGGTCATGCTCATCGGATACTCCTCGTTACCAGCTGGCCTTGGTCATGCCCGGCACTTCGCCGCGGAAGGCAATCTCGCGCAGCTTGTTTCGGCACAAGCCGAACTTGCGGAAATAGCCCCGCGGGCGGCCGGTCAGCGCGCAGCGGTTGCGCTGGCGGGTCGGATTGGCGTTGCGCGGCAACTGCTGCAGCTTGAGACGCGCCGCCATGCGCTCCTCTTCGGAGAGCTTGGTGTTGTCGATCTGCGCCTTCAGCTCGGCCCGCTTGGCGGCGTATTTGGCCACCAACTTGGCCCGCTTTTCCTCGCGATTGATCAGTGCAAGTTTCGCCATGGGAGCCTCAATTCTTGAACGGAAACTTGAAGGCGGCGAGAAGCGCCTTGGCTTCCTCGTCCGTCTTCGCCGTAGTCGTGATGCTGATATTCATGCCGCGCAGAGCATCGATCTTGTCGTACTCGATTTCCGGGAAAATAATCTGCTCTTTCACGCCCAGGTTGTAGTTGCCCCGGCCGTCGAAGGCGCGCCCGGAGATGCCGCGAAAGTCGCGGATGCGCGGCAGGGCGATCGACACCAGACGGTCGAGGAATTCATACATGCGGGCGCCGCGCAGGGTCACCATGCAGCCGATGGGATAGTCCTTGCGGATCTTGAAGCCGGCGATCGATTTCCTGGCTTTGGTGGTGACCGGCTTCTGGCCAGCGATCTTGGCCATGTCGCCGGCCGCGTGCTCCAGCACCTTCTTGTCGCCCACCGCCTCGCCGACCCCCATGTTCAGGGTGATCTTGGTGATGCGCGGCACTTCCATGATGGATTTGTAGCCGAACTGCTTCATCAACTCGGGCACAATCGTCTTCTTGTACTGCTCCTGCAAGCGCGCCATGATGGTTCCTTACGCTTCCACAACTTCGCCGTTCGACTTGAACACGCGCACCTTGCGGCCGTCCTCGAGGATCTTGAAGCCCACGCGGTCTGCCTTGCTGGTGGCGGGGTTGAACAGCGCCACATTCGACACGTGAATCGGCATCTCTTTCTCGACGATGCCGCCGGCCTGCCCCTTCATGGGGTTGGGGCGGGTGTGGCGCTTGACGCGGTTCACGCCCTCGACGACGACTCGTTCGTCGTCCACGCGACGCAGCACCGTGCCACGTTTGCCCTTGTCCTTGCCGGCAATGACGATAACGTCGTCGCCCTTGCGAATCTTGTTCATCCGTCCTCTCCTCAGAGAACCTCGGGAGCCAGCGAGACGATCTTCATGAAGCGCTCGGTGCGCAGCTCGCGCGTGACCGGGCCGAAGATGCGGGTGCCGATGGGCTCCAGCTTGTTGTTCAGCAGCACGGCGGCGTTGCCGTCGAATTTGACGACCGAGCCGTCGGGACGGCGCACGCCCTTGGCGGTGCGCACCACGACTGCGTTATACACGTCGCCCTTCTTGACACGACCGCGCGGCGCAGCGTCCTTGACGCTCACCTTGATGATGTCGCCGATGCCGGCGTAGCGGCGCTTCGAGCCGCCCAGCACCTTGATGCACATGACCGAACGAGCGCCTGTATTGTCGGCGACGTTCAGCACCGTCTGCATTTGGATCATTTTTACTCTCCAACTTTACCCGCAGCAGCCTGCGGTCAGTCTTGGACCCGTCCGGGTGGATTGCCGGCCGCCATGGGCAGCCGGCGATGGCAAAGACTGTAAATCTTAGCGACTTTACTACCCTAAGTAAAGCCCTTGTTCCTAAACGATACGCGCCTTTTCCAGTATCCGGGTCACGCGCCACGCCTTGGTCTTGGAGATGGGCCGGCACTCCTGGATTTCCACCAGGTCGCCCTGCCCCGCCTCGTCGTTGTCCACATGGGCGTGCACCTTGCGCGAGCGGGTGATCACCTTGCCGATGACCGGATGCTTGACCTTGCGCTCCACCAGGACCGTCACGGTCTTCTGCATCTTGTCGCTCACCACGCGGCCCACCAGGGCGCGCTGGTTCTTTTCCGTCGTTTCATTCATTTCACTGTCGCCTTCTCATGCAGAATGGTGCGCACGCGCGCAATGTCCCGGCGCACCTTGCCCAGCTGGCTGGTGTTGCTCAGCTGCTGGGTGGCCAGCTGCATGCGCAGGCCGAACTGGGCCTTGAGGAGTTCGAGAAGCTCCTTGTTCAGTTCGGCCGTATCCTTGGCCCGCAATTCCTTCGCATTCATATCAGCCTCCCACCTGGCGGTGGACAAATACCGTGGCGAACGGCAGTTTCGCCGCGGCCAGGGCGAACGCCTCGCGCGCCAGGGTCTCGTCGACGCCGTCCATCTCGTAGAGCACCTTACCCGGCTGGATCTCGGCCACGTAGAACTCAGGGTTGCCCTTGCCGTTGCCCATACGCACTTCCGCAGGCTTCTTGGATACGGGCTTGTCCGGGAACACGCGGATCCAGATGCGCCCGCCGCGCTTGATGTGACGCGTCATGGCGCGTCGCGCCGCCTCGATCTGGCGTGCCGTCAGGCGGCCGCGACCGATGGCCTTGAGGCCGTACTCGCCGAAACTCACCTTGGTGCCGCGGGTGGCGATGCCCTTGTTGCGGCCCTTGTGTTCCTTACGATACTTTCTTCTCGCTGGCTGCAGCATCGCTTGCTCCTGAC
>JBMOQT010000199.1:0-6474 GCA_049320945.1 Pseudomonadota bacterium
AAGGGTATCGACAATGCCATTCGCGGCCTGTCGCGGCTGGAACGCCGTTACGGCTTCAGCGCGACACTGATCGTGGTGGGCGGCAACTCGGATCTGCCCGACCCGGTTGTGACGCCCGAGATCGCCCGGCTGCGCGAAATCGCGGCCGACGCAGGCGTGGCCGAGCGCGTGATATTCACCGGCAGGCGCTCGCGCGAGCTGCTCAAGCTCTACTACAGCGCCGCCGACGCCTTCATCACCACGCCCTGGTACGAGCCCTTCGGCATCACCCCGCTGGAAGCCATGGCCTGCGGCACCCCGGTGATCGGCTCCAACGTGGGCGGCATCAAGTACAGCGTGGTGCACGGCGAGACCGGCTACCTGGTGCCGCCCGACGACGCCGACGCCCTCGCCGCACGCCTGGCCGAGCTCTACGCCAATCCCGACGCCATCAAACAGCTGGGGCGCAATGCCATACGTCGGGTGAACGCCAAGTTCCGCTGGGAGCGGGTGACGCGCAGCCTCGCCGACGTGTATGAGGCCGCCTGCGGCACGGTGCCGGCCCTCGACCCGCCGCTCATGGCGGCAAGCGCCTGAAGGCAGCGCGGCGCGCAACGGAGCGAACGGACATGGGCAGGCGCGCGGTCTTCCTGGACAAGGACGGAACGCTGGTCGAGAACGTCCCCTACAACGTGGACCCGGCGCACATCGTCCTGACCGCCAACGCCGGGCCCGGATTGCGCCTGCTGCAGCGCCAGGGCTTCCGTCTGATCGTGGTGTCCAACCAGCCCGGGGTGGCCCTGGGACGCTTCCCCGAAAGTGCCCTGGCCCGGGTACGCGCAAGGCTGGAGGAGCTCGCCGCTGCCTGCGGCGTGCGCCTGGAGGGCTTCCATTACTGTCCCCACGCCCCCGGCCCGGGCGGCCTTGTCCCCTGCTCGTGCCGCAAGCCGGCACCCGGCCTGCTGCTGCAGGCGGCGCGCGTACACGACATCGATCTCGCGCGCTCCTGGCTGATCGGCGACATTCTCGACGACATCGAGGCCGGACGGCGCGCCGGCTGCAGGACCATCCTCATCGACAACGGCAACGAAACCGAATGGCATGTAACGCCCCAGCGCTGCCCCCACGGCTTCGCCCTTGACCTGCTGCACGCCGCCACCCTGGTCGCGGCCGAGGAGGCGCGGGCCACGGAGACACGAACATGAAACCCGACTGGAGCGAGGCGCAGGAGATCCTGTGCGTAAGACTGGACAGCATCGGCGATGTGCTCATGACCACGCCGGCGCTGCGCGCCCTCAAGACGTCCCGGCCCGGCCGGCGCATCACTCTGCTCACGTCCCGGGCCGGCACCCGGCTGGCACCGCTCATCCCCGAGGTGGACGAGGCCATCGAGTTCGATGCACCGTGGATGAAGGCCACGGACAGCGACCTCACCCACGATGGCGCGCTGATCGCCCACCTGGCGGCGCGCGGCTTCGATGCGGCGGTGGTGTTCACGGTCTATAGCCAGAACCCTCTGCCCGCCGCCTACCTGTGCTACCTGGCGGGCATTCCGCTGCGCCTGGCCCATTGCCGCGAAAACCCCTATCGCCTGCTGACCGAGTGGGTCCCGGAAATCGAGCCGGACACCCTGGTGCGCCACGAGGTGCGGCGCCAGCTCGACCTGGTCGCCGCGGTAGGCTGCACCACGGCCGATGAGCGGCTGTCGTTCCACGTGCCCAGGCGCACGCGCACCCGCGTCGCGCGCTACCTGCGCGAAATCGGCGTCGATCCGGCGCGCCCCCTCATCGTCGCCCACCCGGGCGCCTCCGCCGCCTCGCGCCGCTACCCGCCGGCAAGCTTCGCCCAGGCGGCGCGCCTGCTCGCCGAGGCCGGCTGCCAGATCGCCTTCACCGGCTCGCGCGAGGAGATCGCGCTGGTGGCAAGCGTGCAGGAGATGATGGACGCCCCGTCCTGGTCCCTGGCCGGTGCCCTCGACCTGGCCGAGCTGGGCGCCGTCATCGGCGCCGCCGATGCGGTGGTGACCAACAACAGCAGCCCGGCCCACATCGCCGCGGCCCTGGGCACGCCGGTGGTGGACCTCTATGCCCTGACCAATCCCCAGCATACGCCGTGGCGGGTGGAAAGCCGGGTGCTGTTTCAGGATGTGCCCTGCAAGTACTGCTACAAGAGCATCTGCCCCGCCGGCCATCACGACTGCCTGCGCCTGGTGGCGCCCGCCCGGGTGGCGGCGGCGGCAATGGAGCTGCTGACCGCAGGCGGACGCGCTGCCGACATCGCCGCCGGCCTGCCTTCCCTGGCCGGCTCGGTGCAAGGAGAGGATGCATGAGCAAGCTTGGCAAGAATGGCAACTGGCGCGACGCCAATGCCGGACCGGACGAGTCGGCGTTCCGCTTTCCCTGGCGGGCATTGGGCGCGCAACCCCGCGCCGCGCACTCGCACCGGCGCTGCCAGCCGGAAGACGGGGAAGCGGGAAGCATGCTGATCTCGGTGGTCGTGCCCACCTGCGGCCGGCCGGCGCTGCTCGATCGCTGCCTGGCGGCGCTGGCCAACCAGCGCTTCGATCCGGCCCGCTACGAGATCATCGTGGTAGACGACGCACCCGACGAGGAGGTGCGGTCGCTGGTGCTGGACTGGACGGTGCACACCCTGGGACGCGGGCCGATCATCGGCTACATCGCCTCCAGGGGACCGCATGGGCCTGCGGCGGCGCGCAACCGGGGCTGGCGGGCCGGCTCGGGGGAAATCGTCGCCTTCACCGACGATGACACCGAGCCGGACCGGGACTGGCTGCGCCAGGGCTACGGCGCCTTGTGCGACGGGGGCGACGCCGCCTGGGGGCGCATCGTCGTGCCCATCGGCGCCCTGCCCACCGATTACGAACTCGATGCCCGCAACCTGGAGCGGGCGCAGTTCGCTACCGCCAACTGCTTCTGCCGCCGCGCCGTGCTGGAGGAGCTCAAGGGCTTCGATGAGCGCTTCCGTCTCGCCTGGCGCGAAGACTCGGACTTCTACTTCCGCCTGCTCGGCCGCGCCGCGCGCGTGGCCCACGTGCCCGAGGCGGTGGTGGTGCATCCGGTGCGCCCTGCCCCCTGGGGCGTCAGCCTGGTGCAGCAGAAGAAGATCGCCTACGACGCCCTGCTCTACAAGAAGCATCCGCGGCTTTATCGGGAAAGAATCCGCGCCCGGGCGCGCTGGGACTACTACCTGATCGTGGCGGCGCTGGCGGCGGCGCCCCTGGCGGCGGCCCTGGGCGCGCCAGCGCTCGCCGGCATGGCCGCGGCCCTGTGGCTGGGGCTGACCGGCGCCCTGTGCGCCAGGCGCTTACGGTGCACCTCCAAGGCCCCGCGCCACGTGGCGGAGATGATCGTCACCTCCGCCCTCATCCCGCCGCTGGCGGTGTTCTGGCGCCTGGTGGGGGCGATCCGGTTCCGCGCCCCCCTGTTGTGAGCATGGAACTGCCGCGCTTCCTGCAGGTCGAGCCGGTCGGCCAGTGCAATCTGCGCTGCCGCATGTGCCCGGTGCAGTTCCGCGACGCCGGCGGCCCGGGCCGGGTGCCGGCATTCATGGACTTCGCCGTGTTCTGCCGCCTTATCGACCAGTTTCCGCGCCTGTCCGAATTGCACCTGCAGGGCATGGGCGAACCGCTGCTGCACCCGCGCTTCTTCGACATGGTGCGCTATGCAGCGGACAAGGGTATCCGCGTGTCCGCCAACAGCAACCTGACGGCGCTGAGCGAACGGCGCGCCGCGGAGTGCATCGCCAGCGGGCTGCATGAGATCTCCGTGTCCCTGGATGCCGCCTCGCCCGCCGGGTACGAAGCCATCCGCGTCGGCGCGCGCCAGGCGCGCGTGCTGCGCAATCTCGATCGGCTGTTGCAAGCGCGCCGCGAGGCAGCCGCCACGCTGCCACGGGTGCGCCTGGTGGCCGTGGCCATGCGCACCAATCTGCACGAGCTGCCGGACCTGGTGCACTTGGCCCACGGGCACGGCGTGGACGCCCTATTCGTGCAGCACCTGTGCCACGACTTCGACGAGACGACCCTGCCCGAGCGCTACCGCGCCATGCGCGACTTCGTGGACAGCCAGACCCTGGCCCAGGAAGACCCGGACCGCATCGCCCGCTATTTCAATGAAGCGCGCGACGCCGCGGCCCGGCTCGGCGTCACCCTGCGCCTGCCTGCTCCCCGCCCGCGCCCCCATCCACGGGAGCGGTCCGGCGCCGCCCGCTGCGACTGGCCCTGGCGCGGCAGCTACGTAAGCTACGCCGGCGACGCCATGCCCTGCTGCATCGTCGCCACACCGGACCGCATCAGCTTCGGCAACATGGTGCGGGAGGGCGCCGAGCAGGTGTGGAACAACGACGCTTACCGGCAATTCCGGCAACGCCTGGCCGAGGGCCCGCCGCCTGAGGTGTGCCACGGCTGCGCCGTTTACAAAGGGACCTTCTGACCCATGCGCCCCCTGAAGATCCTCACCTGGCACGTGCATGGCAGCTATCTCTACTACCTGAGCCAGGTGCCCCACGAGTTCTACGTGCTGTCGCAGCCCGACCGCCCGCCCGGCTACGCCGGCCGCCACGGCCATTTCCCCTGGGGCGCCAATGTGCATGACCTGCCGGTGGAGCGGGCCCGGGAGCAGGAGCTGGATTGCATCCTGTTCCAGGACGACGACCACTACCTGCACGACCAGTATCGCTATCTGTCACCCGCCCAGCGGCGGCTGCCGCGCATCTACCTGGAGCACGATCCGCCGCGCCCCCATCCCACCGACACGCGCCACCTGGTGGACGATCCGGAGGTTCTGCTGGTGCACGTCACGTCCTTCAACGATCTCATGTGGGACAGCGGCCGCACGCCCACGCGCGTCATCGAGCACGGCGTCCCGGAAGCGCAAGGCGTGCGCTACGGCGGCGAGCTGGCGCGCGGACTGGTGGTGGTGAATCATCTGGCGCGCCGCGGCCGCCGCCTGGGCGCCGACGTTTTCCTGCGCCTGCGCGAGCACCTGCCCCTCGATCTGGTGGGCATGGCCGCCGAAGAGCTGGGGGGCATCGGCGAGATCCGCCACAGGGAGCTGCCCGCCTTTGCCGCGCGCTACCGCTTCCTGTTCAATCCCATCCGCTACACCAGCATGGGGCTGGCGGTGATCGAAGCCATGATGATCGGCATGCCGATCGTGGGGCTGGCGACCACCGAGATGGCCACGGCCATCGACAACGGCGTGTCCGGCTATGTGGATACGGATGTGACCCGCCTCGCGGAGCGCATGAGGCAACTCCTGGCCGACCCGGCAGAAGCGCGCCGCCTGGGCGAAGGCGCACGCCGCCGGGCCCGGGAGCGCTTTCACATCGCCCGCTTCGTGCGCGACTGGAACCAGGCCTTCGCCGAGGTGACGGGCACGCGACCGGCGCCCGCCGACCGCCCGCCTTGGGGCCTCGGCCTGGGCTGACCGCCATGGACCAACGCAGGCGCAAGCGCATCCTGGTGGCCGGCGGCGCCGGCTTCATCGGCTCCCACCTGTGCGAACAACTGCTGCTGGCAGGCCACGAAGTCCTGTGCCTGGACAACTTCCGCAGCGCCGCGCCGGACAACATCGCCCATCTCGAGGACAGTCCCTATTTCGACCTGGTGCACCACGACGTCACCGTCGCCCTGTCCGCCGAGGTGGACGAGATCTACAACCTGGCCTGCCCCGCCTCGCCCGTCCACTACCAGCACGACCCGGTGGGGACGCTGCGCACCAACGTGCTGGGAGCCCTCAACCTGCTGGAGCTGGGCCGCTGCACCGGCGCGCCCGTGCTGCAGGCGTCCACCAGCGAGGTCTATGGCGATCCGCTCGTCCATCCGCAGCGCGAGGACTACTGGGGCCACGTGAACCCGGTCGGGGTGCGCGCCTGCTATGACGAAGGCAAGCGCTGCGCCGAGACCCTGTTCATGGATTTCCGCCGGCAGTACCGCACCTGCATCAAGATCGCCCGCATCTTCAACACCTACGGCCCGCGCCTGCAGCCGGACGACGGACGGGTGGTGTCGAACCTGGTGGTGCAGGCCCTGCGCAACAGGCCGCTCACGGTATACGGCGACGGCAGCCAGACCCGGTCCTTCTGCTACGTAGATGACATGGTGGACGCCTTGATGCGCCTCATGGACACGCCTGCCGGAGTGACCGGGCCGGTGAACCTCGGCAATCCGGAGGAAACGACCATCCTGGAACTGGCCCGGGAAATCCTGCGCCAGACCGGCTCGCGCTCCCGCATCGTATTCCAGCCCCTGCCCCAGGACGATCCCGCTCAGCGGCGTCCGGACATCGGCGAAGCGGAAAATCTTTTGTCATGGAAACCCGCCACGCCCCTGCGGGAAGGCTTGGCGCGGACCATCGCCTATTTCGAGAGCGCTCTTACGCGCCCGCGCGCCAGCGCCTGGGCGTTGTAGGTCGAACGGCACTGCCCATTGGCGCCTTGTCGAACTTTCTTGGAAGTCGAAGCGCTTTGTTTAGC
>JBMOQT010000200.1:0-6471 GCA_049320945.1 Pseudomonadota bacterium
GAAGTCCGCCAGCTCCTCCATGCTGACCACCGCCTTGCGCGTCTCCTCGCTGTGACGGTTGGCGTCGGCCGCGTCCAGTTCGGTCTGAGCCTTGGAGCGGGCGCTTTCCTGTTGCACGGCATCGACCCGCGCCGTGATGTCCACCGTGGCCTTGGCGGTGCGCTCGGCCAGCTTGCGCACCTCGTCCGCCACCACGGCGAAGCCGCGTCCGGCCTCGCCGGCACGCGCCGCCTCGATGGCGGCATTGAGCGCCAGCAGGTTGGTCTGGTCGGCGATCTCCTTGATGAGCTGGACGATGCCGCCGATCTCGCCCACCTGATGGTGCAGGGTGTTGATGCTGGCGGCGGTATCGCGCAGCTTGGCGAACAGGGTGTCCAGGTTGGCGGCGATGTCGCTGAAGGCGCCGCGGCTGGTGCGCGAAGTGGCGGCGGCGGCGGCGACGGCATCCCGCTGGCCGCCCAAGGTCTCGGCCAGGGACAGAAACGAGGTCTTCACATCCCCCAGGGATTCGCCGAACTGCACCAGGTTCTCGAACAGTTGCTGGCGCCCCTCCTGCAGGGCGCGCAGGCTGGAGAGCTCCGCCAAGGCGGCGTGCCGGGCGCTCTCGGCCTCGGCAAGGCGCTGCTCCAGCAGGCGTTTCTGGGCCGCCAGTTCGTCGCGCTCGGCGCGCAGGATGGTCAGTTCGTTGCTGTTGCGATTGAAGAACATTTGCTTCCCCCAGCAGGTCTTACCGGCGATTGAGTGGCATGGACCAGGAATATCGGCAGAGACGCGCGGAACTTGACCCCGAACCACCCGAGAGACGCCGCGCCCTGTGCTAAAATTTGGGCATTTTCAGAACCTTACGGCATCGAGAGAACCATGGCAGGTCATAGCAAGTGGGCCAATATCAAGCACAAGAAGGCCGCGGCCGACGCCAAGCGCGGCAAGATTTTCACCCGGCTGATCAAGGAAATTACCGTCGCAGCCAAGCTGGGCGGCAGCGACATCGACAGCAACCCGCGCCTGCGCCTGGCCGTGGACAAGGCCCAGGACAACAACATGCCCAAGGACACCATCCAGCGTGCCATCCAGCGCGGCAGCGGCGAGCTGGAAGGCGCCAGCTACGAGGAGATCCGCTACGAAGGCTATGGCATCGGCGGGGCGGCGGTGCTGGTGGACTGCCTGACCGACAACAAGACGCGTACCGTGGCCGAAGTGCGCCACGCCTTCGCCAAGCACGGCGGCAACCTGGGCTCGGAAGGCTCGGTGGGCTTTCTGTTCAAGCATTGCGGCCTGTTCGTGTTTGCCCCCGGCACCAGCGAGGACCGGGTGATGGAAGCGGCCCTGGAGGCCGGCGCCGAGGATGTGGTCACCAACGAGGACGGCAGCGTGGAACTGGTGTGCGCTCCCCACGATTTCATGGGCGTCAAGCAGGCACTGGAGAAGGCCGGCCTCAAGCCGGAGTTCGCCGAGGTCACCATGAAGCCCCTGAACGAGACCGTGCTGAACGGCGAGGACGCCGCCAAGATGCAGAAGCTGCTCGACGCCCTGGAGTCCCTGGACGACGTGCAGGAGGTCTATACCACGGCCTCCCTGGAACAGTAGGGCCGTGGCCGAGCCGCCCATTCGCATCCTGGGCATCGACCCGGGCCTGCGCGTCACTGGGTTCGGCATCATAGAGAAGACCGGCAACCGCCTGGCCTACCTCACCAGCGGCTGCGTCAAGATCCCCAAGGGCGAGCTGCCGGCGCGCCTCAAGACCATCCTGGACGGCCTGGGGGAAGTGATCCGCCGCCACCTGCCCCAGCAGGTGGCGGTAGAAAAGGTGTTCGTCAACGTCAATCCCCAATCGACCCTGCTCCTGGGCCAGGCGCGCGGCGCCGCCATCTGCGCCGCCGTGGCCGCCGACCTGCCGGTGGCGGAATACACGGCGCTGCAGGTCAAGCAGGCGGTGGTGGGCAACGGCCACGCCAACAAGGAACAGGTGCAGCACATGGTGCGGCGCCTGCTGAACCTGCCCGGCGACCCCAGCGCCGACGCCGCCGATGCGCTGGCCTGCGCCATCTGCCACGCCCACGGCGGCCAGGGCCTGGGGGCGATCGCCACCCGGGGACTGCGGGTGCGGCGCGGCCGCCTGATCTGACTGTTGACCAATGCCGCGGCACCCCAGATGCGACGCGCTAGACTGGGTGTCATGCCTGTCGAACCCTCCCGTGCCGCCCTGCCTGAGCGGCGCCCGCCCTATGCGACAATAGCCCGGGCCGCGCCCGCCAGAAGGCGCGCCCGTCACCCGCAATGCCAACCCCGGAGGCTTGATGAAACTGATCGGCATGCTCGATTCGCCCTATGTGCGGCGCGTGGCCATTTCCCTGAAGGTGCTGGAGCTGCCCTTCGAGCACCTGGCCCTGTCCGTGTTTCGCGATTTCGACGAGTTCAGCCGCTACAACTCCATCGTCAAGGCGCCGACCCTGGTGCTGGACGACGGCGAGACGCTCATGGACAGCAGCTTTATCCTGGATTACCTGGACGAGCTCGCAGGCCCGGACAAGGCCCTGCTGCCCCGCTCCGGCGACGCGCGCCGCCGCTCCCTGGTGCACATCGGGCGCGCCCTGGCGGCGTGCGAAAAGACGGTGCAGATCCACTACGAGCGCAAGCTGCGGCCGCCGGAGAAGATCCACCAGCCCTGGATCGACCGCTGCGCCAATCAGCTGCACTGCGCCTATGAGCTGCTGGAACAGACCGCGTACCAGGCCCGCCCCTGGCTGCTGGGCAGCCGCATGACCCAGGCGGACATCACCCTCGGCGTGGCCTGGCGCTTCACCCAATTCATCGAGCCGGGCCTGGTCGATCCCGGCCGCTATCCGCACCTGGCCCAGTTCTCGGCGCGCTGCGAGGCGCTGCCAGTGTTCGCCGACACCCCTGTCGGCCAGGAGTCCCCATGATCGGCCGCCTCACCGGCATTCTTCTGGAAAAGAACCCGCCCCAGATCACCCTGGACGTACAGGGCGTGGGCTATGAGGTGGATGTGCCCATGAGCACCTTCTACAACCTGCCCGCCGCCGGGGAGCGGGTGAGCCTGCACACCCACCTGCTGGTACGCGAGGACGGCCATTTCCTCTACGGCTTCGCCACCGAGGGGGAGCGCAGCGCCTTCCGCCAGTTGCTCAGGATCAGCGGCATCGGCGCCCGCACCGCCCTGGCGGTGCTCTCGGGCCTGTCGGTGAACGACCTGTCCCAGGCGGTGGCGGCCCAGGAGACGGGGCGGCTCACCAAGATCCCGGGCATCGGCAAGAAGACCGCCGAGCGCCTGCTGCTGGAGCTGCGCGACAAGCTGGACATGGGTGCGGCCGTGGCCCGGGCCACGGCGCACAGCGCCACCGCCGACATCCTCAACGCCCTCCAGGCCCTGGGCTACAACGAGCGCGAGGCCCAGGCGGCCCTCAAGCACCTGCCCGAGGGCGTGTCGGTGTCGGACGGCATACGCCAGGCCTTGAAGCTCTTGGCCAAGGCATAATACCGGGATGATCGAAACCGACCGCCTCATCTCCGCCAGCCCCGGCACGCCCCAGGAAGAGGCCCTGGAGCGGGCGCTGCGCCCGCGCCAGCTGCGCGACTACGTGGGGCAGCAGAAGATCCGCGGCCAGCTGGAGATCTTCATCGAGGCGGCGCGCAAGCGTCGCGAGGCCCTGGACCACGTGCTGCTGTTCGGGCCGCCCGGCCTGGGCAAGACCACCCTGGCCCACATCATCGCCCACGAGATGGGGGTCAATCTGCGCCAGACCTCGGGGCCGGTGCTGGAGCGCGCCGGCGACCTGGCCGCCATCCTCACCAACCTGGAGCCCAACGACGTCCTGTTCATCGACGAGATCCATCGCCTGTCGCCGGTGGTGGAGGAGATCCTGTACCCGGCGCTGGAGGATTTCCAGATCGACATCATGATCGGCGAGGGACCGGCGGCCCGCTCGGTGAAGCTGGACCTGCCGCCCTTCACCCTGGTGGGCGCCACCACCCGCGCCGGCATGCTCACCAATCCCCTGCGCGACCGCTTCGGCATCGTGGCGCGGCTGGAGTTCTACACGCCCGAGGAGCTGACGCGCATCGTCGCCCGCTCGGCCCAGCTGCTCAACGTGGACATGGTCGCCGCCGGCGCCCTGGAGATCGCCCGCCGCGCCCGGGGCACGCCGCGCATCGCCAACCGCCTGCTGCGGCGCGTGCGCGACTACGCCGAAGTGAGGGCCGGCGGCGCCATCACCGCCGAAGTGGCCGACGCCGCCCTCACCATGCTGGACGTGGACCACGCCGGCCTGGACATCATGGACCGCAAGCTGCTCGGCGCCGTGCTGGAGAAGTTCGGCGGCGGCCCGGTGGGCCTGGACAACCTGGCGGCGGCCATCGGCGAGGCGCGCGACACCATCGAGGACGTGCTGGAGCCCTATCTCATCCAGCAGGGCTACTTGCAGCGCACCCCGCGCGGGCGCGTGGCCACCGGCTCCACCTGGCGCCACTTCGGCCTGGCCGTCCCCGGTAACAGCGGCGAACTCTGGAACGAATGAACCGTCGCCGCGAGGCGACTTGCGCCGCGCGGCCCGATCATGGGGCGGCGTCAACGGCCCCCTGCGCATCGACCCTGTTAGAATTGCGCCCCATGCCTGAGATCACCCAGCATGCCCGTGCGGTCTTTCGCCTGCCCGTGCGGGTCTATTACGAAGACACGGATGCGGCCGGAATCGTCTACTACGCCAACTATCTGCGTTTTCTGGAACGGGCCCGCACCGAGTGGCTGCGCTCGCTGGGCTTCGAGCAGTCGGAGCTGGCGCGCACCCACGGCATCGCCTTCGCCGTGCGCGCGCTCGCGGCCGACTACCACAAGGCGGCGCGGCTGGACGACGTGCTCACCGTGATCTCCGAGATCGATGCCCTGGGCGGCGCGCAGCTGACCTTCCTGCAGCGCATCGAGCGCAACGGCGAGCCGGTGTTCGCGGCCCGGATCAAGGTCGCCTGCATCGACGTGGCGCGCATGAAGCCGGTGGCGATCCCGGCGCCCATCCGACAACGACTCCAAGCCTTGAAGGGCGATTCATGGACGTAACCCAAGACCTTTCCATTCTTTCCCTCATCACCAACGCCAGCGTGCCAGTAAAGGGTGTCATGGCCCTGCTGGCCGCCGTCTCCTTCATGTCCTGGTACTGGATCTTCCGCAAGTGGTTCGCCATCCGAGACGCCCACCAGCGGACCGACCAGTTCGAGCGCGACTTCTGGAGCGGCGGCGACTTGAACTCCCTGTACCAGAGCGCTGTCAATGGTCGACACAACACAGGGGCGCTGGAGCGGATCTTCGAAGCGGGCTACCGCGAGTTCACCAAGCTGCGCGGACAAAAAGGCCTGGATCCGGCCAGCATCGTGGACGGCTCGCGGCGCGCCATGCGCGCCACCTACCAGAGGGAAATCGACGACCTGGAGGCCCATCTGGCCTTTCTCGCCTCGGTGGGCTCCGTCAGCCCCTACGTCGGCCTGTTCGGCACGGTTTGGGGCATCATGAACGCTTTCCGCGGGCTGGCCAACGTCAGCCAGGCGACCCTGGCCCATGTGGCGCCGGGCATCGCCGAGGCCCTGGTGGCCACGGCCATCGGCCTGTTCGCCGCGATTCCCGCGGTGGTGGCCTACAACCGTTTCGCCCACGACGTGGACCGGGTGGCGGTGCGCTTCGAGAGCTTCATGGAGGAGTTCTCCAACATCCTGCAGCGGCAGCTGCGGTAAGGACAATGGCATGAAACAGCGCAGGCTCATGAACCAGATCAACGTCGTGCCCTACATCGACGTGATGCTGGTGCTGCTGGTCATTTTCATGGTGACGGCGCCGCTGATCCAGCCGGGTCTGATCGACCTGCCCAGCGTCGGCAAGGCGGCGCAGCCGCCCGTGGCGCCCCTGGAAGTGATCATCAACGCCGACCAGAGCCTGGAGCTGCGCGACCGCAGCCGCGGCGACGCCAGCCGCGCCATGACCCGCGGTGAACTGGCGCGCGCCATCGTCGCCGCCCAGCAGCAGAATCCCCAGCAGGCGGTGGTGATCGCCGCCGACAAGAGCGTGCGCTACGAGGCCGTGCTCAACGTCATGGACGAGCTGCAGAAGAGCCAGGTGGCGCGCATCGGCCTGCTGGTGCAGCCCGGGAAGCAATGAGACATCCTGTGTCAACCCCCGCTGTTTTGGAAGGCCCATGAGCGAGGCCTTCGATCCGCGCGAGCCGCCGGGCAAGTGGGCCTCCGCCGCCCTGGCGGTGTTCGTGCATGTGGTCCTGGCGGTGCTGCTGATCTACGGCATCCGCTGGCAGAGCAAGCCGGAACCGGTGGCAGTGGAGCTGTACCGGGCCCTGCCCAGCCCGCCGGCGGTGCAGGCGCCGCCCGAGCCCAGGCCGGAGCCGAAACCCGAGCCCAAGGCGGAGCCGAAGCCCGAGCCCAAGCCCGCACCACCTCCGCCCAAGCCCGATATCG
>JBMOQT010000201.1:0-6462 GCA_049320945.1 Pseudomonadota bacterium
CACCCTGCCTTTCGGCCACGTGCCCACCGCCCTGGAAGCCGTCGGCCCGCTCTATCTCGGCCAGCGCGTGCCGCGCCGGCGCTATTACGGCTTCCGCGTCAAGGCGCGGCGCTGAGGATCAGCTTCCCAACCCGGAGGTCGCCCGCAGATGAAACTCATAATAGGCAACAAGAACTACTCCTCCTGGTCCCTGCGTCCCTGGCTGATGCTGAAGCAGCTGGGACTGGCCTTCGACGAGATCTACGTGTCGCTGTACGCGCCCGGCTACAAGCAGCGCATCCTGCAGTACTCCCCATCCGGCAAGGTGCCCTGCCTGATCGACGAGGACGTCACGGTGTGGGATTCGCTCGCCATCGGCGAGTATCTGGCGGAGAAGCATCCCTCCCTCTGGCCCGTCGATCCCAAGGCGCGGGCCTTGGCGCGCAGCATCAGCGCCGAAATGCACGCCGGCTTCACCCGGCTGCGCCAGCACATGCCCATGAATATCCGCAAGAACTACGCCGGCAAGGGCCACACGCCCGAGGTGGATGCGGACATCGCGCGCATCGTCGCCCTGTGGCAGGACTGCCGAGCCCGCTACGGCGCGGGCGGACCGTTCCTGTTCGGCCAGTTCACCATCGCCGACGCCATGTACGCGCCCGTGTGCTTCCGCTTCATGACTTACGCCGTGGCACCGGAGGGTGCCGCCGGCGACTACCTGCGCACCATGCTGGCCCTGCCGGCGATGCAGGAATGGCAGGCGGCTGCGGAAGCGGAGGCGGAGAGCATTCCGGAAGAAGACCGGTACGGCTGATGGACGTCTATGTCGTAGGCGGCGCGGTGCGCGACGAGCTCCTGGGCCTGCCGGTCCAGGACCGGGACTACGTGGTGGTCGGCGCCACGCCCCGGGACATGATGGCGCGCGGCTTCAAGCCCGTGGGCAAGGACTTCCCCGTGTTCCTGCATCCCGACACGAGGGAGGAGTACGCCCTGGCGCGCACCGAGCGCAAGACCGCGCCGGGCTACAAGGGTTTCGTGTTCCACGCCGAGCGCGACGTCACCCTGGAGCAGGACCTGGCGCGGCGCGATCTCACCATCAATGCCATCGCCAAGGCCCAGGACGGGCGCCTGATCGATCCCTTCGGCGGCATCAAAGACCTGCGCGCCCGGGTGCTGCGCCACGTGGGTCCGGCCTTTGTCGAAGACCCGGTGCGCATCCTGCGGGTGGCGCGCTTCGCCGCCCGCTTCCACGAGTTCTCGGTGGCGGACGAGACCCTGGCCCTGATGCGCCGCATGGTGGACAACGGCGAGGTGGATCACCTGGTGCCCGAGCGCGTGTGGCAGGAGTTGGCGCGCGGCCTGATGGAGGCGCGGCCCTCGCGCCTGATCGAAGTGCTGCGTGCCTGCGGCGCGCTGGCGCGCATTCTGCCGGAAGTGGACCGCCTGTTCGGCGTGCCCCAGCCGCCCCAGTACCATCCCGAGGTGGATACCGGCGTGCATCAGCTCCTGGTGCTCGATTACGCCGCGGGCCGCCGCGAGCCGCTGCCGGTGCGCTTCGCCTGCCTCATGCACGACCTGGGCAAGGGCGTGACGCCGCCCGAGGACTGGCCCCACCACTACGATCATGAAGCCAAGGGCGTGCCCCTGGTGCGGGCCGTGTGTGAGCGCCTCCGGGTGCCCGCCGAATGCCGCGACCTGGCCATCCTGGCGGCGCGCGAGCACGGCGACATCCACCGCGCGGAGGAGCTGCGCCCCGCCACCCTGGTCAAGCTCATTGAGCGCGTGGACGGGCTGCGCCGCCCGGAGCGCTTCGCCCAGCTGCTGGCCGCCTGCGAATGCGACTACCGGGGCCGCACCGGCTACCAGGAGCGGCCCTATCCCCAGGCGGGCATCCTCATGACCGCGCTGGCGGCGATGCAGTCGGTCGATGCCGGCGCCATCGCCGCCAGGGATCCGGCCCACATCCCCCAGCGCGTGCACGAGGCGCGCGTGGCGGCGGTGAAGGCGGCCCTAGACCAGTTGCGCTAGCGGCAGCAGCCGATGGCCGGCGGCGAGCAGGGCCTGGCGCAGCGCTTGCGCTGTGGCCACCGCGTGCTCGTTGTCCCCGTGCACGCAGATGCTGTGAAAGGGCGTGGGCAGGAACTTGCCATGGACCGAAACGATGCCGCGCCTCTCGATCATGCGCAACACGTGGGCCAGGCAGGCCTCGGCGGTGTCCAGCACGGCACCCGGCTGGCCGCGGGGCACCAGGGTGCCGGCGTCGGTGTAGGCCCGATCGGCGAACACCTCCTGGGCCACCCGGAGGCCCGCCTCCTGGCCCGCCCGGGCCAGCTCCGACAGCGGGGGCGCGAGCAGGATCAGGTCCGGGTCCAAGGCCTTCACGGCGCGGGCGATCGTGCGCGCCATGTCCCCGTCCTCGCAGGCCATGTTGTGCATCGCCCCGTGGGGCTTGACGTGGCTCAAGCGGGCGCCCTGGGCGCGGGCGATCGCCGCCAGCGCCCCCACCTGGTAGATCACCACCGCCTCCAGTTCCCGTGAGGACAGCCGCATGGGCCGCCGTCCGAAGCCCTGCAGGTCGGGGAAGGACGGGTGGGCGCCGATGTCCACCCCGGCCTCCCGGGCCAGCCGCACCGTCTCGGTCATCACCAGCGGGTCGCCGGCATGGAAGCCGCAGGCCACGTTGGCCGACTGCACGATGTGCAGCATGGCGTCGTCATTGCCCATGCGCCAGGCGCCGAAGCTCTCGCCCAGGTCCGCGTTGAGATTGATGTCCATGGTCCTCTCTTTCAGTCCAGCGCGCCGAAGATGTGTTCCGGCGCCAGGGCGTCCACCACGCCGCTCACCAGATTGCCCTGGTAGATCGCCTCCAGGTCCACGCCGTCCACCAGGGTCATTGGGACGATCTGCTGGAGCAGATGCTGCAGCGCTTCTTCCCGTTGCCGCGCCAGGGCTTCCGCTTCCGCCACGGTGATGGCATGAAAGCGTATCATTGCCCCCACGCTCGCCACCGCCAGGCGCGGCAGGTCGGCCGAGGCCACGGTGGCGATCTTGGGATAGCCGCCGGCGGTCTGGGCGTCCGCCAGCAGCACAATGGGCTGGCCGTTGCCGGGCACCTGGATCGCGCCCGGCACGGTGGCGTCAGAAATGATTTCGGCACCCTTGTCGGCCCGGTGGCGCAGCGTCGGCCCCTCCAAACGGATGCCCATGCGGTCGGCCTGGGGCGAGACCTGGAATGCGCAGGACAGGAAGTCGGCGATCGCTTCTTCGGTAAAGTAGCCGTCCTGGGGCCCCAGCACCACCCGGATCGGCCCCGGTTCCTCTCTCGGCGGCTGGCGCAGGATCGCCTCCTGGGTGCCGGGCTCCTGCGCCTGGGCCACGAGCCGCATCCCCGACGCCAGCACCCGCCCCTCCACGCCGCCCAGGCCTGCCCGCGCGTAGGTCGCGGCGCTGCCCAACACCGTCGGCACGGTAAGCCCGGTTACCGCGATATAGCCGACCCGGCCGCTCGCCACCGGTCCCGCCCGCACGCTCTCGCCGGGGGCGAGCGTCAGGCTGCGCCAGGATTCGACCGTGATCTTCTGTCCGTCACGGACGAGTTCCACGGGAAAATCCCCGGCGAAGGCGAGCCGCACTGGCGCATCCACCGCCCTCAGGGTGGGGCTGGTGACGAAGAATTCGATTGCCGGTGCCCCCTGGGCATTGCCGGCGAGGGCATTGGCGATACGCAGCTGCGCCGGGTTCAGGGCGCCGGCCCAGGGCACGCCGGAGCGGCGCCAGCCGAAGCGGCCCAGGTCCTGAATGGTGGCCAGCGCGCCGGGGGCGACGACTTCCAGCTGGGCGCTCACGACTGCTCCAGGAATGCGGCGACCCCTGTCCGCCCTGCCGCCAGCGCCTCCGACAGCTCCTGGAAACGCTCGGGCGTAATGGGCTCGAAGCGCACCCGGTCGCCGGCGCGCAGCAACGCCGGCGACCGCCAGCGGGCGTCGAACAGAGGCACCGGGCAGCGCCCGATGAGGTGCCAGCCCCCCGGGCTCTCCCAGGGATAAATGGCGGTCAGCGTTCCCGCGATCGCCACCGATCCGGTGGGCAGCCGCAACCGGGGCTCGGCACGCCGGGGAACGGCAAGGGCGTCCGGCAGGTCGCCCATGTAGGGAAAGCCGGGCAGGAAGCCGAGCATATACACCAGGAACTCCGTCTCCTGGTGCAGGCGGATCGCTTCCTGGGCAGTCAACACCTTGGCCGCTGCCACCTCCGCCAGGTCGGGACCGTACTCGCCGCCGTAGCACACCGGCAGCCGCCAACGGCGACCCGTCTCCGCACCGGCGCCGCCGTGTTGTTCCAGCAGTCTGGCGAGCGCCGGCTCCAGGGCGGCCCGGCTGGTGTGCAGGGGATCATAGAGCACGGTGAGGGAGCGGAAGGTGGGCACGGCCTCGATCACCCCGGGCAGCTCGCCCCGCTCCCGGGCGGCCGCGATGGCCTGGTCGGCGGCGATCACCGCCCGCACCAGCTCGGGCGAGATGGCGTCGCCGAACTCCAGCGTGAGCGCGGAGTCACCAACGTTCAGGAAACGGAAAGCCACGGAGGAGCGTCCCCTCAGACATGGGTCGAGGCGGACGCTGCCCGCGCCGCCTGGTCGTAGCGTCCGGACAGGGTGCGCAGCATGCGCGCGATTTCGCCGATGCGCTGGTTTTCCTCACCGGCACCGCTGAAACCGGGCAGCAAACAGGCTTCCCGCACCTCCCGGTAGCGCAGGCACAGCGCCTTGCCGGCTTCGGTTGCGGAGAAGAACACTTCCTTGCCGCGCCGGGCGTTCTTGACCAGCCCCATGCCCATGAGCTTCTTCAGCGAATAGGACACCACATGGGTGTCCTCGATGTTGAGCACGAAGCAGATGTCGGCGAGCCGCTTCTCGCTGTCCTGGTGATGGACGTGATGCAGCACCGAGACATCGACCGGCGTCATGTCCTTCATTCCCGCCGCCGCCATGCAGCGCACCATCCAGCGCTCGAAGGCATGGGCTGCGATGATCAGGCCGAACTCGAACTCGGACAGCTCCGGCACCTTGGGTGAGACCAGGTGCGAGGAGGAAACTATGCGCCGCCCTGCGCTTGGCTCGCGCGGCGGCTGGTTTAGGGAGTCGGCGGTCTTGCCCATGGTCCGTCCATGTCGATCTGTCGTGGACGTTATATCAACAAGTTTTTGACAATTTGTAAATATATCTTTAGTATTTTTTGCCGACCGTTAATAAGCTTTTCTTGTCGCCGGCACCGACAATTTTTCGTTGGACGCCCTGGCGACCGGCGCCGATACTGCAGGGGTTTACCCATTGCCCGACCGGGCTTGCACGCAAGTTTATGACCGAATACACCGCTTCCCCGGCTGCGCCGAAAGGCCTCCTGTTCATTTGGACGGACATCGATCCGATGTTCGAAGACGATTTCAACCGCTGGTATGACCGGGAGCACATGGCCGAACGCATGGCCATACCGGGATTCGAACTGGCCAGACGATTTGTCGCGCTCGAGGACTCGCCCCGCTACCTGGCGCTGTACCGCACCGCGTCGCTCGCCGTGTTCACCTCGGAGGCCTACCGCAACGCCTTTGCCAATCAGACCGAATGGTCGAAGCGGACCTTCGCCCGGATGAAGAACACCGTGCGCCGGGTTGCCGAGATCACGCTGCAGGCCGGTCGCGGCGAGGGTGGTTTCCTGTCGCTGTTCCAAGTGCCCAAGAACAACGCCCTGCCCGCCGCCGGCCTCGATGCCGCCGCGGCAACGGACGGGGTCATCAGCGCCTATGTCGTTCAGCCGGACCCCGACTTGTCCGTGCCTCTGGCCGCCGCGGGCCCGGCGCCCGTGACGGATCAGATCGTGATCGTCGAGGGCACGAATCCGGACATCGTGCACGTGCGGGCGCGTCAGCTCGCCCAGGAGTGCAGCGTGCCCGAGGCCCGGGTCGTGTCCTTCCAGCACCTTTGGTCGCTGGCCGAGCGCGGCGCCAGGCCCGGCATCTGATTTGCCACACAACCAGGAGACACCCCGATGTTGAAGCGTTTCGTACTCGCCGTTGCCGTCGCCGCCGCCTCCCATTCGGCGGCTGCCGCCGACAAGTGGAACATGACCGTCGAACAGCCCGACGGCAATTACATCACCGTTGTCGCCCGGGAGTTCGCCCAGGATGTCGCCAAGGCGACCAACGGCGCGCTGGAGATCAAGGTCCACTCCAACTCGGTGCTGTTCAAGCGCACCGAGGTCAAGCGCGCGGTCCAGACCGGGCAGGTGCCCATCGGTGACGTGCTGATGTCCGTTCTCGGCAACGAGGATCCGGTGTTCGAGGTGGACAGCGTGCCGCTGCTCGCGCGCAACTT
Organism: Pseudomonadota bacterium; assembly: GCA_049320945.1. GTDB lineage: Bacteria > Pseudomonadota > Gammaproteobacteria > Burkholderiales > Rhodocyclaceae > DYIB01. The sequence goes on from JBMOQT010000201.1 coordinate 6,347, forward strand.
CGACCAGGCGGAAAAGCTGTGGGCTGCCAGCCGCTCGGCGGTTGCCGCCAAGCTGGAGAAGCAGGGGATCAAGGTGCTCTATTCGGTGCCGTGGCCGCCCCAGAGCTTCTTCACCA
>JBMOQT010000202.1:0-6455 GCA_049320945.1 Pseudomonadota bacterium
ATACCAGCGACCATGAATACCCAGAACCAGCTTGAGGAAGAAGCGGCTCAAGCGCGACCAGCTTGCCTCGTTCTTCGCCAACCCGCCGCCCTGCCTGATCGGCATGGAAGCGTGCGGCAGCGCGCACCACTGGGCGCGCAAGCTCAAAGCGTATGAACATTGCGTGAAGCTGACGATCCCCGCAGTTCGTCAAGCCCTACGTCAAGACGAATTGAAATCTTCGCGCCTCGAATCCCTGGGTTACGGGGTTTATCATGAGGTGTTCCACTGCACTGTATTGCCGACCGGAGGTCGCGATGACACCCATCCTGATGCTGCCAGCCTCGCTTGGTCCCGCCGGGATCGGAGGGACGACAAGATGAGCACGGTGCGGCTGCAATCCCTGCTCACCTGTCCCCGCTGCGGCCATCGTCAGCTGGAGACGATGCCGTCGGATGCCTGCCAGTACTTCTACGAGTGCCCGGCCTGCCACGAACTGCTTCGGCCCAAGGCCGGGGACTGCTGCGTGTTCTGCTCCTACGGCGACGTGCCCTGCCCGCCGGTCCAGGAGCAAGGAAAGCGGAAGGATTGCCATCCATGAAGCTTCACGAGAAATGGATCCTGCCGCGGCTGCTGAGCTACATCTACGCCGGATCGGCCCGGCCCGAGTGAGCAGAGTTGGCCGGGACCTTCGCCCGGAATTTGTTGTCCACGGGGAGGCGCCCCAGGGGAGGCGCCCCAAGGAAGCGCCGGCAACACGTCTTGTCCCACGACCACAAAGGAGAAGCCACATGTACACCGTCAAATACGGTTTCGGAAAAGCCGTTGACATGAAATTCGATCAGGCGCTCGAGCGCGTCGTCGCCGAGCTGCAGAAGGAAGGCTTCGGCGTGCTGACCGAAATCGATGTTCAGGCAACCCTGAAGAAGAAGCTCAACGCGGACATGCCGCCCTACCGCATCCTCGGGGCGTGCAACCCGCCGCTGGCGCACCGGGCGCTGACCACCGAGCCGCAGATCGGGCTGCTGTTGCCGTGCAACGTGGTGGTGCGCCAGGACGAGGCCGGCAAGGTGCATGTCGAGTTCATGGACCCGAACGCGGTGCTCGAGCTGGTGAACAAGCCCGAGATCACCCAGTTGGCCGGCGAGGTGCGGCAGCGCCTGGAGCGGGTGATGGCGGCGCTGCCGTAGGCGCGGCAACGGCATGGGAGATCGAACCGAGCTTTGCGTAATTGGATGACAGCCAGCAAAGCTCAGCCCTCACCTGTGACGAAAATGGCTGTCAGCCATTTTCGTAATCTCCGGTAAAAGGACCGAGGCGATGATGTGGGGCTACGACGGCATGGGATGGCACTGGTGGAGTTGGCTCTGGATGGCGCTGTTCTGGCTGGTCCCCGTCCTGCTCATCGCGGCGGCCATCAAGTACCTGGTCGCCAAGCCCGGGCCCGGCGGCGGCCGCCAGGAGACCGGCAAGACGGCGCTGGACTACCTGGAAGAGGCCTACGCCAAGGGCGAGATCTCCCGCGAGGAGTTCCTGCAGAAGCGCGAGGATCTGAAGCGCAAGTGATGAGCGCGATGAAAGGCATCCTGTATTCGGTGATCCCTGTCGCCCTGGCCACCTTCTGCGCGGCGGGAAGCGCCGGCACCCACGCTCAGGGCGAGCCCTACCGGGCCAGCGTCGACAGCGACGGCGTGCAGCGGGTGCAAATGGTTGGGGGCGATTATTTCTTCAAGCCCAATCACATCATTGTCAAGGCCAACGTCCCGGTGGAACTGACAGTCCAGCTCGAACCCGGGGTCGTTCCCCACAGCCTGGTGCTCGAGGCGCCCGAGGTGGGTCTGTCCGTCAACGAGGATCTGGGCCGCGAGGCAAGGAAGTTCACCTTCACCGCCAAGACTACCGGCAAGTATCCGTTCTACTGCCGGAACAGGCTGTTGTTCTTCAAGAGCCACCGCGACAGGGGAATGGAAGGCACCCTGGAAGTGGTCGAATGACCCATGCTGTGGCCCGTGCTCGCGATGGCGCTGCTAGTGACCGGCCTGGCGGACCCCATCACCGCCGCCATCGAACGGTACCGTACGGTCGAGAGCTACCAGGTCACGCTCAGGGCCTCGGGCAGCGACAACGCAGTGGAAGTGATCCGCTACTACTACCAAAGGCCAGGTTTTGTCCGCATGGAATTTGTCCAACCGCACAAGGGCGCGGTACTGATCTACAACCCCCAGAGCCGGGACGTGCGGTTGTGGCCATTCGGCTACCGCAGGTTCCCGAGCCTGACGCTAAGCCCAGGGAATCCGCTGATTCGGAGCCGACATGGCGAAAGAGTGGACCGCTCGGACGTCGGTGCGCTGTTCGACAATGTGAGGGCGCTGCAGCAGAAGGGCGACACCGCGATCCTCGGCGAGGAGCCGCTAGGCAAATGGCAGACCGTGCATGTGCTGGTGGCGGGCCGGGACGACCACACGGTCGGGAGCGTACACCGCTACCACCTGTGGCTGGAGCGCGCGACGCTGTTTCCGCTCAAGGTCGTAAGCCGCAACCGCAGCGATGAGTTGATCGAATCGGTGCTGATGGATGACGTGGAAATCAATATCCGATTTCCGGACGGGTTCTTCAGCCCTTGACCGGGAGCGAATGGCAATGGCGTGGCGGCAAGCATGGCGGGCGCCGGGAGTGGCGGCAGCGTTCGCGGCTGCCGTGCTGTTCGGCGCGGGCATGCCGCTGGCCAAGCTGCTGCTCGGGACCATTGATCCGTGGTTCATGGCGGGCCTGCTGTATCTGGGCGCGGGTGTGGGACTGGGGCTGATGCGGCTCGTGCGGCGCACGCCGTCGCTGCGGCCCGCGGCCGGCGACTGGCCGTGGCTGGCCGGAGCGATTCTCTCGGGCGGCGTGGCCGGGCCAGTGCTGCTGATGTACGGCCTGTCGGCCATGCCCGCTTCCGGCGCGTCGCTGCTGCTGAATGCGGAAGGAGTGTTCACGGCGCTGCTCGCCTGGTTCGTCTTCCGCGAAAATTTCGACCGGCGCATCGCCCTGGGGCTGGCGGCCATCCTCGCCGGCGCGGTGGTGCTGACCTGGCCGGGCGAAACGCGCTTCGGCGCCCTGTGGCCGGCGGCCGCGGTACTGGGCGCATGCCTCGCCTGGGCGCTGGACAACAACCTGACGCGCAAGGTGTCCCTTGCCGATGCCACCTGGATTGCCGCCTGCAAGGGCTGGGCGGCGGGCCTGGTCAACCTCGCCATCGGCGCCGCGGCGCTGGATCACTGGCCTTCCCTTTGGGCGCTGCTGGCGGCGGGCGGCGTGGGGTGGCTGTGCTACGGCGTGAGCCTCGCCTTGTATGTGGTGGGGCTGCGCCACCTGGGCACCGCGCGCACCGGCGCCTATTTCTCCGTGGCGCCCTTCATCGGCGCGCTGCTGGCGCTGCCCCTGCTGGGCGAGCCGGTGACGGCGCGGTTGCTGCTGGCCGGCGGCCTGATGGGGCTGGGCGTCTGGCTGCATCTCACCGAGCGCCACGACCATGAACACAGCCACGAAGGGCTGGAGCACACTCACGAGCATACGCACGACGAACACCACCGGCACGCTCATCCCCTTCCTGTCGCGCCGGGCACGCGCCACACCCACTGGCATCGCCATGAACCTGTCACCCATTCCCATCCCCACTTTCCGGACGCGCATCATCGGCACGAACATTGACGCGGGCGAACTATTGCGATGCCGTTTTCGCTTACTTGAAGATTACCTCTCCGGTACCGACGATAGCCGGCAGATTACATTGCTGTCATCACAAAGCAAGGCGAGGCGTGATACACTGGACTCTCGCCTTACTTTAATAGGAGACACTCCATGAAGAAGAGCCTCGCACCCCTGGCACTCGCGCTCATTTTTGGTTCCGTGACATCCCTCGCCCTGGCGCAGTCCTCCGCGCCCACCGGTGCGGGCGGCAAAGACATCAAGGACATGCGCGGTGACATGCCGGAGCATCCCCATGACAAGCCGGCGCCCGCCAGCAAGAAACCCATGAAGAAGGAAGCCCACGAGGGGCGCGGCGACATGCCCGACCACCCCCACGACAAGCCTACGCCCGCCAGCAAGAAGCCCATGGTGAAGGAAGCGCACGAGGGGCGCGGCGATATGCCGGATCATCCCCATACCAAGAAGTAGGGCAAGCAGCAAACCGCACAACCTGCACCTCAAAGTCGCGCCTGACATCCGCTGGATGCGGTGTCAGGCGTTTTTGTTTTCATGCCGGCACGGCGGGTAAGATTACGGTTAAGTGATCCCGTGAAACAGGAGGCAGTCATGAAATTTGCGAAACCGCTGTTCCCCGCCGTGGCGGCACTCGTGCTGGGCGCCCTGGCGCCCTGGAGTATTGCCGCGGACAAGGCCCAGCCGACGGCCGCCGCCAGCGCCCTGAGCGACGGGGAAGTGAAGAAAGTGGACAAGGAGGCGGGCAAGCTCACCATCAAGCACGGGCCGCTGGCCAACCTGGACATGCCGCCCATGACCATGGTGTTCCGGGTGAAGGAACCGGCGATGCTCGATCAGCTCAAGGAGGGCGACAAGATCAAGTTCACCGCCGAGAAGGTGAGCGGGCTGTACACCGTGACGCGCCTGGAGAAGGCGAAGCCCGATTGAGTAACCAGGAAATGGTTGACGACCATTTCCTGCACGAAGCTCCCCCTCGCCCGCGAAGCGGGAGAGGGGTTGGGGGTGAGGGCTAAGCAGCCGCGGGTGCCCGTCATGTGCAAATGAGGGCACCTGCTTTGCGCTTTTTTCAATGGGCTGCGGCCCCCATTCCCTGGCCGGTGCCCTTGGCGGGCCGGGCTGAGGCCATGCGCCGGCACTCGTCGGCGCAGCGGCGGCAGGCCTGGGCGCACGTCTGGCAGTGGCTCATCGGGTGACGCGCACACTCCTCGCCGCAGGTCTCGCACACCCGGGCGCACAACTCGCAGATCGCCCCCGCCAGCTCGCTGCCCCGCGCCATGTAGGCGGCGGCCAGGCGGCAGATCTGGGCGCAGTCCATGTCGAGCCGGATGCAGCGCGCCAGGGCCTTGACGTCCTGTTCCTGCAGGCAGGACACGGCGCAATGGTCGCAGGCATCGGCACAGGCGTAGCAGGCGTCAATGCAGGATTGGAATTGCTCGTGGGCCATGTCGGTCTCCTTTCGCTGTCCAGGAGCACGACGACATGCAAGAAACGGTCCGCGTGCGCCCATGCGGCATCTCGCGGGGAACGCAGGTGATACCGGCGCCGGGAGCGGGAAAACCTGCAGTCTTCCCGCAGATTGTGACTAGACGGCGGCTGCGGCCACGTCCCGATCGTCATCCCGCACGAAAGTGTTCTTCCCCCGGCGCTTGGCCTCGTACAAGGCAGTATCGGCGCGCTTTACGGTGTCCTGGATCGACTGCCCGCCCTCCTCCGGGTGGAAGAAAGCGATGCCGATGCTGCAGCCGATCTCGACCCGGTCAGCGTCGATCCTGATCGGCTCGCGGAACGCGGCGAGCACGCGCCGCGCCACCAGCTCGGCCTCTGCATCCGGCCTGGCGCCCATTTCCATGACCACCACGAACTCGTCGCCGCCGATGCGTGCCACGGTGTCCACGCTGCGCGTGCAGCGGGCGATCATGTGCGCCGCCTGCTTCAGCACCTGGTCGCCGGCATCGTGCCCAAGGAGGTCGTTGACCTTCTTGAAGCCGTCCAGGTCGATGGCCATGAGCGCCAGGATGGTGCCGCGGCGCCGCGCCCCCAGCACCGCCTGCTCCATGCGGTCCTGCAACAGGCGCCGGTTGGGCAGGCCGGTGAGGACGTCATGGTTGGCCAGGTACTCGGTCTGGCGCCGGCTGGCCCGCAGCTCGGCCATGGTTTTCTCTTCGCGCCCGGCGGCGGCGAAGGCCAGGTAGCAGAAGACCCCGAGCGCCGCCCAGGCCAGCACCAGCAGACCCGTGTAGCGCACGAGGCGCGCGTCCCAACCGGCGACGATGGATGCCGTGTCGATGCCGCGCGTCACCACCGCCGGCCAGTGGGACAGCTTGCGGTAGGCGATGAGCCGCTCCTTGCCGTCGATCAGCGTGCGCACCACGAACACGCCGCTCGGCGCGCGAGGCAGATGGTGAGTGATCAGGGGACCCTGGGCGATCGACAACCGTTCGCTCTGGGGCGGCAGGGGATGGCGCGCCAGCAGCTCGCCGTCCGTGCGGAACAGGGCGGCGATCGAGTCGTCCTTGTAGCCGGCGAAGAGCCGGCTGAAGTACTCCACATTCACCGCCACGACGACAATGCCGCGGAACCGGCCGCCGGGGCCGTCGATGCGCCGGCTCACGGTGAATATGGCCTTGTTGGACCGGCGGCCGATGACTATGGGGCCGAGAAACACCTGCTCGCCCCTCTGGTGCGCCTGGAAGTAGGCGCGGTCCGCCACGTTGAAGTCCGGCGGTCGGCGATGGCGCGAATGCAGATGCAGGGCGCCGGCGGCATCG
>JBMOQT010000203.1:0-6452 GCA_049320945.1 Pseudomonadota bacterium
AAGGGGGTGCGCGCCGCCACCAGGCCGACGGCGAACAGGGCCGACAGGGCGAAGGCGGCGATGGCCAGGGCGAGCCAGGCGCGGATCAGGGCGTCGGGGGTCCGAGTCATCCCTAAGACCTCATTTGAACCACAGAGACACAAAGGCACAGAGTGGAAAAACAAGAGAAATGTGTTGGCACTCCCCTTCACCCGGAAGGTGATCGCAACGACGCTGACAACCCTTTGTTTCTCTGCGTCTCTGTGCCTCTGTGGTGAAGGGTTCTACGGTTTTTAGGGTCATGGCGCTCGGCGTCCGTCACACTGCTCCCTTGTGGGGCGAGGTGGAAATGAAGGGCACGCCGAAGAAGGTGACGAAGGCCAGCACGAACACGCCCAGCACCAGCACCGCCCCCGTGCGCGGCCGCACCCGGTAGGTGACGCGGGCGTGCAGGGCGAAGGCCAGGGTGAGCCAGGTGAGGAAGGACCAGGTCTCCAGGGGGTCCCAGGCCCAATAGCGGCCCCAGGCGTCCTGGGCCCAGATGGCGCCGGCCACCAGCATCAGGGTTTCGAAGATGAGCCCCACCGCCATGAAGCGGAACGACAGATCGTCCAGGCGCGCGTCGTCGGGCAGCTGCGCCAGGCGTGTGCGCCCCAGGCCGGCGCCGCGCAGCAGGATGACGCCGGAAATGCCCACCGCCACCAGCACCGCGCCCAGGAACACCTTGCCGAAGCCCACGTGGATGAACAGCCAGATGGTGTGATAGGTGGGCGGATAATGGCCTTCGCCCGGGTCCGACATCAGCAGCCAGCCCATCATGACGAACAGGATGGGCATCACCACCGCGGCGATGGGACGGATGGCCCGGTAGCGCCAATAGGCGAAAGCGAACACCAGGGTCAAGCTCCACAGGTTGCTCGACAGGATCTCGAACATGGTGATGAAGGGGCCGTGGCCCAGGCGCTCCCAGCGCAGGGCCAGGGACGCCGTCTGCAACGCCAGGCCCAGCAGGGTGAGGGCCAGCACGGTGCGCTCCGGGCGCTTGCGGAACACGACGGCGACGATGGCCAGGCAGCCGCCCGCCACGTAGGCGAGCAGCGCGGCCCAGAGGAGTTGCAGTTCTAGGAGCATGAATCGGCCCTAGCAGCATGCGTGCCAACCGGCTCGGGCTCCCCGGCGCGCCACGGCCTGGCGGCGAACTTGCGCCGGTAGTGCCAGCCCAGGCTCGCCGCCGCCAGGAAGCAGGCCGCTAGCAGCCATGGGGTGGTCCAGTCGTAGAACACCTGGTAGCCCATCCAGCTGCGCAGCCCCTGGTAGATGAGCCGGCCGTCCGGGAGATCCAGGCTGTCGCCGGGGCGCAGCTCGTGGCGCGCCTCGCCCAGGCGCACCACCAGGCGGTGGTCCCGGGGCAGGCGGAACTCCGACGGCTTCGCCGGATCGAGAATGGTCTCGTCGAACTGCAGCATGACCCACACCTTGGTGGAACTGCCCGGCGGCTGCCATTCCTGCGCCTGGTTGTATTCGTTGATCGGATAGGAGGGCAGGTTCACCGTCCCCAGCAGCGGCGCCCGGCCGCGGCCCTGCCACAGGAAGGTGGGCGCGAAGCCCTTGTTGGGCGAGGTGTAGAAGCGGTAGCCCTCCAGCACCAGCGGCGTATGGTCGCCGATCACGCTGCTGCCCCGTCTTCCCGCCGCGTCCTGCCAGTCCACCCGGTTGGCGGTGCGGCCGCGGCGCAATCCCGGCGCGTAGTCGATGGCAAAGCCGCGATTGACGAAGGCGAAGCGCTCCAGGCCGCTGCGATGCCAGGGTCCCTGCTCCACTTCCAGCAGCGCGCCGGCGAACACCTCGCCCTCGGCCAGCTCCACCCGTCCCTTGAGATAAGTCATGCGCCCGGCGGCGATCAGCAGCACGATGGCCAGCAGGGCCAGGTGGAACATGAGTAGCGGAGAATTGCGGCGGAACTGGGGATGGGTCGCCACCGCCGCCAGCAGGTTCACGGACAGCAGCGCCAGAGGCAACACCAGCGCTTCGGTGCGCCAGGCGTCGTGGCTGTAGGAGTAGAGGACGCCGGCCCCGAGCAGCACCAGCACCGCCAGGGTGAGCTTGAGGGAGGCGAGCTTTTCCACGAAGACGGTCATGGTGGATTACTGCACACGTCCTTCATCCAGTCGATGCCGCTGAGGGAGCTATTGGCGGTCTGGCCGTTGGTGCTGTTGATGCGGCCGGTGGTGAGCCCCGTGCCGCTCTTGCCGCGGGAGCCGCAGTTGGTGTCCGACCAGTTGCCGCTGGCGGCGAAGGAGCGGATCTTGTTCTTCGCTTCCAGGTAATAGGGCTCCTGGGTGTAGTAGTCGCCGTTGGCGTTCATGGACACTTCCTTGCTGCTGCCCGCGCCCTGCCCCGCCTCCTCGCCCACGTCATTGAGGTTCACCAGCAGCGCCTTGTTCTTCCAGCCGTGGGGCACGGCCACGTGGCACCAGGTGCACTCCAGGCGCTGGATCTTGTCGATGTGGAAGTTGTGCAGGTTGCCGCGGCTGCTGTTCCAGAAGCCCGAGCGCCGCCCCGAGTCGTTGCGCGTGCTGTAGACCGCCGGCTCATGGCACTTGAAGCACAGGAAGTTGGGCGTCACGCCCGAGTCGCGCCCGGTGGCGCCGCCCTCCCGGTCCCATACGCCCTTGAGAATGAAATCGTTGTTGGAGCCGTGGGGGCCCCAGGAGCTGCCGTTCTCGCCGCCGCTGGGCACCACGGTGGCATCCCCCGTGCTCGAGCCGTGGCAGTCGGAACAGTACATGGTCTGAGTGCCCACGGCGTTGCTCCAGGGCAGACGGAAAGGATTGGTGCCGGTGATGCCGCGCTTGGCCAGGGTGCGCCCGGTGGCGCCGGTCACCGGGTGCCAGGAGCGGTGATTGTTGTTGTTGAAGTTGCTGTCGGCGCTGCCGGCATCCGAGCCCAGGTTGAGGGGCTCGTCGGCATGGCTCGCGGGCGCGTTGAACTCCTTGGCGATGTTGGTGTAGCGCGTCAGGGCGTTGGTACCGCTGGGCGTGCCGCCGGTGAAGGAGCCCAGGGTCGGACGGTTGCCGTTGGGGTAGACGTTGTTGTCGGAGAAGCCGTAGTCCGAATGGCACTTGAGACACACCTGGTATTCGCGCGTCACCCAGGCGGCGCTCACCGAGGTGTCGGGGGAGGCGCCCGGGTCGCCGCGCTTGACCGCGTAGTTGGATGGCAGGCTGTGGAAGGAGTTGGAAGTGAATTGCGGCTCCACGCCCCAGGCGCCGCGCAGCACGCCCGAGGCGATGTTGGTATGGGTGTAGCCCGCCGCTTCGTCGTGGCGGTGGGTGCCGGCGGCATCGGGCGTGCCCGAGATGACGCCGTTGTTGCCGATGAAGGAGCGGAACTTCACCACCCGGTGCGGGTTGTGGCAGTCGGTGCATTCGGCGTGGCGATTGTTGAGGCTGGCCACGCCCAGCTTGGAGCGGCGCTCGACGAAATCGGCGCCGCACTCGTTGGTGGCGGTGCTGCAGTCGATGAAGATGCTATCGGTGAAGCTGCCGCCGATGTCGTGCTCCTCCGTGCCGGCCGGCTGGTCCACCGAGGCGATGGGCATGCGCCGGATCGAGGTGGTGAAGTCGCTCTTGATGTTGGGCACGGTGGTGGTGGGCGTGATGATGCTGGAGGCCGAGTCGGTGTGGCACTGGTAGCAGGTTTCCTCCAGCGCCGGGTTGCCTCCCGCCTTGGGCGAGGCGGCGCTGTCGGTGCCCTCGCGCAGCAGGCGCCGTGCCCCCTGCACCGTGTGGGTGTCGTGGCAGTTGAGGCAGGCGGCTTTCCACACCGGCAGGTTGGCGGGGAACTCGCGCTGGGTCGCCGCGGCGGCCTTGTAGGTCTGGGTGGCGACCTGGTTGTTGGCGTGGGCCGAGTAGGCCCAGCTGCCGGCGGCGCCGTTCTTTTCGTGGCAGGACACGCAGATGATGTCGTTGTTGGCGTCGTAGGCGGCGCTCGCCGGCGCCTGCTGGAAGCGGTTCAGGCGCAGGAACTTCCGGTTGCCCAGGGTCGCCTCGTCGGGCTCCCACAGGTGGGGGTCGTGGCAACTGGCGCACTGGATCTGGCCGGTGCCGCCGCTGCCGGTGGGCTCCAGGGGCAGCTTGGGCTTGTAGCCGGTACCGCGCACGCCGATGGTGGTGCCGTCGGCCGGCGGCCACTTCTGGCTGGCGTCCACCTCCCGCAGCTCGCCGTCGCGCCGGGCCAGGGCCTGGGTGTAGTTGAGGGAGATGGGGTGATCATTGGTGAGGTCGGTGCCGAGCCGGCGCGTGAAGCCGGTGGTCTCGCCATTTCCCGCGGGCATGGTGGTCACGCCGCCGGCCATGTCGATGGTGCGCGTGCCCTGGCTGGTGTCCGAGCCCTGGCCGTTGAGCACGTTGACGTTGCCGATGGCGAGGGTGCCGTCGTGGCAGGACAGGCACAGCTTGGAGCTGCCGCCGGGCTGGTCGAGCGTGCCCTGGATGGCGTTGGCATCGAGCGACGAGGAGGTGTAGGGCGTATAGGTTGCCCCCGACAGCTGGCGGTTCCACAGGGGCGTCACGCCGGGCGTGGCGCCGTGGGGCGTGTGGCAGAACACGCAGATCTGGGTCTCGGCCGTGGCCTTGGTGGTGCCCGGTCCCGAGGCGGAAAGATTGTGCTTGGTGTTGGCGATGCGCGAAATGGGTGCGCCCCGGGCCGGCTCGCCCGCCAGCAGCACCAGGCCCAGGGTCAGCAGCAGCGCCGGGACCAAACGCAGGGGGTCACTCGTCCGCACCGTTCTCTCCCATGGACTGGAACACCACCACCCGGCCGTTGAACATGTCGGCCACATAGACCCGGCCGTGGCCGTCGGCCCACACGCCGGCGGGCAGGTAGAACTTGCCCACCTCGGCGCCCACGCCGCCGATGGGCATGAGGAAGCGCCCGTCCCGGTCGAACACCAGCAGGTGATCGTAATAGGACTCCACCACGTACACCCGGCCGTCGCCGTCCACCGCCACGCCCTTGGGCCGCACCAGGTTGCCCACGTACAGGCCGCGGGTGCCGATGTCGCGCAGATAGCGTCCATCCGCCGCCGACAGCACCTGCACGCGCGCGTTCATGGTGTCGGTGACGTAGAGCTCGCCCGCGCCATAGGCCAGGTGGGTGGGAAAGTTGAATTCGCCCGCCCCGTCGCCGCGCCGGCCGATGGTGCGCTCCAGCCGTCCCTGGGCGTCGAACACCTTGATGTCATGGGCATAGGTGTCGGCCACGTACAGGCGCTTGCCGGCGGCATCAAAGGCCAGGCCGGTGGGGCGGCGTAGCAGGCCCTCGCCCACCTTGCCGATCGGGTTGCCATCCCGGTCCAGGCGCACCACGAAGCCCAACTCGGCGTCGCTCACCCATATTTCGGCCTCGCCCACCGGCGCCACGCCGACGGGGGAGACGAAGCCATCCAGCCGGGTTGCCCGGTCCCACACCTTGAGGCGGCCGTCCACTTTATCGAACACCACCAGGGCCTGGCGGCTGGCGTCGGTGACGTAGATGCGCCCGGCCGCGTCCACCGTCCCCGACTGGGGCCGCTGCAGCTCCAGGGGCGCGGCCTCGCCCACGATCAGGCCCACCAGCCACTTGAGGAAGCCGCCGGCCGCGCTGCCGTCCGCCGGCTTCCTGAAGTTGCCCTCGCCGATCAGCTGGCCGGCGAACAGGTAGCGGGGAATTTCCGCTTCCGCGGGCCACATGAGGCGCTTGCCGCCGGGGGCGTCCTCCAGCCCCAGCACCAGTTCGCCGCGCTGGGGCGTACCGGCGCAGGCGGTCAGCAGCAATGCCGCCAGCAGCCAGGCCGCGCCCGGACGCGCCCTCACTTGCGCCCTCCCAGCAGGCGCAAGACCACGAGCCGTGCACCCGGACCGTCAGCGATGTAGAGAAAGCCGTCGTCCATGGCCATTCCCGTGACGGCGCTCACCCCCAGGGACGGGAACGACAGGGAGGCCACCAGGCCGCCCGCGTCCAGCACCTTGACCGACTGGTCGAACAGGTCCACGGCGAACACCCGCCCCTGCCGGTCGGCGGCCAGGGGGCCGGGCAGACGCAGGGCGCCCTCCCCCAGGCGCGCGGTGATGCTGCCGGAGAAGTCGAAGCGCAACACGCAACGGCATCCCGGATCGGACAGCCACACGCCGCCGGCGCTGGAGGCCAGGCCGGCTGCGCCCTGCCACATGCCGGCAGCATCGATGGCGGAGGCGATGGGGATGGCGGCGCGGCCCGCCGCGTGGAAGGCCACCAGGCGGCGCGACAGGGCGTCGTAGGCATAGACCCGGGCGCCGGTCTCGTCCAGGGCGATGTCCGAGTAGCGCGCCGTCGCCACCGGGTCGGACAGGGTCTGCAGCACGCTGCCGTCGCGGCGCAGGCGCAGGATGCGGCCGGTGCCCGGCTCGAGGACGTACAGGGACTGGTCGCCGGCCACCACCAGGCGCGTGCCC
>JBMOQT010000204.1:0-6435 GCA_049320945.1 Pseudomonadota bacterium
GCATGGGCGAATTGCACCTGGAGATCATCGTCGACCGCATGAAGCGCGAGTTCGGCGTCGAGGCCAACGTGGGCGCGCCGCAGGTGGCGTACCGCGAAGCCATCAAGAAGGCGGTCGAGCAGGAAGGCAAGTTCATCAAGCAGTCCGGCGGCCGCGGCCAGTACGGCCACGTGTGGATCAAGCTGGAGCCGAACGAGCCCGGCAAGGGCTACGAGTTCATCGACGCCATCAAGGGCGGCGTGGTGCCGCGCGAGTACATCCCGGCGGTGGACAAGGGCATCCAGGACACGCTGCCCAACGGCGTGCTGGCCGGTTTCCCGGTGGTGGATGTCAAGGTGACGCTGTTCGACGGCTCTTACCACGACGTGGACTCCAACGAGAACGCCTTCAAGATGGCTGCCTCCATCGCCTTCAAGGACGCCATGCGCAAGGCCAACCCGGTCCTGCTGGAGCCGATGATGGCCGTGGAAGTGGAGACGCCCGAGGAGTTCATGGGCAACGTGATGGGCGACCTGTCGGGCCGTCGCGGCATGGTGCAGGGCATGGAAGACCTTGCCGGCGGCATCAAGGTGATCAAGGCCGAGGTGCCCCTGGCCGAGATGTTCGGCTACTCCACCCAGTTGCGCTCGCTGACCCAGGGCCGCGCGACATATTCGATGGAATTCAAGCATTATGCCGAGGCGCCGAAGAACGTGGCCGAGGCCGTGATCAACAAGAAATAACTGGCTAGAGTAGGGGTACCGACATGGCGAAAGGAAAGTTTGAGCGGACGAAGCCGCACGTGAACGTGGGCACGATTGGCCACGTGGACCATGGCAAGACGACGCTGACGGCGGCGATCACGACGGTGCTGTCGAGCAGGTTTGGTGGGGAAGCGCGGGCGTACGACCAGATTGACAATGCGCCGGAGGAGAAGGCGCGTGGCATTACGATCAACACGGCGCACGTGGAATACGAGACGGCCAATCGGCACTATGCGCACGTGGACTGCCCGGGGCACGCCGACTACGTGAAGAACATGATCACGGGTGCGGCGCAGATGGACGGGGCGATTCTGGTGGTGTCGGCCGCTGACGGTCCGATGCCGCAGACGCGCGAGCACATCCTGCTGGCGCGCCAGGTGGGGGTGCCCTACATCATTGTCTATCTGAACAAGTGCGACATGGTGGATGATGCCGAGCTGCTCGAGCTGGTGGAGATGGAAGTGCGCGAGCTGCTCTCCAAGTACGAGTTTCCTGGCGACGACATTCCGATCATCAAGGGTTCGGCGCTGAAGGCGCTGGAGGGCGACAAGGGGGAGCTGGGCGAGGGCTCGATACTGAAGCTGGCCGAAGCGCTGGACAGCTATATTCCTGAGCCCAAGCGTGCCATTGACGGGCCGTTCCTGATGCCGATCGAAGACGTGTTCTCGATTTCCGGGCGCGGCACGGTGGTGACGGGCCGGGTTGAGCGCGGCATTGTCAAGGTGGGCGACGAAGTGGAGATTGTGGGTCTGCGTCCCACCACCAAGACCACCTGCACGGGCGTGGAGATGTTCAGGAAGCTTCTGGACCAGGGGCAGGCGGGCGACAACGTGGGGGTGCTGCTGCGCGGCACCAAGCGGGAGGAGGTTGAGCGCGGGCAGGTGCTGGCCAAGCCGGGCTCGATCACGCCGCACACGCACTTTACGGCCGAGATTTACGTGCTCTCCAAGGAAGAAGGCGGGCGCCACACGCCGTTTTTCAATGGTTACCGGCCGCAGTTTTACTTCCGCACGACGGACGTGACGGGCTCGATCGAGCTGCCGGCGGGCACCGAGATGGTGATGCCGGGGGACAATATCACGATCACGGTGAAGCTGATTGCGCCGATCGCCATGGAAGAGGGCCTGCGTTTTGCCATCCGCGAGGGTGGCCGTACCGTGGGCGCCGGAGTGGTGGCGAAGATCATCGAGTAATTTTGGACCGGGCCGGGCGGGTGCCCGGCCTGCATCGCTCTTTAGGAAAACAGAACATGCAAAGCCAGAAAATCCGCATCCGCCTCAAGGCGTTCGACTATCGCCTGATCGACCAGTCGGCGCTCGAGATCGTGGATACGGCCAAGCGTACGGGCGCCGTCGTGCGCGGCCCGGTGCCGCTGCCGACCCGCATCGAACGCTTCAACGTGCTGCGTTCCCCGCACGTGAACAAGACTTCTCGCGACCAGTTCGAGATCCGTACCCATCTGCGCCTGATGGATATCATCGATCCGACGGACAAGACTGTCGACGCGCTGATGAAGCTGGATCTGCCGGCCGGCGTGGATGTCGAGATCAAGTTGCAGTAATTAGTTAGGAGGGGCCGGAATTCCCGGCCTCCGGGTAGCCGACGATCAATCGAAATCGGCGGTGTGATTAGAAAGGAAACGAAAATGAGTCTAGGCCTTGTCGGACGCAAGGTCGGCATGACGCGCATTTTCACCGACGACGGCGAGACCGTCCCGGTGACAGTGCTCGACGTGTCGAATAACCGCGTCACGCAAATCAAGACGCCCGAGAACGACGGCTATGCCGCGCTCCAGGTGACTTACGGCAAGCGGCGCGCCAGCCGTGTAGCCAAGCCGATGGCGGGGCACCTCGCCAAAGCCGGCGTGGAAGCCGGTCACATCCTGAAGGAATTCCGCGTCACGGCGGAACAGCTCGCCGCCTACAAGCCGGGGGATGTCATCGCCGTGACCATCTTCAATGCCGGCCAGAAAGTGGACGTCATCGGCACTTCCCAGGGCAAGGGTTTCGCCGGTGCCATCAAGCGCCACAATTTCTCGTCCAACCGTGCCAGCCACGGCAACTCGGTGTCGCACAACAAGCCGGGTTCCATCGGTATGAACCAGGACCCGGGCCGCGTCTTCCCGGGCAAGCGCATGGCGGGCCACATGGGTGACGCGCAGCGCACCATGCAGAACCTGGAAATCGTGCGCGTGGACGCCGAGCGCCAGTTGCTGCTGGTCAAGGGCGCCGTTCCGGGATCCAAGGGTTCGGACGTCGTCGTCCGCCCGGCGGTGAAGGCCTAAGGGGGCGCGATGGAACTGAAACTGATCAACGACGCTGGCCAGCCGGCTGCGACCCTGCAGGCCTCCGACGCGCTGTTCGGCCGCGACTACAACGAGGCCCTGGTGCACCAGTTGGTGGTGGCCTACCAGGCCAACGCCCGCTCCGGCAATCGCGCCCAGAAGGACCGCGGCGCCGTGCGCCACTCGACCAAGAAGCCGTGGCGCCAGAAGGGCACGGGCCGTGCCCGGGCCGGTATGGTTTCCTCGCCCCTGTGGCGCGGCGGCGGCCGGATTTTCCCGAACTCGCCCGACGAGAACTTCAGCCAGAAGATCAACCGCAAGATGTACCGTGCCGGCATCGCTGCGATCCTGTCGCAGCTCGCCCGCGAAGACCGCTTGGCGGTGGTGGAGAACTTTTCGGTGGAGGCGCCCAAGACCAGGCTGCTGGCGCAGAAGGTCAAGGGCATGGGCTACGACTCGCTGCTGGTGATCACCGACAGCCTGGACGAGAACCTTTACCTATCCTCGCGCAACCTGCCCAACGTGTTGGTGCTGGAAGTACACGAGGCCGATCCCCTGTCGCTTGTCCGTTTCAAGAACGTCGTCCTGACGAAGAACGCGGTGGCGAAAATGGAGGAGATGCTGGGATGAGCACCTTTAGCCAAGAGCGTTTGATGCAGGTGCTGCTCGCGCCGCAGGTCTCCGAGAAGGCGACCTACGTGGCGGACAAGAACGAGCAGGTGATTTTCATTGTCGCGCCGGATGCGACCAAGCCCGAAGTGAAGGCGGCCGTCGAGCTGCTGTTCAAGGTGCAGGTCGAGTCGGTGCAGATCTCCAACCTGAAGGGCAAGGTCAAGCGCTTCGGCCGTGTCATGGGCAAGCGCAATGACGTGAAGAAAGCCTACGTCTGCCTCAAGCCTGGTCAGGAGATCAATTTCGCCGAAGGGGGGGCCGCATAAATGGCACTCGTCAAGGTCAAACCGACTTCCGCCGGCCGCCGTGCGGTCGTCAAGGTGGTCAACAAGGATCTGCACAAGGGCAAGCCTTTCGCGGGGCTGATCGAGAAGCAGAACAGCAAGGCGGGCCGCAACAACCACGGTCATGTGACTACGCGCCATCAAGGCGGCGGCCACAAGCAGCACTACCGCATCGTGGACTTCAAGCGCAACAAGGACGGCATCCCGGCCAAGGTCGAGCGTCTCGAGTACGACCCCAACCGCAGCGCCAACATCGCCCTGTTGCTGTACGCGGACGGCGAGCGCCGCTACATCATTGCGCCCAAGGGCCTGACGGCGGGCGCCGAGCTGATGAGCGGTTCCGAGGCCCCGATCAAGCCGGGTAACGCGCTGCCGCTGCGCAACATCCCGGTGGGCACCACCGTCCACTGCGTGGAAATGGTGCCCGGCAAGGGTGCCCAGCTGGCCCGCGCCGCCGGCACTTCGGTGCAGCTGCTGGCTCGTGAAGGCAGCTACGCCCAACTGCGTCTGCGCTCCGGCGAGATCCGGCGGGTGCATGTGGAGTGCCGCGCCACCATCGGCGAGGTGGGGAACGAAGAGAACAACCTGCGCTCCATCGGCAAGGCCGGCGCCCAGCGCTGGCGCGGCATCCGTCCGACGGTGCGCGGCGTGGCGATGAACCCGATCGACCACCCCCACGGCGGCGGCGAGGGCAAGACCGCGGCAGCTCGCGATCCGGTGAGCCCGTGGGGTACGCCGACCAAGGGCTACCGCACCCGCCGCAACAAGCGCACGGACAACATGATTGTCCAGCGCCGGCACAAGAGATAAGAGGTAAATCATGGCACGTTCTATCAAGAAGGGCCCGTTTGTCGACGACCACCTGCTGCAGAAGGTGGAGAAGGCTCGTGCTGGCGGCGACAAGCGCCCCATCAAGACCTGGTCGCGCCGCTCGACCATCCTGCCCGATTTCGTCGGCATGACCATCGCGGTGCATAACGGCAAGCAGCATATTCCGGTGTATATCTCGGAAAACATGGTCGGCCACAAGCTCGGTGAATTCGCCCTGACGCGTACGTTCAAGGGCCACACCGCGGGCAAGAAGGCTGCGGTGAAGAAGTAAGGAGAGATGATGGAAACCAATGCATCCCTGCGTGGCGTCCGCCTCTCGGCTCAGAAGGGACGGCTCGTCGCCGACCTGATCCGCGGCAAGCCGGTGGACCAGGCACTCAATATCCTGACCTTCGCACCCCAGAAGGGCGCCAAGATCATCAAGAAGGTGCTGGAGTCGGCCATCGCCAACGCCGAGCACAATGACGGCGCTGATATCGATACCCTGCGCGTGACCAGCATCCATGTCGAGCGCGGCATGATGCTCAAGCGCTTCATGGCCCGCGCCAAGGGCCGCGGCATGCGGATTCTGAAGCCCACTTGCCACATCTATGTGACGGTCGGCGACAAACCGGTCAAGAAGTAAGGAGAAACGATGGGACAGAAGATTCATCCGACCGGTTTCCGCCTCTCGGTCACCCGCAACTGGGGCTCGCGCTGGTACGCCACCAGCAAGAACTTCCCGGAGATGCTCAACGAGGACATCAAGGTCCGGGACTATCTCAAGAAGAAGCTGGCGCACGCCTCGGTTGGCCGCGTGCTGATCGAACGGCCTGCCAAGAATGCCCGCATCACGGTGTTTTCGGCCCGGCCCGGCGTGGTCATCGGCAAGAAGGGCGAGGACATTGAGCAATTGAAAGCCGATCTCCAGAAGATCATGGGCGTGCAGGTGCACGTCAATATCGAGGAGATCCGCAAGCCCGAGCTCGACGCGCAACTGATCGCCGACTCGATTGCCCAGCAGCTCGAGAAACGCATCATGTTCCGCCGCGCCATGAAGCGCGCCATGCAGAACGCCATGCGCCTGGGCGCCCAGGGCATCAAGATCATGAGCTCCGGCCGCCTGAACGGCATCGAGATCGCCCGCACCGAGTGGTATCGCGAAGGTCGCGTGCCGTTGCACACTCTGCGCGCCGACATCGACTACGGCTTCTCGGAAGCCAAGACCACCTATGGCGTCATCGGCATCAAAGTGTGGGTGTTCAAGGGCGAAATGCTGGCGCGCAGCGAGCAGCCGACCCAGGCGCCCGAGGCGGCTGCCGGCGAGGAGCCGGGCAGACGCGTACGCAAGGCGCCGGGCCGCCCTGGCGGGAAGAAGGAAGACGAGGGCGAAGGCAAGCCGGTGCCGAAGCGCGGCGCCCCGCGCAAAACCGTGGCCAAGCCCGGGGAAGAAGTGAAGCCGGAAGTCACTGCGGGTGAAGTGCCCGCCAAGGCCCCGGCCAAACGAGTGAGAAAGTCAGGAGCAAGCGATGCTGCAGCCAGCGAGAAGAAAGTATCGTAAGGAACACAAGGGCCGCAACAAGGGCATCGCCACCCGCGGCACCAAGGTGAGTTTCGGCGAGTACGGCCTCAAGGCCATCGG
>JBMOQT010000205.1:0-6376 GCA_049320945.1 Pseudomonadota bacterium
GGAGCGCACCGCGTCACCCGCCGCGCCGGCGCCGGAACCGGCGCAGCAGGCCGCTCCGAAGGCCGAGGCGCGCGCCGCGCCGAGCAAGGACGACGGCCTGCGCCTCGCCGCCCCAGCGCCGGCCAAGGCTGCGCCGACCCGGGCCTATCTCTTCCAGGTGGGCGTGTTCCACGAGCTGTCCAACGCCCAGGAGCTGCAGGCGCGCTTGGTCAGCGCCGGCATCCCCGCCCAGATCGAGGCCCGGGTCCAGGTAGGCCCGTTCAAGTCCCGCGCCGAAGCGGACGAGGCGCGTGCCAGGCTGCGCAGCCTGGGGTTGGCGCCGGTGTTGGTGCACAAGCGCTGAAAAACCACATTCGACGCAGAGAGCGGTGGGATTTTCATTCCCCCGGCGGCAGCGTCTTCTCGATGCGCCGGGCGAACACCGTCATCTCCTTGGCCGCCTGGATGTCGCCGCGCGCCTGGGCCACGGCGATGCCGCTGCGGTAGGCTTCCAGGGCCTCGGCCGGGCGGCCGTGATCGGTCAGCGCCCGGCCGAGCAGCTTCCAGGCGGCGGAGTAGCGGGGGTCCTTTTCCAGGGCGGAGCGCAGGTAGTCGATGGCGCGCGCCGCATCGCCGGCCTTCAGGTATTCGTTGCCCAGGGAGTAGCGCAGCAGGGCGTTGTCGCGCGGGCCGCCCAGCAGCTTCTCCAGGTTGGCGATGACATTGCTCATGACGCTCCCCGAGAGGATAAAATTCCGGCGAACCGCCGCAACACCATCCTACTTTTTCCACGCGACGAGGACAACGATCATGGCGAAGAAGATCATCTCCACCCCCAACGCGCCGGCGGCCATCGGCACCTACTCCCAGGCAGTGCAGGTGGGCGGCACGATCTACCTGTCGGGCCAGATCGGCCTGGACCCGACCACCATGCAGATGACTGACGGTATCGACGCCCAGATCGTGCGCGTGTTCGAGAACCTGCGCGCGGTGGCCGAGGCGGCAGGTGCGTCGCTCGCCGACGCCGTGAAGCTCAACGTCTATCTCACGGATCTGACCCACTTCGCCAAGGTGAACGAGGTGATGGCCAAGT
Organism: Pseudomonadota bacterium; assembly: GCA_049320945.1. GTDB lineage: Bacteria > Pseudomonadota > Gammaproteobacteria > Burkholderiales > Rhodocyclaceae > DYIB01. Next base: position 1,073 of record JBMOQT010000205.1, read on the forward strand.
ACTGCAGCCAGCCCTATCCGGCGCGCGCCGCCGTGGGGGTGGCGCAGCTGCCCCGCGGCGCCCTGGTGGAGATCGACGGCGTGCTGGTGATCGAGTAAGGGGCAAGGGGTGAGCGGCGAGGCGCAGCGCGCCCGGCCTGCTCCTGCCCCGGCGCTGCCCGGCCTCACCAAGGCCACGGCCTCCCGGCTCGCCAAGCTCGGCATCTTGCGCGAGCGGGACCTGATCCTGCACCTGCCCCTGCGCTACGAGGACGAGACGCGCATCACCCCCATCGGCCAGGCGGCGCCGGGGGAGCCGGTGCAAATCGAGGCCGAGGTGGTGGAGGCAAGCGTGCACTACCGGCCCCGGCGCCAGCTGGTGGCGCGGGTGCGCGATGCCAGCGGCGAGCTGGTGCTGCGCTTCCTCAACTTCTATCCCAGCCAGCAGAAGGCGCTCGCTCCGGGCAGGCGCCTGCGCATCTTCGGCGAGATCCGCGGCGGGTTCTTCGGGGCGGAGATGATCCATCCCCGCTATCGCAGCGCCGATGAGGGCGAACCCCTGCCGGCGGCCCTGACCCCCGTCTACCCCACCACCGCCGGTCTGCCCCAGACTACCCTGCGCCGCCTGATCGCCGCGGCGCTGGAGAGGAGCGACTTATCGGATACCCTGCCCGAGGCCTTGGGCCGGGAGCTTGGGCTGCCGACTTTCGCCGAAGCGGTGCGCCTGCTGCACCACCCGCCGCCGGATATCTCCCTCGCCGATCTGGCGCAACACGCCCATCCGGCTTGGCGCCGCATCAAGTTCGACGAGCTGCTGGCCCAGCAACTGTCCCTGCGCCGTGCCTACCGGGCGCGGCGCGCCAAGAGCGCGCCGCCCCTGCCGCCCCGGCACACCCTCACCGCCGCCTTCCTGACGCGCCTGCCCTTCCGCCTGACCGGCGCCCAGGAGCGCGCCTGGGCCGAGATCAGCGCCGATCTGGCGCAGGCCCATCCGATGCAGCGTCTGCTTCAGGGGGACGTGGGCAGCGGCAAGACGGTGGTAGCGGCGCTGGCCATGCTGCGGGCGGCGGAGCACGGCTGGCAGGCGGCCCTCATGGCGCCCACGGAAATTCTCGCCGAGCAGCACTACCGCAAGCTCGCGGCCTGGCTGGCGCCCTTGGGGCTGGACATCGCCTGGCTGGCGGGCAGCCTGAAGAAGGCGGAAAAGAGCGCCATGGCGGCGCGCATCGCCTCGGGGGAGGTGCTCCTGGCGGTGGGCACCCATGCCCTGATCGAGGAGGCGGTGGATTTCCCGCGCCTGGGGCTGGCCATCGTGGACGAGCAGCACCGCTTCGGCGTGCGCCAGCGCCTGGCGCTGCGCGAGAAGGGCGCCAGTCCCCACCAGCTGATGATGAGCGCCACGCCCATACCGCGCACCCTGGCCATGAGCTACTACGCCGACCTGGACGTGTCCCTGATCGACGAGCTGCCGCCCGGGCGCACGCCGGTGCTGACCAAGCTGGTGTCGGATGGGCGCCGCGACGAGGTGATCCGGCGCGTACGCGAGGCCTGCGCCGCCGGGCGCCAGGCCTACTGGGTGTGCCCGCTGATCGACGAGTCCGAAGCCTTGCAGCTGCAGACGGCTCTGGAGACTTGGGAGCGGCTGCGCCAGGAGCTGCCCGAGCTGCGCGTGGGCCTGGTGCATGGGCGCCTGTCGGGCGCTGACAAGGCCCAGGTGATGGCCGAGTTCGCCGCCGGCAACCTGCAGCTCCTGGTGGCGACCACGGTGATCGAAGTGGGCGTGGACGTGCCCAACGCCTCCCTCATGGTGATCGAGCACGCGGAGCGCTTCGGCCTGGCCCAGCTGCACCAGCTGCGTGGCCGCGTGGGGCGGGGCACGGCTGAGTCCGCTTGCATCCTGCTCTATGGCGCGCCCCTGTCCCAGACGGCGCGGGCGCGCCTGAAGATCATCTACGAGAACAGCGACGGCTTCGAGATCGCGCGCCAGGACTTGCTGCTGCGCGGTCCGGGGGAATTCATCGGCAGCCGCCAGAGCGGCCTGCCGCTGCTGCGTTTCGCCGATCTCACCGCCGACCAGGACCTGCTGGAGCACTCGCGCGAGGCGGCCGAGCGTCTGCTGCGCGACGACCCGGCGGCGGCCGAGCGCCACACGGCGCGCTGGCTGGGCGGGCGCGCCGACTACCTGAAGGTGTGAGGCGAGGGACGGGTGCCGCGGGTTTTGGCGTATCATGCGCGGCCTTGCCGGGATTTCTTGTCTCCCATGTCATGCATGCGTGTTTCGGGCGGCTGGGGCGCCCGGCCCTGGGCCGGTCCCTACCGCCCCTGGCTGTGCGATGCGGGCTCCCTTACCGCCCGGATCGCGGCGTGCTGCCGGGAACTCCGCGTGCGCCTGGTGCGCCAGACGTGGCTCGCGCCTCACGGGGACGAACGGGCCGTGCTCGGTTTGCGCCGGGGCGAAGGTGCCTGGGTGCGCGAGGTGCTGCTGCTGGCCGACGGCGTGCCGGTGGTGTTTGCGCACAGCGTCCTGCCGCGGGAAAATGCCCGGGGTCCCTGGCGGCTGGTCGCCGGCATGGGTACGCGGCCCCTGGGGGCGGCCCTGTTCGCCGACCCGCGGGTGGCGCGCACGCCCCTCGAGTTTCGGCGCGTGGACCGGCGCCATGCCCTGTGGCAAGGGGCAGCGCGCGCCGTCGGCGTCGCCCTGCCGCCCCTGTGGGCGCGGCGCTCGCGCTTCTGCCTGCAAGGCCGTCCGCTCCTGGTGAGCGAAGTGTTTCTGCCGGAGATTTTGCGCCTATGACCCTGGTCGAACGTCTCAACCACTACGAGAGGCTGATGCGGCTGGACAAGCCCATCGGCATCCTGCTCCTGCTGTGGCCCACCCTGTGGGCCCTGTGGATCGCCGGCAACGGCAAGCCCAGCGGCTTCGTCGTGTGGATCTTCGTGCTGGGCACCGTGCTCATGCGCTCTGCCGGCGTGGTGATCAACGACTACGCCGACCGTCATTTCGATCCCTTTGTTGCGCGCACCCGCAACCGGCCGCTGGCCACGGGCGTCGTGTCGGAGAAGGAGGCGCTGTGGCTTGCGGCCGTGCTGTCGCTGGCTGCCTTCCTGCTGATCCTGCCGCTGCACCGGCTGGTGTGGGCCCTGGCGGTGGTGGCCCTGTTCCTGGCCGCCAGCTATCCCTTCACCAAGCGCTTCCTGGCCATTCCCCAGGCCTACCTGGGCGTCGCCTTCGGCTTCGGCATCCCCATGGCCTTCGCCGCCCTGCAATTCACCGTGCCGCCGCTCGCCTGGGCGCTGCTGGCGGCCAACATCTTCTGGGCGATCGCCTACGATACCGAGTACGCCATGGTGGACCGGGACGACGACCTGAAGATCGGCATCAAGACCTCGGCCATCACCTTCGGCCGCTATGACGTGGCCGCCGTGCTGGTGTGCTACGGGGCGACCCTAATGATCCTGGCGGCGGTGGGCTGGCGCGTGGGGCTGGGCTGGATCTACTACGCGGGCCTGCTGGCCGCGGCGGGGCTCATGGCCTATCACTACACCCTGATCCGCGACCGCAGCCGCGACAAGTGCTTCAAGGCCTTCCTGCACAACAACTGGGTGGGGGGCGTCATCTTCGCCGGCATCGCCGCGGACTACGCCCTGCGCTAGTCAGGGCACTTCCGGTCCATCAGGAGCACCGGGCAGACGATCTGACGCCCGGGCTTGGCGCCCTGTTCGGGCGCCTCGCAGGCGCAGCTCTCCTCCGGCGCCATGTCCTTGGCCGCCTGCAGCAGCGGCTGGGGAATGAAGCCAACCGGGCGGAAGGCGTGCATGATCAGCTCGTCGTTCTGCTCGATCATGATGCGGAAGCCGAAGGCCTCGGCCAGGCGGATCATGGGATGGTTGGCCTTGAGGGTCGACACCTGCAGGCGCTTGATGCCGCGGGTCCAGGCGTGCTGCACCAGGCGCTCCATGAGAGCCCGGGCGATGCCGCGGCGCCGCTGGTAGTTGGAGACGGCGATGCCGATGTCGGCGCAGGCGGGCGCGCCGCCCTGGTTGTCGCCGCCGCAGCGCGCATCCGCCGGGATGACCGCCAGCTCCGCCACCCCCACCAGGCGCTCGCCCGCATAGGCGCCGAACACCGCGCCCTTGCCCGTGAACGGAATCTGCTCCACGTAGGCATGGACGGTTTCCGGGGTCATGCTGCGGAAGAAGCGCCAGTACAAGGACACCTCGTCCATTTCCTGCAGGAAGAAGCGCTCCACGGCGGCGCGCTCGGTTGCCTGCAGGCGGCACACCAGCAGCGGTGGCGCGGCGGGACGGACGGGACTCTCAAATCTCGGCATACGGCGCCATGATCGGGCTTCGGTCGCCTGGCTGCATTGATTTTGCGCAAATATCGGCCGGCCGCCGAAACCGGCAAGGCATGAACGGCCCGGTTGAACTATGGGGCGCTTCGACTATGCTGGAAAGGCGGGCGCAGGCCCGCGATTTCCTTTTCAACCCCTAGGAGGACCACAATGAAGACAAGCAAGTTGGCCGTACTCGCCGGCGCTCTCTCCTTCAGCGCCGCCGCTCTTGCCTTCCAGTGCCCGGCGGACATGAAGAAAATCGACGAGGCCCTGGCGAAGAACCCGAAGCTCACCGCCGAGCAGATGTCGGAGGTGAAGAAGCTGCGCGCCGATGGTGAGCAGTTGCACCAGGCCGGGAAGCACCAGGAGTCGGTGGATACCCTGGCCAAGGCGAAGAAGATACTCGGCATCTGATTGCCGGTTCGTCCCAGCAGCCCGCGGCAGGCGCAGGCCGCGGGCTTTTTGTCCAGCTACCACGCAATCCGCTTCCGATCCCGGAAGAAACCGCCCGAGGGGCCCTTGTCCGGCAGGGTCGCCAGCCACACGGCGGTGTCGGCCCCTTCCTCGACGCTGCGCGGGGCGTTGGGTCCGCCCAGGTCGGTACGCACCCAGCCGGGGCACAGGGAATTCACCTTGATGTTGGTGCCTTCCAGCTCCGCCGCCAGGATGCGCGTGAAGGCGTTCAGGGCGGTCTTGGAGATGCGATAGGCGGGCGTGCCGCTGCCCATGTCGGCGAGCTGTCCGAGGCCGCTGGAGAGATTGACGATGCGCCCATAGCGGTGGCGGCGCATCATGGGCAGCAGCGCCTGGGTGACGCGTAGCGCCCCGTACAGGTTCACCTCGAGGGTGGCCTGCAGTACGTCGAGGGGCAGGTCGGCGATGCGCCGACCGCCCCCGTCCAGCATGACGCCGGCGTTGTTCACCAGCACGTCGGCGCGGCCCAAGTGCGACTGCAGCCAGTCGCGCAGGGCGTCGACGCTGTGCTGCTT
>JBMOQT010000206.1:0-6360 GCA_049320945.1 Pseudomonadota bacterium
CCAGGGTGCCGGCGGCCTCGGCGTTGCGCGCCGCCTCCTTCATCTGGCCCAGGATCTGGGGCTCGCCCAGCACCATGGAGTCGAGGCCGCTGGCCACGCGGAACACGTGGCGCACGGCGTCGCGGCTCGGCAGGGTGTAGAGATAGGGCGTCACCTTCTGGGGCGACAGGTGGTGGTACTCGGCCAGCCATTCGGCCGCCGCCTCGGGCCGCTCGGTGGCGCAGTACAGTTCGGTGCGGTTACAGGTGGACAGGATGGCCGCTTCCCGCACCGGCTTCGCCCGCACCAGGTCGCCCAGGGCCAGGCGCATGCTCTCCGGCTGGAAGGCGACTTGCTCGCGCACCGCCAGCGGCGCCGTATGATGGTTGATCCCTAGGGCGAAAAGCTGCATCGATCGAATCCGAAATAACCTCTCGGAGCACGGCGGGTTTCCCTCGCGCCGCGTCTAAGTTGTGGATTATTATAACATCCTAGTACATCCCAGCCGCCCCGCCGCCCTGGGATGCCGATCGCGCCGTTCGCGCCACCGGCACATTCCCAGGAAGGATTGCAAAACCATGAGCCACGCGCCAACCCGCCCAGCCGGCCTCAAGCCGCTGCGGGTGCTGATCATCGAGGACGCTGAGGACGACTTGCAGCTGCTGCTGCTCGCCCTGCGGCGCGCCGGTTATGCGCCCGACCATGCCTGCGTCCACAGCGCCGCCGGGCTGGCCCAGGCCCTGGAGCGCCAGCGCTGGGATATCGTCCTGTCCGACTACACCTTGCCCGATTTCAGCGGCCTGCAGGCCCTCGCCCAGGTCCAGGCCCATGATCCCGACCTGCCCTTCATCCTCATCTCCGGCAACATCGGCGAAGAGGTGGCGGTGGCTGCCATGCGCGCCGGCGCCCACGATTACCTGATCAAGGGCAACCTGACGCGGCTGGGGGCGGCCATCGACCGGGAACTGCGCGAAGCGGTTGTGCGCCAGGAGCGGCGCCGCGCCGACCGGGAGCTGCGCGAGGCCAAGCAACGCCTGCAGGCCCTGTCCAACCGCATGCTGGAAATCCAGGAAAACGAGCGCCGCCACCTCGCGCGAGAATTGCATGACGAGATCGGCCAGGCGTTGACCGCCGTCAAACTCAACCTCCAGGCACTGGAGCGGCGCGTGGACGAGGGGGCGGCGCGTCGCCTCACCCGGGAGGTGACGGGGCTGGTGGGCGCCGTGCTGGACCAGGTGCGCGCCCTGTCCCTGGACCTGCGGCCGCCCCAGCTGGACGATCTGGGTTTGGTGCCGGCCCTGCACTGGCTGGTCCAGCGCAGCGCCGGCACCGCCCCGCCCGCCGTGCTGCTGCATGCGGACCCCCAGCCGCGGCGCCTGCCCGCCTCCGTGGAAACTGCCGGCTACCGCCTGGCCCAGGAGGCGCTGACCAATGCCATGCGTCACGCCCGGGCGAGCCGGGTGGACATCCAGGTGGAAGACCACGGCGACTGTCTGAAGTTGTCCGTCCGGGACGACGGCCGGGGATTCGACCTCCCGGCGGCCCTGGCGCGCGCCGCGTCGGGCCAGAGCATGGGGCTGCTGGGCATGCGCGAGCGCGTCAGCCTCGCCGGCGGGCAACTGGAAATCAGCACCCGGCCCGGCGGCGGCACCGAGGTGTGCGCCGTCTTCCCCCTGGCAGGGCCGGCCCGGGACGCGGCCGGGGAGGTGCGCTCATGAGTCCCCTGCGCCTGTTGCTGGCGGATGATCACACGCTGGTACGCGCCGGCCTGCGCGCCCTGCTCAACGATATCCCCGGCGTGACCGTGGTGGCCGAGGCGGACAACGGCGAACAGGCGCTGGCCCTGGCGCTGGAACACCGGCCCGACGTGGCGCTGCTGGATGTCACCATGCCCGGCACCAACGGCCTGCAGGCGGCCGAGCGCATCCGCGCCGCCCTGCCCGGGACGCGCGTTCTCATGCTGTCCATGCATGCCAGCGAGGAATACGTCACCCGCGCCCTGCAGCTCGGCGCCTCCGGTTACCTGCTCAAGGACGCCGCCACCTACGAGCTGCAGGCCGCCCTGGAAGCGATGGCCCAGGGCCAGACCTATCTGTCGCCGCGCGTGACCAGCCAGCTGGTGGACAGCCGCCTGCGCCCGGGCGGCGCCGCCCCGGCCACCCCGGCGCTCACGCCGCGCCAGCAGGAGGTCCTGCGGCAACTGGCCCTGGGCTACAGCGTCAAGGAAATCGCCTTCCGGCTCCACCTGTCCAGCAAGACCGTGGAAACCTACCGCGCCCAGGTCATGGAGCGGCTGCAGATCCGCGACCTGGCGGGGCTGGTGCGTTATGCCATCCGCACGGGCCTGATCAGCGCCGACAGCTAATCCCGCAAGCATCACCCGTCAACCGAATCAACGTGTCCAAGAAACGCTATTACCCCAGATCTTTTCTTGCCCTGCTGCTGCTCGGCTTCGCGGTGGTGGTGGTTCCCCTGGGCTGGTCCCTGGTGGATGCGGCGTTCGCCGTGGCGCGGCTCGCCAACCGCAGCCAGCAGGCGGTCTATGACGCGGCCCAGGCGGCGCGCGGCAGCCGCGAACTGGCCGAGCTGATCGTCGCCATGGAACGCACCCTGCGCCAGTACATCATCCTGGGCGACGCCCGCCCCCTGGAGAACCTGCGCCGGCTGCACGAGGACTTCACCCAGACGGCCGAGTCCCTGTCGCGCCTGCGGCTGGGGGAGAACGTGCTGACCGGCCTGCCCCAGCTGATCGCCCTGGAGGCCCAGACCTACCAGCGTCTGACCACCCTGCCCGCAGCCGAGCTGCCCCACAAGGAGGTGGCCGAGGACGTGGTGCGCCTCGCCGACCTGGCGCAAAGCGTCGTCGGCGAGAGCAACGCCCTCATCGACCGGGAGGTGAACAACATGCGCGAGGATGCGGCGGGCATGCAGCGCAGCCTGTTCCTGCGCCTGGTCGCCATCATTCCTGCCGTACTGCTGGCGGCGTTCACCTTCACCGTGCTGATTGCCCGCCCCATACGCCAGCTGGACCACGCCATCCGCCGGCTGGGCTCGGCGGAGCTGGACGCGCCGGTCGCCGTGGCAGGCCCGCGCGACCTGGTATACCTGGGCGAGCGCCTGGACTGGCTGCGGCGCCGCCTGATGGAACTGGAAGAGCAGAAGGCTAAGTTCATCCGCGCCGTGTCCCATGAGCTCAAGACGCCGCTCGCCGCCTTGCGCGAAGGGGCGGCCCTGCTGCACGACGGCTCCACCGGCGAGCTGTCCGAGGAGCAGCGGTCGGTCGCCCGCATCGTGTTCCAGAACAGCCTGCACCTGCAGAAGCTGATCGAGGATCTGCTCGACTACCAGCGCTTCCAGGCCACGGCGGCGGCGACCCGGCGCGAAGTGTTCGACCTGGCGCAACTGGCCCGCTCCGTGGCGCTGGACCACGAGCTGGCGGCAAAGGCGCGCGGCGTGGGCTTCGATTTCGACACTCAGCTCTGTCCCGTCCTCGCCGACCCCGACCAGGTGCGCACGGTCATCGACAATCTGTACGCCAATGCCGTCAAGTACTCGCCGCGCCAGGGGCGCATCGCCGTGCAGGTGAGCGCCGCCGGCGGCAAGGGCATGGTGCGCGTCGCCGACCAGGGGCCGGGGGTGCCGGCCGAGGAAAGGGAAAAGATTTTCGAGCCCTTCTTCCTGGGCCGCATCCCGCCCGAGGGGCCGGTCAAGGGCTCCGGCCTGGGCCTGGCCATCGCCCGGGAGCTGGCGGGCAACCAGGACGGCAGCCTGGAACTGGAGGACGCACCGGGCGGCGCCGCTTTCCGATTGACGCTGCCCCTGGCGCCAGGCTGACGGAATCGTGCGAAAATAGCGGACTTCGAAACGCACCCGGAGCCACGTCGTTCCGGCGCGAGGCTCCTCGAAACGGGCGCAGCAACAACAACGACAGCGCCTCGGCGTCCCAAGCGCCGCCTCCATCCCCTTATCACTCGAGTACAGCCATGCAAGATAGCCCGACCGATGTTCTTCTGGTAGACGACGATCCCGACCTGCTGCAGCTCATCTCCCTGCGCCTGCGCCGCAACGGCTATTCGGTGCGGACCGCGAGCGGCGGTGAGGAGGCGCTGGCCTTCCTGTCGGCCCAGCGGCCGCGCCTGGTCATCACCGATCTCAAGATGCGCGGCATGGACGGCATGGCCCTGTTCGAGGCCATCCGCGCCCGCAGCCCGGTGCTGCCGGTAATCATCCTCACGGCCCATGGCACCATTCCGGACGCCGTCGACGCGGCCCAGCGCGGCGTGTTCGGCTATCTCACCAAGCCCTTCGACGACAGCACCCTGCTGCGCCAGGTGGCCTCCGCCCTGCAGTTGTCGGCCCCGGCCTCGGTGGCGCCGGCGGCCGAGTGGCGCCGCGACATCATCACCTGCAGCCCGGCGGTGGAGGAATTGCTGCGCCAGGCGGGCCTGGTGGCGGCGGGTGACGCCAGCGTGCTCATCCAGGGCGCCAGCGGCACCGGCAAGGAGTTGTTCGCCCATGCCATCCACCGCGCCAGCCCGCGCGCCGCCAAGCCCTTCGTGGCCATCAACTGCGCCGCCCTGCCCGAACAGCTGCTGGAGAGCGAGCTGTTCGGCCACAAGAAGGGCGCCTTCACCGGCGCCGCCCAGGACCACAAGGGCCTGTTCCAGGCGGCCAACGGCGGCACCCTGTTCCTGGACGAGATCGGCGACATGCCCCTGTCGCTCCAGGCCAAGCTGCTGCGCGCCCTGCAGGAGCGCCAGGTGCGCCCGGTGGGAGCAGCGGAGAGCGTGCCCATCGACGTGCGCATCATCTCGGCCACCCACCGCAAGCTGGAGGAACGCCTGGCGGAAGGCAGCTTCCGGGAAGACCTCTACTACCGCCTCAACGTGGTGACCCTGCGCCTGCCGCCCCTGTCGGAGCGGCGCGAAGACATCCCGCTGCTATGCGCCCATTTCCTCAAGGAGCTGGCCAGCCGCTACAAGAAGGACTTGCGCGGCTTCGCGCCGGAAGCCATGGAGCTGCTGGTGCAGGCGGCATGGCCGGGCAATGTGCGCCAGTTGCAGAACGTGGTGGAGCAATGCGCCGCCCTGGCCACGGTGCCGGTGATTCCCGCCGCCCTGGTGCAGAACGCCATCAATGCCGACCCGGGCGGGCTGCAGAGCCTGGAGGAGGCCCGGCGCGGCTTCGAGCGCGACTACCTGGTGCGCGTGCTCAAGATCACCGCCGGCAACGTCACCCAGGCGGCGCGCCTGGCAGGGCGCAACCGCACCGAGTTCTACAAGCTGCTGGACCGCCACGGTCTCACGCCCTCGGCTTTCAAGCCGGCCAAGGACTGATTTCTCCCCTAGGCGCGCTGTCGTGCTCCAACGACAGCGCGATTCCCTTTCTGGTCAAATAGTTAATCCGCGACGGCGGATTCCTTTCGCTTGCCGGTGACGTTCGCCGGTTCTGCATGTAATAGATAAGTCTTTGTTTTTGCTTATTTTAACTCGATTGGCATGCGCCTTGCTGAAGCTAGGCCACCAATCGGATTTCTTTTCTTATGGATCACCGACAGACAGCCATTGCGAATATGGAGAGGGAAACCCTGCGCACGCGGCGGGAGGTCGAGGTGCTGCGGCGTTTCCTGACGATCACGGCCGCCTACCTGGGCCTGCCCGGAAACGGACCCGATCCCGCCGCCTGGCTGGACGCCCTGCTCCGGTTGCGCCAGGGCGTGCGGTGACACGGCTAAAGGCTCGTCGTTATGGGATTACACCTACGGGTTTCGGCCCGCCTCGCCCTCTGTACGGTGGCCGCCGCCTCGGGACCGGCTCTGGCTGCGCCACCCGCCGGCCTTGAGGCGCTGCGCGGCGATGCCCTGTTCCAGCGGCTCGACGCCAACCGCAACGGCCGCATCAGCCGTGGCGAGGCGACCCGGGTGAAGGGCTTCGCGGCGGCCTTCGAAGCAGCCGACGACAACCGCGACGGCCAGCTCACCCCCGACGAATTCATCAAGGCGCGCGCCATCTACGACCGTACCCGGGCGGCGCAATATCTAAGCGACAGCATCATCACGGCCAAGGTCAAGGCGGCGCTGCTGCGCAGCGAAGGTCTGGACGATCACGCCATCGAGGTCGAGACCTACGAGGGCCTGGTGGTGCTCAGCGGCGCCGTGGACCGGGAAGAGCAAAGGGTGCGCGCCAGCCGCGTCGCCGCCTCGGTCTCCGGCGTCACCGGCGTGAAGAATGTGCTGGAAGTGGGCAGCGCAGCGGCCGGGCGCCCGCTCATGGCCAAGGACCAGGACCAACCAGCCCAAGAAGGACCAAGAAAATGATCGGCAAGGAACTGGACCAGAAGGCGCGCTGAATTCCTCCTCGTCTCTCCTCCCTGATGCGGGCC
>JBMOQT010000207.1:0-3269 GCA_049320945.1 Pseudomonadota bacterium
CTTCCGAATACCTTGACCATCTCCCGGGTCATCTCACCCACGCTGGCATAAGTCTTCACCGCTTCCACCAAGGCCGGCATGACGTTCCTGCCGGCCTGGGCATCGGCGCGGATGCGGGCCAGCGCCGCCTCCACGCGGGTGGCGTCGCGCTCGGCGCGGATGCGCTGCAGCTGCTGCACCTGTTCGCGGGCGTCCTCCTCGTTGTAGGGGTGGAACTCGACCTTGTGCTCTTCCTCCTGCTCGTTGCGGTAGCAGTTGACGCCCACCTTGGGAAACTTGCCCGACTCGATGTCCCGCTGCATCTGGTAGGCCTGGGCCGACACCTTGGCCTGGATGGCCCCTTCCGAGATCAGCTTGACGATGCCGCCCTGGGCGTCGGTCTCGGCCATGATCTGTTCCATCTTCCGGCGCATCTGGTTGGTCATGGTCTCCACGTACCAGGAGCCGCCCAGGGGATCCACCGTCTCGCACAGGCCCATTTCCTCGATGAGGATCTGCATGGTGCGCAGCGAAATGCGCGCCGAGTACTCGGTGGGGATGGTGTAGGCCTCGTCGTAGGAGCACAGGGCCATGGTCTGGGTGCCGGACAGGGCCGAGATCAGGGCGTAGTAGGCGCCGCGCACGATGTTCAGCTCCGGCTGCTCGAAGGTCAGCCCGCCGCCGCCGCCGCCGGCGATCATGCGCAGCCACATGGAGCCGGGCTTCTCGGCGCCGTACTGCTCCTTCATGATCTTGGCCCACAGGCTGCGCCCGGCGCGGAACTTGCACACCTGCTCGAAGATGTTGCCGAAGATGTTGAAGTTGTAGGACAGGCGCCCGGCGAACTCGTCGATGTGCAGGCCGCGCCTGAGCACCTCGTCGGCGTAGGCCCTGGCAATGCAGAAGGCATAGGCCATCTCCTGGGCCGGGGTGGCGCCCGATTCGCGGATGTGGTAGCCGCATACGGACACCGGGCTGTACTTGGGCGCATGCTGGGCGCAGTACTCGATGGTGTCGCCCACCAGGCGCACCGAGGGCTCCACCGGGAAGATCCAGGTGCCGCGGCCGATGAACTCCTTGAGGATGTCGTTCTGGGCCGTGCCGCGCAGCTGCTTCACGTCGTAGCCGCGCTTCTCCGCCATGGCCAGGTACATGGCGATGAGGATGGCCGCGGCGCCGTTGATGGTGAGCGACACGGTGATCTTGTTGAGGTCGATGCCGTCGAAGGCGATTTCGAAGTCGCGTAGCGTATCGACCGACATGCCCACGCGCCCCACCTCGCCCTCGGCCAGGGGGTCGTCGGAATCCAGCCCGATCTGCGTGGGCAGGTCGAAGGCCACGTTGAGCCCGGTCTGTCCGTTGGCGATCAGGTACTTGAAGCGCCGGTTGGTGTCCTGGGGATTGCCGAAGCCCGCGTACTGGCGCATGGTCCAGGGCTGCTTGCGGTACATGAGGCGGTGGATGCCGCGGGTGAAGGGATACTCGCCCGGCTCGCCGATCATGGCGTAGCCGCCCGATGCCTCCACGTCCCGGGCCGTGTAGAGCGGCTTGACCTCGATGCCCGATTCGTTGGCGATGGGCTTGAGGTCGTTGTGGGCGCGATCATTCATTGCACGTGCTCCCGGATGAAATTGACAATGTCGTCGAGCCTGGAGCCGGTGGGGAAGATGCCCTTGAAGCCCAGCCGGCGCAGGGCCTCGTGGTCCTGGGCGGGCAGGTTGCCGCCGATCATCCACAGCTTGTCGGTGAGCCCCGCCTCTTCCAGCAGGGGCTTGAGCTTGGTGCAGAAGGGCAGGTGGGAGCCCGCCAGGCTGGACAGGGCGATGACGTCCACGTCCTCCTCCAGGGCCATGCGCGCCACCTTCTCCGGCGTCTGGCGCAGCCCGGTGTAGATCACTTCCATGCCTGCCTCCATGAGGGCGCGCACCACCACCTTGGCGCCCTGGTCGTGGCCGTCCAGGCCGGGCTTGGCGAGGAGGACTTTGATGGGGTGTTGGCGACTCATTTCAGACTCTCCATTGTGGGAGGACATCAGGTCTTTTCACTGGTCACTTCCTTGGCAATGATCAACTTCAATATCTCGCTGGTGCCGCCGCCGATCAGGGTGAAGCGCACATCGCGGAGATAACGCTGCACCGGGTACTCCATGGCGTAGCCGTAGGAGGCCAGCACGCGCGCCGCCTGGTCGCAGATGCGCGCCGCCGCCTCGGTGGCGAACAGCTTGGCCATGGCCGCCTCCTTGTGGTGGGGCTGGCCGGCGTCGCGACGCCAGGCGGCGTAGTACACCAGCTGGGTGGCGGCCTCCAGGTCCGTGGCCATCTCGGCCAGCTTCAACTGGATGGCCTGGAAGCGGTCGATGGGCTTGCCGAACTGGCTGCGGCTTGCGGCGTAGTGCACCGCCTCGTCCAGGGCGGCCCGCGCCACGCCCAGGGCCATGGCGCCGGTGATGATGCGGATCTCCGCCAGGGTCTTGCGCAGATGGCCTTCACCGTCGCCTTCCTCCCGGGACAGGCGGTGGCTGTCGGGCACGAAGCAGTCATCGAAGGCCACTTCCGAGGTGGGCAGGGCCCATACCCCCATCTTGTGGATCTCCCGGCCCACGGTGAGGCCGGGGAAGCCTTTCTCCACCAGGAAGATGGTGAGTTTCTTCTCCTCGCCGGCCTTGGCGAACACGGTGAAGAAGTCGGCCACCGGGGCGGAAGTGATCCAGGTCTTCTGGCCGTTGATGACATAGCCCCCGTCCACCTTGCGCGCCGTTGTGGCGATGGCGCCCAGATCGGAGCCGGCATTGGGCTCGGTCATGCAGATGGCGCCGATCTTCTCGCCGCGCAGCGCCGGCTTGAACAGGCGCTCGACGATGTCCCGGTTGCCCAGCATGTGCAGGAACTTGGTGCCCATGAGGGACTGCATTGCCACGGCGCCGGCCAGCGACATGGAGCCGCGGGCGATCTCGCTCAAGGCCAGGCAGAATTCGGTGAGCTGCATGCCGCTGCCGCCCACGTCCTCGGGATAGCGCATGGCGAATAGTCCCAGGTCGGCCAGCTCCTGGAACAACTGCCGCGGGAACACCTTGGCCTCGTCCAGCGCCGCCGCCCGGGGGGCGATGCGCTGGTCGCAGAAGCGCGCGAAGGTGTCGCGGATCTGCTTCTGTTCGTCGGTCAGGTCGAAGTTCATGAAACCTCTTTCAACGCAAAGGACGCAAAGGCGCAAAGATCGCAAAGAAGGACCAGGCAAGAAAACGCATTTCCTTTGCGTCCTTTGCGTCTTTGCGATCTCTGCGTTGAGAGCGG
>JBMOQT010000207.1:3369-6298 GCA_049320945.1 Pseudomonadota bacterium
TCGAAGTTCATGAAACCTCTTTCAACGCAAAGGACGCAAAGGCGCAAAGATCGCAAAGAAGGACCAGGCAAGAAAACGCATTTCCTTTGCGTCCTTTGCGTCTTTGCGATCTCTGCGTTGAGAGCGGTTGGTCTTTCACAGTGCCAACTCCGCCTCGCTCATGCCGTAGTCACGCATGGCCGCCTCCTTCGAGATGACGCCGTTCCTCACTTCCTCGCGCAGCAGCTTGCGGTCGCGCTTCTTCGGGTCGCCGTAGCCGCCGCCGCCGCTCGCCACCTGGTGATACACCGTGCCCTTGGGCACGCCGGTGATGAGGTCCTTGTTCTTCGGCACCACGGTGCGGCCGTCCGGGTAGTGCAGGCGGATGAAGTTGAGGCCGGCGTCGCCGCCGCCGAACAGGCCGAAGGCCGGCTCGAAGTCGCCGTCGCCGAAGGTCACCAGCTGGGTGTCATCGGAGCCGATGCGGAAAATGGTCTCCACCCCCAGGCCGCCGCGCCACTGGCCCGGGCCCGCCGAGTCGGTCAGGTACTCGTGCTTGATCAACAGGTGGGGCGTCTGCTGCTCGAACATCTCGTAGTCCTGGTCCAGCACGCCGCCCGAGGCGTCGATCATGCCGATGTGGTCGTAGCCGTCGGTGCCCAGCATGGCGCCCGAGCCGCCCTTGAGGCCCATGAAGCCGATGTCCACGTACTTCTCGTTCTTCTCCGGATCGAGCCCCGTGGTGAGGGAACACAGCAGGTTGTTCCAGCCGGCAGTGACCCGGTCGGGCATGACCGGCGCAAGCGCCCGCTGGATGGCGTCGGCGTTGGGCGGGCACAGGTGGTTGCCGAAGGTGGTGGCCTTGGGATAGGCGGCGTTGAGCACCGTGCCCTCGGGAATGACGATCTCGATGGGCTGCACCATGCCTTCGTTGTGGGGGATGTCCGGGTTCACCATCTGCAGCAGGGTGAGGATGGTGGCCGAGGCGCTGGAGGTGAAGGTGCCGTTCACGAAGCCGTTGGTCTGGGGGTCGGTGCGCGAGTAGTCGAACTTGATGGACTTGTCGCGCACCTCGATGTCCACCCGGATGGTGAACTTGGAGCCCTCGTGGCGCCCGTCGTAGTAGACATAGCCCTCGCCCGAATAGCGGCCGTTGGGGATCTTGGCGATCTCGGCCTCCATCATCTTGCGCGTGGCCTCGAACAAGGCCTGCTTGTGGGCCTCGTAGCTGTCCAGGCCGTACTTGGCCAGCAGCTCCAGCACGCGCCGCTCGCCCACGGTGCAGGCGCCGATCTCGGCCTTCATGTCGTGCTGTACGATGTCCAGGCGGATGTTGGCGAAGATCAGGTCCCACACGTCCTTGCGCAGCTTGCCCTTCTCGTACACCTTCACCGGCGGGATGCGCAGGGCTTCCTGCCACACTTCCACCGCGTTCGGGTTATAGCCGCCCTGGACCGCGCCGCCGATGTCCGCCTGGTGGCCCTTCACCGCCGTCCAGGCTACCAGCCTGCCCTCGAAGAACACGGGCTTGAACACCGCCACGTCGTTGTTCTGGTTGCCCAGGCTGAACACGTCGTTGTGGAAGATGACGTCCCCCGGATAGATCTCGTCGCCGAAGTACTGCTTGATGTACTTGCACACCGGCGCCAGGGAGAAGGCCAGGATGGGCAGGTTCTCCGTCTGCTCCAGCATGTTGCCGTCGCCGTCGTACAGGCCCGTGACGTAATCCTTGGCTTCGCACAGGATGGGCGAGCGGGTGGTCTGCTCCATGGAGATGCTCATCTCGTCCGTGATGGACTTGAAGGTCCGGGCATAGACGGAGAGCAGGATGGGATCAATAGTCGTCATGCCGGCACGGCCTCCTTGTTCATGCACGATTGCACCAGGTCCTCGCGCCCCTTGGCGAACAGCGCGAAGGAGCCGTAGGCGTCCACCACGCAGTCGTAGGAAGCGCTGACGAAGATGGCGGTGGTCTCCTGCTCGATCATCGCCGGCCCATCCACCCGGTTTCCGAAGCCCATCTTGTGGCCGTCATACACGGGCACTTCCTTGAAGGCCTGGTTCTCCGGGATGTACACGCTGCGCCGGCCCTTGAGCGCCGCGCCGGCGTCCTCACCGGCCCAGGCCTCCTGGCGGTAGGCGGGTTTATCGGTGGTGCCGATGGCCTGCACGCGCACGTTGATGATTTCCACCGGTGTGTTCTCCTGCTCCAGGGAATAGCCGTAGAGCCGGTTGTGCTCGGCGTGGAAGGCGCGGGCGATGGCGGCGGTGTCCCGGCCCTCGATCAGCTCCCGCGCCACGGCGAAGGACACCTCGTGGTACTGCTTGATGTAGCGGCAGTCGAACTTCACCTCAAAGCGCCGGTGCTCCGGCGGGATGCGCTCCTCGGTGAGCTGCCGCGCCCCCTCCCGGCTCATCTCGTCCACTACCGCCGTCAGGCGGCCCCAGTCGACGCCCTCCAGCCGCGCCACGAAGGTGCGCACGAAGTCGTGCTTCAGTTCGCTCATGAGCATGCCAAAGGCGCACAGCACCGAGGATTCCCGCGGCACGATCTGCAGGGGGATTTCCAGCTCGCTGCAGATGAGACAGGCATGGATGGGCCCGGCGCCGCCGGCGGGAATGATGGGAAACTCGCGCGGATCGAAGCCGCGCTTGATGGTAACCTCGCGCACGCCTTGGGCCATGTTGTTGCAGGCCACCCGGTACATGCCGGCGGCCGCCTCCTCGACGGACAGGCCCATGGGTCGGGCGATGTGCTCCTCGATGGCGCGGCGCGCCGCCTCCGCGTCCAGCTTCATCCTGCCGCCGGCGAAGAAGGCCGGGTCCAGGTAGCCCAGCACCACGTTGGCGTCGGTGGTGGTGGGCAGCCGGCCGCCCTTGCCGTAGCAGGCCGGGCCGGGATCGGCGCCGGCGCTCTGGGGGCCCATGCGCAGCAGCCCGCCCTCGTCGA
>JBMOQT010000208.1:0-6289 GCA_049320945.1 Pseudomonadota bacterium
GGCCGCAGGCGCCGTCTCCGCCGGCTTGTCCTGGGCCTGGGCGGCGCCGCCCAGGGCCAGCGCGCAGGTCATGAACAGGATGGCGAACAATTTTCTCATGAGCCTTCTCCTACAGGGCATCCACGCCGGTTTCGCCGGTGCGGATGCGGATGACTTGTTCGAGATCGAAGACGAAGATCTTGCCGTCGCCGATCTTGCCGGTGCTGGCCGACTTCTCGATGGCTTCGATCACCTGGTCGAGCAGCTCGCTCTTGATGGCGGCCTCCACCTTGACCTTGGGCAGGAAGTCCACCACATACTCGGCGCCCCGGTAGAGCTCGGTATGCCCCTTCTGCCGCCCGAAGCCTTTGACTTCCGTGACGGTGATGCCCTGCACGCCCACGGCGGCGAGCGCCTCGCGCACCTCGTCGAGCTTGAAGGGCTTGATGATTGCGGTTACCAGTTTCATGACTGACTCCTCGGGAGGTAACTAAACCGGTGTCTATGTGTCCGGCATGTCAGAACTTGTAGATGGCTTCGAGGCCAAACGAGCTTTGGCTTTTCTTGGCGGTGGCACCGTCCTTGTCCAGGAAAGCCGCTTGGTTGGAGCGATCGCCGCGAACTTCAGCGCGCAGCTCCAGATTCTTGATTGCCGGCGGCAGGTAAGCGAGGGTCAAAGTCGCCTCCTTCCACTTCTGCACCAAGCCGGTGCGATAGCCGTCCTTGTCGTCAAAGTATTCCGCGCGGAAGGACAGGCGCCACTGGTCGTTGAACTGGTAGTTCGCGTAGCCGGCGAGTCCCCTCCACTTGGCCTTGCTGGCACCACTGGGCGCCACGGTGGATGCGTTGGCCTGGGTGGCATAGTCATAGTTCAGGATGAAGCTCAGCTTATCGGTGGCGTTGATGATGCCGACCACGTCTATGAGGTTGCGCTGGCCTTCCGGACCGGAACCAACCAAGCCGCCGACCCGCTCTTTCCCGAAATGGGCCATGGCGTTCAACATGAATGTCTTGTTGGCCGCGTACATGAAACCCAATTCGCCGGTCTTCGAGTCATTGGTGTCCTTAAAGTCATCCCAGCCGTTGTTAATGCCGCCGGTGATGGTCAACGTATCGCCCAGCGCATATGTCGCACGGAAACCGGTATGAGTGAATGGAATTGCGTAGCCGAACAGGATCGAACGGGAGTAATTGGGGTTTGCCGTGCTGTTGATCACCTCGGCACCGGCAGAGGTGACAAACTTCCCGCCGATGACGGTCCAGGGTCCGGCGGCGTACTGCAGGAAGGCCTGGGTCACATCCCAGTAGTCGCGTTTGCCAGTAGTAGTGCCGTTGTTCGGATTAGTGTCGTATGCGGCGATGACATTAGCGTCTTTGCCGAGGGTCACGTTAAGCAGCCCCCCGAGTCCTTCCTTCGGCTGCTTCGCCAGTGTCAGCGCAAGCTGACGCGTGCGCAGGTCGTTGCGCTCCACGTCGAACACCCGGTTGGGGACACCGCTTACGAAGAGCCCATTACCCGATAAGCGGTTATAGGAGACATCCAAGTAGCCGCTGAATTCGAGCCCGCCGTCGGTCTTTTCGGGCTCGCCGGCCGCGGCTCCTTGGGCTAGGGCAATCGCAGGTAACAGAAAGGCGGTCGCGAGCGCAGTGGCCAAGACGGTTCTATGCATAGTTTCACCCCGTTGTTGTGATAAGGTTTCTACGCCTTGACCGCAGGAACCATGCCAGACAAATTATTTAGAATAAAAACAATGTGTTGCTGAATACGGGCCATAGACTGCGCACCGTTTTGGTAGGACAAAACCCAAAGCTTGCACCGTGCTGGTGCATGGGCTGCCACTGGCTGGGACGGGGCTTGTGCTACACTGAATTCATTCCACGGAAATTCTGTCGTCATGCTGAACCCGAAGTTCCTCGATGACCTGTCGGCCCGAGTAGCGGAACTTGTCAGCTCCAGCCCCGCCAAAGACCTGGAAAAGAACGCCCGCGCCCTGCTGGGCAGCGTGTTCGCCCGCCTCGACCTGGTGACGCGGGAGGAGTACGAGGTGCAGCGGGAAGTCCTGGCGCGCACCCGCGACAAGCTGGCGACCCTGGAGCAGCGTATCGCCGAGCTGGAGGAGCGCCTCGCCCGGGACGAATCCTCCCCCGGCTGATTCCCCTGCGGCCGGCCCGCGGGGGAACTTCTCCGGCAGCCCGCTTCCAACCGGCGCATGTTCAGTCCCAGCCGGAACTACAAGTGGCCGCCAGGCCATGAGCGACATGCCCACTGCCTACACGCGCACCGCCATCGCCCTGCACTGGCTGATCGCCCTGCTGATCTTCGCCCTGTTCCCGGTGGGCCTGTACATGGTGGGCCTGCCCCTGTCGCCCGAGAAACTGAGGATTTACTCCTACCACAAGTGGACCGGGGTGACGGTCTTCCTGCTGGCCCTGCTGCGGCTTGCCTGGCGCCTGACTCACGGGGCGCCGCCGCCGCCCGCCGCCATGCCTCCCTGGCAGCGCCGCCTGGCCGCCCTGAGCCACGGCGCCCTGTACCTGCTGCTGCTGGTCATCCCCCTGTCGGGTTGGGTGATGAGCTCGGCCCTGGGCGTGCCGGTGGTGTATTTCGGCGTGCTGCCCCTGCCGGACCTGGTGGCCAAGAACAAGGAGCTGGGCGAAGCCCTGAAGGTGGTGCACGCCTCCCTCAATTTCACCCTGGCGGCCCTGGTGGTGCTGCACGCGGCGGCGGCGCTGAAGCACCACCTGGTGGACCGGGACGACGTGCTGGTGCGCATGATCCCTTTCCTGAAACCCCCTATCGAGAACAGCCGATGAACCCTTTGCTTCGCCTCGCCGGCCTGGCCGCCGTGCTGGCCGCCTCTTCGGCCGCGGCCGTGGAGTACAACGCGGTGCTGCTCGACAAGTGCCAGGTCACCTTCACCTCCAGGCAGATGAACGTGCCCGTGGACGGCCTGTTCAAGAAATTCAACGCACAAGTGGCCTTCGATCCCGCTCGGCCGGAGGCGGGCAGGGCGGTGGTGGAAATCGATCTCAACAGCATCGACGCCGGCTCCGATGACGCCAACATCGAGATCAAGCGCAAGCCCTGGTTCGACGTCCAGAATTTTCCCACGGCGAAGTTCGTGTCCACCGGCGTCCGGACTCTGGGCAACGGCCGCTACGAGGCCTTGGGCAAGATGACCATCAAGGGCCGCACCCACGACGTGGTGGCGCCCTTCACCTTCAAGCCCGCGGGCAGCATCGGCCAGTTCGACGGCAGCTTCGTGGTGAAACGCCTGCAGTACGCCGTGGGCGAAGGCCCCTGGGCGGACACCTCCACGGTCGCCGACGAGGTGGTGATCAAGTTCAGGTTCCTGGTGGCGGCGGCCCCGCCCGCCGCGGCCGACAACAAGTAGTCGGTTAAACTGCGCGCTTTATCCATTTGTCACCGACGATGTCCCTTGCCATCCTGAAGAGCCGCGGCCTGGCGGGCATGGACGCGCCCGAGGTCACGGTGGAAGTGCACCTGGCGCCCGGGCTGCCCGGTTTCACCATCGTCGGCCTGCCCGACACGGAGGTGAAGGAGGCGCGCGACCGGGTGCGGGCGGCGATCCAGAATGCGCGCTTCGAGTTTCCCCAGCGCCGCCTCACCATCAACCTGGCGCCGGCGGACCTGCCCAAGGAATCGGGCCGCTTCGATCTGCCCATGGCCTTGGGGATATTGGCCGCCTCGGGCCAGGTGGAGCGCAAGTCCCTCGGGCAATGCGAGTTCGCCGGCGAGCTGTCGCTGACCGGCGAGTTGCGTCCCATCCGCGGGGCGCTCGCCATGGCCTGGCGCGCCGCCGGCTCGGGGCGCAGCTTCGTGCTGCCCGCCGACAACGCGCCCGAAGCAGCCCTGGTGCGCAATGCCGTCGTCCTGCCGGCGCGCAATCTCCTGGAAGTTTGCGCTCACCTCAATGGCCGGCAGACCCTGGCGCCCTACGCCGGCGAACCGTTGGCCACCGAGCCCGACTATCCCTGCCTGTCTGAAGTGAAGGGCCAAGTCCAGGCCAAGCGGGCCCTGGAGGTGGCGGCGGCGGGCAGCCACAGCCTGCTGATGGTGGGACCGCCGGGCACCGGCAAGTCCATGCTGGCGGCACGCTTCCCCGGCCTGTTGCCGCCCATGACCGAGGAGGAAGCCCTGGAGTCGGCGGCGGTGCAGTCGGTCACCGGCGGCTTCCGCCCGTGCCAGTGGGGCCGGCGCCCCTTTCGCCAGCCCCATCACTCGGCCTCGGCGGCGGCGCTGGTGGGCGGCGGCTCGGACCCGCGCCCCGGCGAGATCTCGCTGGCCCATCACGGGGTGCTGTTCCTGGACGAGCTGCCGGAGTTTGAGCGGCGCGTGCTGGAGGCCCTGCGCGAGCCGCTGGAATCGGGCCAGGTGACGGTGTCGCGGGCGGCGCGCCGGGCCGACTTCCCGGCGCGCTTCCAGTTGATCGCGGCCATGAATCCCTGCCCCTGCGGCCACCTGGGCGACCCCGGCGGCCGCTGCCGGTGCACCCCGGACCAGGTGGCGCGCTACCGGGGCAAGCTGTCGGGTCCGCTGCTCGACCGCATCGACCTGACCATCGAGGTGCCGGCCCTGCGCGAGGCGGAGCTGCAGGAGCGCGCCGCGGGTGAACCGTCGGCGGCGGTGCGCTCGCGCGTGGTGGCGGCGCGGGCCCGCCAGCAGGCGCGCCAGGGCAAACCCAACAGCCTGCTCACGCCCAGGGAGATCGACGCCCTGTGCGCCGCCGACGACGCCGGACTGGCCCTGCTGCGCCAGGCGGCGGCACGCCTCAACCTGTCGGTGCGCGCCTATCACCGGATCCTGAAGGTGGCGCGCACCATCGCCGACCTGGCCGCCAGCCCCGCCATCGGTTCGACCCATGTGGCGGAGGCCATCCATTACCGGCGGCCCGATGACCAACGCTGACGCACGGGCCCGAAGCGCAGCGGCTGATGTCCCACGTGGCCATGATCTTCGCCCTGGCGCCGGCGGTGTCGCCCATCGTCGGCGGCTGGGTGTTCGGCCTTCTAGGCCATCTGCTTGCAGTAGGTCTCACGGGTGAACAGGATCAGCACCGCAGCCAGGACCGTCCAGGCGAACATCAGGCTGAAGCCCGCTTGGAAGGCGGCCGCGTCGTAGAGCCGCACGCCGTTGGCCATCGCACCCTGCCAGTGGCGGTCCAGCATCCAGCCCACCGCCGGCTGCAACACCATGCCCCCCATCAGCGGCCCCATGTTGCATACCCCCGAGGCCGTGCCCATGAGCCGCGCCGGCACCGACTCCTTGGCGAAGGCGAAGCCGATGATGAGGTTGCCCGAGACGAAGCCCAGGGCGACCAGCAGCGCCACCAGCAGCGGCAGCGGCAGCGGCGCCAGGTAGATCACCACCGCCCAGCCGATCACCGCCGCAAAGCAAGTGACCACATACAACGGCTTGCGCCGTCCCATGCGTTCGGACCAGGCACCCAGCAGCGGCCCGCCCAGGGCCCAGGCCACCAGGAAAGCGGAGGTGATGGCGGCCGCCTCGCGCGAGCCCAGCTGGTAGACCTGGGTGAGGTAGGGCACGCCCCACAGACCGGCGAAGGTGAGCACCGCCCCGGCCACGCCGCCGGGCACGGCGAACAGCAGCCAGGAGTTGCGGTAGGACAGTACTTCCATCAGGCCGCGCCACACGGAGCCATGCTGTCCCGTGCCGTGGCCGCCGCCGCTGAAGTGGCTGCGGTAGCCCGCTTCTGCCGGGTCGTCGCGCACCCGCAGCCAGATGGCCAGGCACAGCAGCGCCGTCACGGCCGCGGTGACAGCCATCACCGAACGCCAGCCGAAGGCCTCCACCAGCGCCCGCAGGGGCACGCCGGCGAACACCCCGCCCACCACGCCGGTGAGCAGGGCGATGCCGGACACGAGAGCGAACTGTTGCGGCGCGAACCAGTGGGTGGCGAGCTTGAGCATGGAGACGAAGGCCACCGCCACCGAGCCGCCGATCAACAGGCGCCCGGCGCTGGCCCAGCCGATGGTGGGGGCAAAGGCGAACAGCGCCGTGCCCAGGGCCGCCACCCCGGCGCCCAGGGTGAGCAGGCGGCGTGGCCCCCAGCGGTCGGCGATCACCCCGGTGGGGATCTGCATCACCACGTAGGAATAGAAGTAGAAGGCCGACAGGTTGCCCAGGGCCGCCGCGCCCAGGGCGAAGTCGGTCATCAGCTTGTCGGTGATGACGGCGGGCGCCACCCGCTGGTAGAAGCCGATGAGATAGAGCAGGGCACCCAGCCCCCACACCGACCAGGCGAGGGAAGCGGGAGGATGAGTCAGC
>JBMOQT010000209.1:0-6268 GCA_049320945.1 Pseudomonadota bacterium
CGCCGCCCGGGTGCGGGTGCACGACGACCCCCACGCCCGGCTCGCCGCCGCGGCGCTGCAGGCGCGCGCCTTCGCCGACGGCGCCCACATCTGGCTGGGCCCGGGCGAGAGCGAGCACGACCGGGCGCTGATGGCCCACGAGCTGGCCCACCTGGCCCAGGGCGAGCCGGGGCTGCACCTGCGCGCCGCCACCTGGCTGGAGCGGCGCGCCTGGCTGTCGTTCTTCGATCACTACCTGCCGCGCAAATTTCTCAACAACTACATGGATGACACGGGCGCGCCCATCACCCTCACCGAGCGGGAGATGATCGACGTCAATCCCATCGTCAATATCCGGGCGAGCGCCGGTTTCGCCGCCGAGCTGGCCGCCCTGCAGGCCCGGGTCAAGGGCTACAACGCCGCCGGCACACCCGCCCCGGCGGTGAAGTACATCGAGGTCACCGGCCCCGGCCAGGCCCTGACCAACGGCACCCTGGGCAACTTCACCATCAGGTACAAGGGCACACTCACGGTGAATCCCGACGGCAACTGGGTGTTCTCCGGCCTCATGGAGTTCTACGACGTGTGGGATTTCGACCCCAAGCCCTTCGGCACCTCCGGCCGCTCCACCGCCGGCGAGATCAAGACGCGGGTGGCGGCGGCCTTCCTGCCGGGCCGGCCCTTCGAGATCTTCAGCGTGCCCACCGTGTGCGTGCAGACCGGAGCCGACCGGCGCGCCGTGTGGGCCGGGGGCACGCCCACCTTCGTGCCCGAGCGGGCCGGGCGGGCCGGCGCCGACATCGAGGTAGGCGGCGCGGGCGGCGAAGCCGTCGGGCCGGAGGGTGCGGCCGGCGGGGCGGAAGCCGGCGCCCAGGCGGCGGAGGACCTCAATCCATGATTCGTCACGATCGCGGCGGCCTGCTGTCCTTCCTCGACCGGCGCAAGGTGGAGCGCCTGCTGGGCGTGCCTCTGCCCAAGGGGGCGCGCCGGGTCCATTACCTCCTGTGGCGGCCCAGCGACCATCTCGCCTACCACGAGGCGCTGATCCGCTTCGAGGCGGACCGGGACGCCTACCTCTCCTTCGTGCACGCCCGCGGGCTGACGCCCTTCTCCGAGAGCGGCCCCGACGTCCACCTGCCCATCGACTGGTCACCGGCGCCGGAGATCACGCGGCCCCGGTGGTGGAACCCCACGCCCGCCACGCCTCCCGATGCGGCCAGCGGCAAGGTGGGCCTCTACGGCAGCCTGGCCGCCAAGTGGGAAGACGGAAAGGTGTTCGTGCTGATCGAGGACACCGGCCACCGGGAGCGGCGATGACAAACAAGAGCAGGCCGGCCCGCCTCCAAGGTGGGGATGGATCGCCGCGGATCGGGAGGATGCAACCATGAAAACCACAATGCTTCACAACGCATCGAAGTCGAGCGAGCCTGCGGAACGCGCGCCTGCCACCCTGGCGCATGCAGACGGGATGTCCGCCTGGCGCAAGGATCCGGCTTCCAATGCCAGGTTTCTGCTGAGCGCCGCCGGCAACCTGGCGGTCCAGCACTGGCGCGCCCGTGCGGCTGCGCCGACGGGGGACGGGACCGGCGGGGACGTCCTTCAGCGCAAGTGTGCCTGCGGCGGCGGCACGTGCAGCAAGTGCGCGCGGCTGGAGGAAGAAGAGGAGGAGCGGCTGCAGCGCAGCGCCGAATCGGGCAGCCAGGGGCCGCCCTCCCCGGGCAGGCCGGGACCGGCGGTGCATGACACTCTGCGCAGCCCGGGTCAGCCTCTGGGTGCGCGCCTGCGCCAGTTCATGGAAACCCGTTTCGCCGCCGACTTCGCCGACGTCCGGGTGCACGCCGACTCCCGCGCCGCCCGATCGGCCTACGCCGTCAGCGCCCACGCCTATACCGTCGGCAGGCATATCGTGTTCGGTCAGGGCAAATACGCCCCGGAGACGGCCCAGGGCCGCAGACTGATCGCCCACGAACTGGCCCATGTGGTGCAACAGAGGAGCGCCGGCAGCCCCAAGCGCCGGAGAGCGGGAATCCGCATCGACGGCTCCGGCGAGGCGCAGGCCGATCGTGCCGCGGGAAACGTGGCGGCGGGCCGCGGCGCGGGCGCCATCTCCCCCGTGAGCGGTCCCGCCTTGCAGGCGCAGGGGTGGGCGGTACCGCGGATCGCGCCCCGGGTCGGTCCCGGCTTCCGCCCGACGCCCCAGTTCAGACCCATGCCTCAGGTCAGACCGATGCCCCAGGTCAGACCGATGCCCCAGGTCCGGCCACTGCCCCAGGTCCGGCCGACGCCTCAGATCAGACCGCAACCGGTGCCGCAGCCGGGTCCCCGGCCGTTGCCGCGCCTCGGCCCGGTCCCGGAACCGCTGCCGCCGGTATATCCCGTGCCCCAGCCGGGACCGACTCCCCAGCCGCAGCCCCAGCCCGCCCCGGACGAAGAGCGCAGAGAGGATCCCGAATGCGGAGCGGCGCACATGCCGCTGACACAGGTCAGCTTCTTCCCGGGGCCGATGGGCCAGGGCGGCCGGGTCAAGGCGAGCCCGCTGACCAAATGCCCGGGCAACACGGTCGGCTCCCCGCCCGACGGCTCCATCTACCGGCAGGAATTCGACTGCATCAACGCTGCCGGAGAAGGCGGCTCCTGGGTGCGGGCCCACATCCTGCACGGACGCACCAGCAGCTCCGGTCCGTTCAATCTGCACGGACCCGGCGACGACATCCGCAACCTGATCATCACCGACAAGAGCCTCAACGCCCAGATGAGAATCGGCGCGGAAGGCCCGGCGCTCGGCCGGGTGTATGGCCGCAAGGAGGTGCTGTGGTACGACTCCAAGGTGGATTCCTACGTCCCGGGCCTCGACGCTTTCGCGCGATCCATCACGGTTTCCTTCGGCGCCTACGATCCGCGCACCCGCACGGAAGGCCCGCGCCTGGGCGGGGGCACGTTCGCACTGAAGAGAACGCCGCCGAACTGCCCGACCGTCTCGTCGGCCTTGCTCCCCGCCCCTGCCGGACCGGAGCCCGGACCCGCCAAGACCCCCAGGGGAAACTTTGCCTTCAGCAGTACTCTTCAGCTCTGCCGCGTGCTGCGCTCCAGGACGTTTCACGTGCCCGACGGCGGTCTGGACATTCGCGTCGATGCCAACTGGTCGAACCCCGCGGGCGACCAGACCCTCGGCGAAGAGACTTGCGGCGCGGGCACCTACACCGTGAAACTGTATCGGAGCGTGTCCTACTGGTTCGACGAGACCATCGGCGAACAGACGGTGAAAGTGGGCGAGCCGGGCATCGTTTCCTGGAAATATCTGGACAGCGGCGACTACTATTTCGACATCATTCTCAGCGGCGGCGCCAGCTGCTGCCTGCAGGGTGAACTCACCGTCACCACATTCTCCGCGCCGAAGCCGTCATACGAGTACGAGGAGGGCATGATCGCCTGACTCACGAGAACTCGCCTCGGTCGATGCCATGCTTCTTCATCAGCCGCCCGAACACCCGGCGCTCCTTGCCCGCCTGGCGCGCCGCCGCAGTGACGTTGCCGCGCGTCTGGGCCAGCAGCGCGCGCAGGTACTGGGCTTCGAATTCGGCCAGGATGCGCGCCCGCGCTTCCTTGAACGACAGGCCGGCGCGGCACGGCGCGGCCTGGTCCTCGGACGCGTCACCCCGTTGCGCATCGACGCTAATGACCGGGCCGTCCGACAGCAGGAACTCCCGGTACACCAGGTTCTCCAGCTCGCGGATGTTGCCCGGCCACGGCCGGCTGCACAGCCAGGCAAGCGACGCCGCGTCGAAACGCCGCGGCCCCGCGCCGAAGCGGGCGCACAGGCGCGCGGTGACGCTGTCCACCAGCAGGGGAATGTCCTCGCGCCGCTCGCGCAGCGCCGGCAGACGCACCGCCGCCACCTGCAGGCGGTACAGCAGGTCCTCGCGGAAGCGCCCCTGGGCGACCTCCCGCGCCAGGGCGCAGTTGCTGGCGGCGACGATCCTCACGTCGGCGCGCCACAGCCGCTCGCTGCCCAGCGGCCGGTATTGCTGGTCCTGGAGGAAGCGCAGCAGCGTTGCCTGGCCCTTGGGCGACAGGCAGTGCACCTCGTCGAAGAACAGGGTGCCGCCCTCGGCCTGGGCCACCAGGCCTCGCAGCTCGCTGCGCGCGTCCGTGAACGCGCCGCGCACGTGGCCGAACAGCTCGCTTTCCAGGAGGGTGTCGGGCAGGGCCGCGCAATTGACCGGCACGAAGGGCCTGGCGCGGCGGGCACCGAGATAGTGCAGGGCGCGGGCGAACAACTCCTTGCCCGTGCCGGTCTCGCCCTCCAGCAGCACTGGCACGTCATAACGCGCCAGGCGCGCCACCAGGGCCAGCGCCCGGCGGAACGCCTGGGAGCGGCCGATCAGGCCGAATTCGCTCCAGGCCGGGGCCGAGGCTTCGACCGGCTCCGGCCTGCCGGCCGCGGCCTCGGCCGGCTCCAACTCTCCGGCGGCGGCCGGCAGGCGGCGCAGGCGCTCCTCCAGCTGCGCCGCATCCCGCGGCCAGGCAAAGATGCCGCCGCAGCGCAGGGCCAGGGCGTTGAACAGGTCCGCGCCCTCCTCGCTGCCCGGCATCGGCAGGGCGTGGCTGTCGTCGATCCAGAACAGCCACAGACCGTTGTCCCGCCGCAGCGCCGCCAGCACCGCGGAATGGGCGGCGCCGTTCAGTCCAGTCTCCAGGCGCACGCCCATGCGCCGCGCCCGGTTCGAAAGTCCTGCTATGTCCGCCTGCTCCGTTGGGGGGTAAAGCACCACACGAACCGAGGTCTCCATCCGTTCCTCGCCAGTGTAAGCACTCGGCGCCGGCCTGCCTCCGCCTTGCTTGTAGTTAGTTTCCGCCCGCTCGAATGCATCCTGCCCGCGCCGGCATGGAGCCTATGCCGACGCCCTGCTATGCACCCATGCTAAGAGAAGTATAGCCGCCCGTTGCGCCAATGCACGGGCATCCCCCCTTGGGGCCGGCGCTCACCAGGGGCGGGGCGATTGCCACAGCCGGATGCCGCGCCGGCGAAACAGGGGCACCAGGGCCATGCCCGCGACGAAGCCGCCCACATGGGCGCCCCAGGCCACGCCGCCACCCTCGGCGGGCGCGGCGAGCAGGGAATTGAGCAGCTGGAACACGAACCAGAAGGCCAGCACCCAGGCCGCCGGCAGGCGCACGGTGTGAAGGAAGAAGCCGAGGGGAATGCCCACCAGCACGCGTGCGTGGGGGTACAGCAGCAGGTAGGCGCCGAGCACGCCGGAGATGGCACCGCTGGCGCCGATCATGGGCACCGTCGAGGCCGGGTTGGGCAGCGCCTGGGCCAGCGCCGCCGCCGGGGCCGAATCCCTGGCGCGCAAGAGCGACTGTTTCAAGTGCCATGCCATCGACAAGAAGAAGGACGGCCCTCCCTACAAGGAGATCGCCGCCAAGTACAAGGGCAAGGCCGATGCCGAGCAGAAGCTCTTCACCCATCTCACCACCAGTCCCAAGGTGAAGGTGGATGACAAGGAAGAAGAGCACACTTCTCTCAAAACCAAGAACGAGGCCGAGATCCGCAATGTCGTTCAGTGGATCCTGTCCCGCTGATCGGCGCCCGTCATGATCACGAGAATAGTGCGGGCCATCAAGGGCTCGCGGCTCCTGTTCGGCCTGGTGGCGGGCGTCGGCGCCCTGGTCCTGATCTCCTTGTTTGCCGTGAGCGGCGCCGCCGGCCTGGCGTGGACCAACACGGAGGAGTTCTGCATCCTGTGCCATGAGATGCGGAACAACGTGTACGCCGAGTTCCAGGACACGCCCCACGACAAGAACCGCACCGGCGTGCGCGCCATCTGTTCCGACTGCCACGTGCCCCGGGACCCGGCGGCCATGATCGCGCGCAAGATGCGCGCCACCTTCGAGCTGTGGGGCCACTTCACGGGCGTCATCGACACCAAGGAGAAGTTCGAGGCCCATCGCTACGAGCTGGCCAAGCGGGTATGGACGCGCATGAAGCAAACCGATTCGCGCGAGTGCCGCAACTGCCACTCGGAAAAGGCCATGAAGCTCGACCTGCAATCGGAGCGCGCCCGCAAGCGCCACGAGAAGGCCCAGGCCGACGGCCGGACCTGCATCGACTGCCACTACGGCATCGCCCACCGGGAACCGGAGGGCCCGGGACCGCAAGAGCTGTTCGCCGACAAGAACGAACCTTAATCAACAACCAGCGCGGCCCAAACCGCGCGCGAGGATAGGGAGGTAATGATCGAATGAAAAGAAACTCGAGCAGGCTGCTCGTCACGGCGCTGCAGTG
>JBMOQT010000210.1:0-6228 GCA_049320945.1 Pseudomonadota bacterium
CCGAGGACATCCCGCCCGAGGCCCTGCGCTCCAAGGACCACAAGACCATCGTCCCGCCCCTGCACGGCGCCCTGCTCAAAAACGAGCAGGACGTGCACCTGTTCGAGCGGCTGGTGTTCATGGCGAGGCATAACCGGTAATTGTGTGAGGAGTAAGGCGAGAGGGGTTGAAAGACCCCT
Organism: Pseudomonadota bacterium; assembly: GCA_049320945.1. Lineage (GTDB taxonomy): Bacteria > Pseudomonadota > Gammaproteobacteria > Burkholderiales > Rhodocyclaceae > DYIB01. Next base: position 180 of record JBMOQT010000210.1, read on the forward strand.
ACTCCTCACTCCTCACTCCTAACTTCTCACCATGCTCATCGACTTCTTCCTCCACCTCAAGGCGCGCAAGCTGCCGGTATCGACCAAGGAGTTCCTCACCCTCCTGGAGGCGCTGGACCGCAAGGTGTGCGGCCACAGCATCGACGAGTTCTACTACCTGTCGCGCGCCTGCCTGGTCAAGGACGAGACCGAATTCGACAAGTTCGACAAGGCCTTCGGCGAGTACTTCAAGGGCGTGGAACAAGTGCCCGGGCTGGAGGCGGAGATCCCCGAGGAGTGGCTGCGCTTCCTGGCGAAGAAGCACCTGACGCCCGAGGAGAAGGCCAAGCTGGAGAAGCTGGGCTGGGACAAACTGCTGGAGGAGTTCAAGAAGCGCCTGGCGGAGCAGAAGGAGCGCCACCAGGGCGGTTCCAAGTGGATCGGCACCGGCGGCAGCAGTCCCTTCGGCGCCCACGGCTACCACCCGGAAGGCATTCGCATCGGCCCCGAGAGCGCCGGCAACCGCACCGCGATCAAGGTGTGGGAGAGCCGCGAGTACCGCAACCTGGACGACTCGGTCGAGCTGGGCACGCGCAACATCAAGGTGGCCCTGCGCCGCCTGCGCAAGTTCGCGCGCGACGGCGCGCCCGAAGAGCTGGACCTGGACGGCACCATTTCCGCCACGGCCAAGAATGCCGGCTACCTGGACCTGCTCATGCGCCCGGAGCGCCACAACACGGTCAAGGTGCTTCTGTTCCTGGACGTGGGCGGCTCCATGGACGATCACATCAAGGTGTGTGAAGAGCTGTTCTCAGCGGCACGCACCGAGTTCAAGCACCTGGAGTACTTCTATTTCCACAACTGCGTCTATGACCACCTGTGGCGCGACAACCGTCGCCGCCACTCGGAGCGCTTCGCCACCTGGGACGTGATGCACAAGTACGGCGCCGACTACAAGCTGATCTTCGTGGGCGATGCCACCATGAGCCCCTATGAGATCCTGCAGCCGGGTGGCTCGGTGGAATACATGAACGAGGAACCGGGCGCCACCTGGATGCGGCGCCTGCTGGACACTTATCCCCACGCGGTATGGCTCAATCCCGAACCCGAGCACCTGTGGTCCTACCGCCACTCCATCAACATCATGCACAACATCATGGGCGGGCGCATGTTTCCCCTGACCCTGGACGGCCTGGAACGTGCCATGCGCCTGTTGAGCAAATAGACGCCCCGGGCGACAATACGCGCCTCGTTCGAGGAGCAATGCCATGAACAACGAACAATCCGGCGGCCGCGCCCGGCGCGAGGCCCTGCTCAAGCTCGGGGCCATTGGCGCCCTGGGTACGGGCGGCATCCTGGGCCTGGTGCGCGAGGCCCTGTCCGCCGGTTCCCTGCCGGCCACGCCCGGCATGCGCCACGTCCGCGGCCCCGTAACCATCGACAATCAGCGCGCCACCATCGGCGCGCCGGTGCGTCCGGGCCAGACCGTGACCACCGGCCCCGGCGGCGAGGCCATCTATATTCTGGGCTCCGATGCCTTCATGCAGCGGGAAAACACCAAGGTGACGTTCACCGACACGGGCGGCGTGCACCTGGTGAACATCGCCGCCGGCAAGCTGCTCAGCGTGTTCGGCCGCAGCCAGCGCACGCTGCAAGTGGCAACCGTCGCCGCCACCATCGACATCCGCGGCACCGGCTGCTACATCGAGGCAGACGACAACCAGACCTACTTCTGCCTGTGCTACGGCGAGGCGGAGGTGATCCCTGCCGCCGATCCCCAGAAGAAGGAAACCGTGCGCACCGAGCACCACGACAAGCCCTTGACCATCCGCAAGTCTGGCGCGCCCCTCGTGGCGCCGGCGCGGGTGATCAGCCACACGGACGCGGAGCTCATCCTGCTGGAGAACTCCGTGGGCCGCTGGCCGCCCTTCTACGGCAAACCCGGCTACAAGCCCGTGTGACGGTCACGCCTCCTGGGCGGGAGGCGCGACTTTCAGGACTTCCTCCATGGTGGTGATGCCCTGGGCCACCTTCATGGCGCCGGAGATGCGCAGGGGCTTCATGCCCTCTCGGTAGGCCTGTTCCCGCAGCCGGGCGACATCCGTCTCCTTCGTCACCAGTTTGCGCAGCTCGGGCGACATGAGCATGATCTCGTACAGCCCCACGCGTCCCAGGTAGCCGGTCATGCGGCACTCCAGGCAGCCCTGGGGAAAGTACAGGGTGGCGGGCTTGGCGGCCTTCCAGGGGCGCACCAGCTCCTGCCACAGCTCCTCGTCCTCGGCGCGCATGCCCCCCGCCTTCTTGCAGTGGGGACACAGGGTGCGCACCAGGCGCTGGGCCATCACTCCCAGGATCGTGGCATTGAGCAGGTAGGCCGGCGCGCCCAAGTCCAGCAGGCGCGTGATGGCGGACGGCGCGTCGTTGGTGTGCAGCGTGGACAGCACCAGGTGACCGGTAAGGGCCGCCTGGATCGCCATGTCGGCGGTTTCCAGGTCGCGGATCTCGCCCACCATGATGATGTCCGGGTCCTGGCGCATCAGCGCCCGCACGCCCTCGGCGAAACCCATGTCGATGGCATACTGCACCTGCACCTGGTTGAAGGACGGCTCGATCATCTCGATCGGGTCCTCGATGGTGCACACGTTCACGTCCGGCGTGGCCAGCTGCTTGAGCGTCGAGTACAGGGTGGTGGTCTTGCCCGAGCCGGTGGGGCCGGTCACCAGGATGATGCCGTTGGGTTGCGAAGTCATGGCCTGCCAACGGCTGTTGTCCTCGCTGGTGAAGCCCAGCTCGGCGAAGTCGCGTACCAGCACTTCCGGATCGAAGATGCGCATGACCAGCTTCTCGCCGAAGGCGGTGGGCAGGGTGGACAGGCGCAGCTCCACCTCCTGCCCCCCGGGGGTGCGCGTTTTGATGCGCCCGTCCTGGGGGCGGCGCTTTTCCACCACGTCCATGCGCCCGAGGATCTTGATGCGGCTGGTCATGGCATTCATGACCGGCATGGGGATCTGGTACACCTGGTGCAGCACGCCGTCGATGCGGAAGCGCACCAGCCCCAGCTCCCGGCGCGGCTCGATATGGATGTCCGAGGCACGCTGGTCGAAGGCGTACTGCCACAGCCAGTCCACGATGCGGACGATGTGCTGGTCATTGGCGTCGAACTGGCGGTTGGTCTTGCCCAGCTCCACCAGCTGCTCGAAGTTGGACAGGCCGCTGCCGGCCGTCTCCCCCGCCTGGGCCGCCTTCTTCACCGAGCGCGCCAGGTTGTAGAACTCCACCAGGTAGCGGCTGATGTCCTCGGGGTTGGCGATGACGCGCCTGATGTCCTTGCGCAGGATGGGCTGGAGCTCCTTCTGCCATTCATGCAGATAGGGCTCGGCGGTGGCGACGACCACCTCGCGCGCGGTCACGCCCACGGGCAGGATCCTGAAGCGGGCGGCGTAGGCGTTGGACATCACTTCCGTGACCGCGGAGAAATCGATCTTCAGGGGATCGATGTGCAGGTAGTCCATGCCCGCGTGGCGGGCCAGCCACTCGGTCAGGGCTTCCAGGGTCAGCACCTTGTGGGGCGGCTGCCGGGATTTGAACTTCTGGTCGGCCACCACCACCAGCGGATGGACGTCACCGCGGAAATAGCGGCGCTCCTTCTTGAACGCCTCGGCCTCGTCGGCATCGATCATGCCGTCCGCCGCCAGGGCGTCGAGGACTTCGGGCAGGGTCAGGCGATGCTCGCGCGGGGCTTTCTTTTCCTGGGCTGTGGGCATGGGCGGCTCGGGCGAGTGGCTGTCGGCGGGACTATAACCGACCGACCGCCGACGCTCAATGATGGCCGGAACCGCTTGACGGGTCTGTCGGCAAAAATTACATTTTGCCGTTGCCGTTTCCCGACAACTTCACCAAGCGCCTGTAAACCCAACAGTTCCCTTTTTCGGCACGGTTGTTGCGTGGAACTGCGCTGATCCGGAACAAGCGGCAAACAACGATTCTGACCCCGGCGAGCCATCGCTGGTTTGCCTTCCGTGGCCCTCGGGCCGCGGAAGGCTTTTTACTTGCGGCGTCAGCTATGCGGAGGTAATGATGCGCGAGCCGCCCCCGGTCAGCTCCAGCATGAGCTGGTTCATGCGCCGCACGAAGCTGGCCGGATCCTCCAGTTGCCCGCCCTCGGCCAGCAAAGCCTGGTCGAACAGCACGGCGGCCCAGTCGTCGAAATGCCTTTCCTCGTACTTCAGCCGCTGCACGATGGGGTGGGTGGGATTGATTTCGAGAATGGGTGCGGATTCGGGGACCTTCTGGCCGGCGGCCTTGAGGATGCGTGCCAGGTTGCCGCTCATGTCGTACTCGTCGGCCACCAGGCAGGCAGGAGACTCGGTCAGGCGGTGGGTCACGCGCACGTCCTTGACCCGGCTGCCCAGGGAGCCCTTGATTCTCTCGACCAGCTCCTTGTAGTCCGCCTGCAGCTGCTGCTGCTCCTTCTTCTCCGCCTCGTCCTCCAGCTTGCCCAGGTCCAGCCCGCCCTTGGCCACCGAGGCGAGCGGCTTGCCGGCGAACTCGGTGAGATGGCTGATGACCCATTCATCGACCCGATCCGACAGCAGCAGCACTTCGATGCCCTTCTTGCGGAAGATCTCCAGGTGGGGGCTGTTCTTGGCCGCGGCAAAGGTCTCGGCGGTGACGTAATAGATCTTCTCCTGGCCTTCCTTCATGCGCGCCACGTAATCGTCCAGGGACACGGACTCCTCTTCCGTGTCGGCATGGGTGGAAGCGAAGCGCAGCAGCTTGGCGATGCGCTCCTTGTTGGCGTAATCCTCGCCCACGCCCTCCTTGAGCACACGCCCGAACTCCTTCCAGAAGGTGGCGTACTTGTCCTTGGCATTCTCCGCCAGGTCCTCCAGCAGGCCCAGGATCTTCTTGGTGCAGCCGGCGCGGATGGCCTCGATGTCCTTGCTCTCCTGCAGGATCTCGCGGGAAACGTTGAGGGGCAGATCGTTGGAATCGACCACGCCGCGCACAAAGCGCAGATACACGGGCATGAGCTGCTCGGCATCGTCCATGATGAACACGCGGCGCACGTAGAGCTTGATGCCGTGGCGCTGGTTGCGGTTCCACAGGTCGAAGGGCGCGTGGGAGGGAATGTAGAGCAGCTGGGTGTATTCCTGGCGCCCTTCCACCTTGGCATGCACGTAGGCGAGCGGCGGCTCGAAATCGTGGGCAACGTGCTTGTAGAACTCGTGATACTGCTCTTCGGTGATCTCGGACTTGGGGCGGGCCCACAGGGCGTTCGCCTGATTGACCGTCTCGTCCTCGCCGGTGGCGACGTTCTCACCCTTGTCCTTGTCCCACTCCTCCTTCTTCATGAGGATGGGCTGAACGATGTGGTCCGAGTACTTGCGGATGATCTGGCGCAGCCGCCAGCCCGACAGCAGGTCGTCCTGGCCCTCGCGCAGATGCAGGATGACGTCGGTGCCGCGACCCGCCTTCTCCACCTGGTCCACGGTGAATTCGCCGGCGCCGTCCGACTCCCACTTCACCGCCTGGTCGGCGGGCAGCCCGGCGCGGCGGCTCACCACGGTGACCTTGTTGGCGACGATGAAGGAGGAGTAGAAGCCCACGCCGAACTGGCCGATGAGGTGGGCGTCCTTCTGCTGGTCGCCGGTGAGCTGGCTAAAAAACTCCTTGGTGCCCGACTTGGCGATGGTGCCCAGGTGCTGAATGGCTTCCTCCCGGGACATGCCGATGCCGTTGTCCGACACGGTGATGGTGCGGGCCGCCTTGTCGTAGCTGACGCGGATCCTGAGGTCGGCCTCGTTCTCGAACAGGGCGCTGTTGTTGAGGGCCTCGAAACGCAGCTTGTCGCAGGCATCGGAGGCGTTGGATATGAGCTCCCGCAGGAAGATCTCCCTGTTGCTGTACAGGGAGTGGATCATCAGGTTCAGGAGCTGCTTGACTTCGGCTTGGAAACTGCGGGTTTCGTGGCTGGCGGTTGCGCTCATTGTGGGTCTCCCATATCAAACTTCCACAATATGGGGACGGGGTGAGGGATTTCAAGGGGCACGCCGTAGGTCGGGCTTCA
>JBMOQT010000211.1:0-6167 GCA_049320945.1 Pseudomonadota bacterium
CTGGCCGGGGTCGCCGCGGAATTCGGCGTGATCATGCTCATCTACCTCAAGCAGGCCCTGGAGGCGCGGGGTCCAAACCCAACCCGACAGGATCTCGAGGAGGCGGTTCGCGATGGCGCGGTCCTTCGGGTCCGACCAAAGTCGATGACGGTCGCGGTGATCATCGCCGGTCTGTTGCCCATGCTCTTCGGCCATGGGGCGGGTTCGGAGGTCATGGGTCGCATCGCCGCGCCCATGATCGGGGGCATGCTGACCGCGCCCCTCCTCTCGATGCTCGTCATTCCCGCGGGCTATCTCCTGCTTCGCCGCCGAAGGCTCGGCGAGGACAGGTCACGGGCGAGCGGCTGAACGACGTCCCGAGACGAATGTCTACGGCGACCACGCTGCGCGCAGAGTGTCGTCGCCTCCATGCAGCTGAGTGGCCGAGTCGACGCAGCCCGCCTCGAGACTGATGCCTGCCGCAAGGCACGCCGTACGTCAGTGTTTCAAATTGCGTCGTCTGGGCGCGGTCAAAGCCGCGCCCAGACGCTCGCCGCTACCGATGTGGCTCCTCGACGTTTGGAACTGGGGCGTTCAATCCGGTCGTGAACTTCGAATTGCCCGGACGCCAGTGTAGGCGATCCGCAGTTGTGCTGGCGCAGGCGCCGAGCCCGACGAGCAAAAGCGCGATCAAGGCCGCCATAATGCTTCTCATGGTGTTCCTCCTGAGACAATGCCACCGGCTGGCGCCGGCAGCCCGTTCTGAACAGCCGCCCTCAGGCGGCGAACGATGTCTCAAGGATGGGCGGTCGGAGACGAGGGATGAGTTCTAGACCGTGTGGATCAACCTCCGCCGGCGCCTGCCAAGCGCTCGGACCGATCCCCGCGACGTGGGCAAAATCAGTGAGGGCGGGCAAAGCGGCGACGGCGCAGTGACAGGACGGATTGGGCGCCGGGAGTGATTTGCAGCCCGCAAGCGCGCATTGGCACGGCGCGGCCGCGTCACACGGACACTGGGCCGCGCGGCTCACCGAGACCGGCACGGTACTGGCGAACGTAAGGATCGCCGCCACGAGGACGAAGAGCCGTAGGCGTTCCATCTCTCAAGTATGGCACAAAAGCCCGCCGAGTTGCCCGACTCACTTGGAAAAATCGAGGCGCGGACACAGCTTTGCGATTTGCCCGGGCGTGCAGGCAACACCAAAAATCTCGCGGGCCGGGATCAGCCAAGCTTGAACGGCTTTCCCCGACGACCCATGACTTCCAAGGGCTAGCAAAGGTCGCGCTCGCGCACGCCGCTGTTCAGGCCCCGTGCGTCGCGAACACCTGCGTCCGTCCGGACCGATCAAGGAGCAGCAAGGTCTCGTACCTCTCCGCGGAACCGTTGGGGACTTCCATGCCCGGAGACCCGATAGGCATGCCCGGAACGGTGAGGCCGAGCGCCTTCGGCTTCTCCCGCAGCAAGCGCATCACATCGGCAGGCGGCACATGCCCTTCGACGACGTAGCCACCTATGACCCCCGTGTGGCAGGAGGACAGTTTGAATGGGACGCCATAACGGCTGCGTACAGGCGCAAGATCCTCGAGCTCATTGATGGTCGGGTTGAAGCCGGCCCGGGTCATGTGGGTCACCCAGCCCTTGCAGCAGCCGCAGTAGGGCGTCTTGTAGACGACCAAGGTTCCGGTAGAGGCCGCGCGGGCGCAGCCGCTCACCAGGAGCGCAGCAGCGCCGCCGGCGAGCAAACCGCGCCGATCGAACGTCTGGGAAGTCATCTTATCTCGTCCTTTGGCTAGACGTCGGGCGGCTGTGATCCGGGCGCCATGGCCAACCGCGAGCCGGGCGCCGGCCACAGACGGTCAGCTCGGCGCCGGATCCAGGTTCGGGCCGGGCCCTCAAACAAGTAGTGCACGGCGAACGCGGCGACGAGCGTGAGCGTGAGGAGGCATCCGATCTCCCACCACGCCAGCACATAGGCGCTCGGGCGCTGCGTGAGAACGGAATTGACGCCCTTCCATCCAATCAGGATGGGCATGTGAACCAGATACAAGGCGTAGGAGGCCTCGCCGCCAGCCAGCATCCAGGGCTGTGCAAGCGCGCGATCGGCGCTGGCCTTCGACAGCAGGCCCAGGCTGAGGATCAAGGGCCCGGCGGCGGCCACGACGAGCCGGTCGTCGGCTTTGAAATGCATCAGCAGCAGCAGGGTGATCGCCGACAGCCAAGACGCGCCAATCGCCCAGCGCCGCGTGAGCCACACCCGCTCTCCCAACCGATAGAGACCGATGCCATAGAGGAACTCGGGGATGATCCGCAGCACGCCCATGTCCATTTCAGCATGGACCACCACATCGCCGAACATCGCCTGGTAGAAAAGGTCGATCAGCAGGAAAACCGACCCCGACAGGGCGAGCAGAAGCCAGGGCCGGCGCGCGAGAACCAGACCCACCCACGCGAATGCGGGGAAGGAGAGATAGGCGAACCATTCGGCGGATAGCGACCACGAGGGTCCGTTCCATTCCGCCACGACGATTTCGGGCAACCAGGCATGCACCAATAACAGCGTGGTGAGCAGCCCGAGCGGATTGTAGAGCCGCTGATCAAACTCGGCGCCGAACAAGGTCGCCGTGCCGACCATCACGAGGACGAAGACCAAGACGGCGATGTGCGCCGGGTAGACGCGTGCGAAGCGCGCCGCCAGGAAGCGGCGGTAGTCCAGCCGCCGGTCCTCCAGCGCCTGACGATAGGCATGGGTGAGGACAAAGCCGGACAGGATGAAGAAAGCGTCGACGCCGAGCCGGGCGCGATCGAGAATCCCGGTCGACGCCATGGCGTCCCAAGGCCACTGAAGTTGATAGTGGAAGAGCACAACCCCGAGCGCCAACGCAAAACGGACCGAGGTCAGCGCAGGCAGATTGTTTGGGAAGGGCGACCCTGCCGTCCCTTCCGGTTCGTAAGGTTTACTCATTCCAATTCTGCTCCCCCGCCCACACCTTATATACGCGCCGGAACAGCGCTGACCCTCGCGCCAGCTTCAGAGGCCGTTGAACTCGGTGAAGCCCCCGAAAGCAGGTGGAACTGGGCGGTCGACTGGAGGACCGCCCAGAGCGCCGGCTCCTCTCGATTAGAGGTCTTCGGGCGGGTGACGCGCGGAGCTTACGCACCGCGGAACTAGAAGAAGGCGCGTAGGCCCACAACGAAGCTTGTCGCTTCGACGTCTTCACCCAACGCTCGCGCATAGTCCGCGGTCTTGCCGAACTTCCGGTCCCACGAAACGCCGATGTACGGGGCGAACTCCCGTCGGATTTCATAGCGCAGTCGAAGTCCCAACTCGGCATTCGAGAGGCCCGACCCGGTGCCGGTTTCGAGCGTGTCCTGGGCGGCCAGGTTGAACTCGGCCCGCGGCTGCAAGATCAGGCGGTTGGTCAGACGAAGGTCATAGGTTCCTTCGATTCGTCCGAGCACTTCGCCCTTGTTGGATAGGAACACCGCGCCCTCGATATCGAACCAGTAGGGGAACAGGCTCTCAAAGCCTACGGTTGCATAAGTTCGGTTGCGCGGCTCGAAATCCTGACGCACCCCGATCTGGACATCTGTGTAGACTCCTACGGCGCGCGAGTAGAGCGCCTGCAGTTCGGCGGCCTCGATACCTTCCCCGCGGGTCCCCTCCCCTTCGCTCTTGAGCACGAAGCGGTTGATGTCGCCGCCGAACCAGGCTTGTCCGTCCCAAAGATATCCGTCAGCGCCTTTGCGAACCTGGTACTCGGCCAGATTGGTCATGAACTTCGACGTTATCACCGCGCCGTGCTCGCGCCGCAGCTCCGCGACGGCCCGGTCCATCTCGGCGCGCGGGAAGAAACGGTCGGCGGCGCGGTCAGCGGGCGGCGGCGGCGGGGGAGACTTGGGGATGTCAGGCTGGACCATCGGCCCCATCGGCATGGCCGAATGGTCCTGCGGCGCAGCACCCGCGGGCATCGCCATGCCCGGCATCGCACTATGGTCCGGCGCAGGGGCCGCCGGCGCCGCGGGCGCCGGCATCGTCATGCCCGGCATGGCCGAGTGATCCATCGGCGCGGCCGGGGGCGTCGCAGCCGGGCTCGAGGCGGGTTTCGGCTGGGCGTTGTTGCGGGCCGGCGCCGCCGCAGGCTTGGCCTTTGGCTTTGGCTTCGGCTTCTGGGCTGGCTGCGCTGGCATGGCCATGCCGGGCATCGAGGAGTGATCCATCGTCTGAGCCGCGACCGGGGTCGCCAGCGCCACGGGGATCAGCGAGATCAGGGCCAACCGGTTCATGCGGCGCCTCCGTCGAGCGGCCGCACGCTGAACACTTGGAACATCCCGCCGTGCATGTGGTAGAGCATGTGACAGTGGAAGGCCCAATCTCCCGGATCCGCCGTGATGTCCCAGGAAACCTTTCCGCCCGGCGCCACCGTCACCGTGTGTTTCCTCGGCCCGTAGCCCGGTGGCGCGTGCGCCAGCTCGAAGAAATGGCCGTGCAGATGGATGGGGTGGGCCATCATGGTGTCGTTGATCAGCGTGACCCGCACCCGCTCGCCCTTCTCGAAAGTGTATGGCTTGCTCGTCTCGCTGAACTTCAGGCCGTCGAACCCCCACATGAACCGTTCCATGTTGCCGGTCAGGTGGATGTCGAGCGCGCGGGTCGGTATTCGTGGATCGACGCTCGGCGTCAGCGCGATCAGGTCCTTGTAGACGAGCACGCGGTGGCCGACGCTCTCTAGGCCTTGTCCGGGCTCGCCCGTCCGATCCATCGGCATCGGGGCGATGGTCTGGACCCCAGGCCCCAGCTTCACGCCTGGGGCGTTCTGCGGGTCGCGCATGGACATCTTCATGCCCCCCATGTCGCCCATCGCGTCGGAACCGCGCGGCTTGGGGGCGGCCATTCCGGGCGCAGCGGCCATGCCTGGCATGCCAGCCATTCCAGGCATCGCCGCCATGTCGTGGCCCGCCGCGCCATGGTCCATGCCGGCCATCGCGCCAGACCCGCCCATGTTCATGCCCTGCATGGAACTCATGTCCATGCCCATGTCCTTCATGGTCGCCAGGGGCCGCTCCCGAAGCGGCGGGACCGGTGCGGTCATGCCTGGGCGCGGGGCCAGCGTCGCCCGGCCCATGCCGGACCGGTCGACCGCCTCGGAGACGATAGTGAAGGCCTTGTCTTCGGTCGGCTGCACGATGACGTCGTAGGTCTCGGCGTTGCCGATCTGGAACTCATCCACCTCCACAGGCCGGACATCTTGGCCGTCAGCGGCCACGACCGTCATCTTCAGGCCGGGAATGCGGACATCGAACACCATCTGCGCCGCGGCGTTGATGAAGCGCAGGCGTACCCGCTCGCCCGGTGTGAACAGACCCGTCCAATTGTCCTTCGGCCCGTGGCCGTTAATCAGGAACTTCATCACGGCGCCGGTGACGTCGGAGATGTCGGTCGGATCCATGCGCATCTTGGCCCATTCGATCCGTTCCTGGAGCGTCTGGTCCTTGCCCGCAAGCAGGCTGGCGATGGTTTGCTTCTGAAAATTGAAGACGCCGCCCTGCTGCTTCATCCGCTTGAAGATCACGTGCGGGTGCATGAAGCTGAAGTCGGAGAGCACGATGACGTGCTCGCGGTCGTAGGCGATCGGGTCGGGATCAGCCGGATCGATGATCATTGGGCCGTAGTGACCCTCGGCCTCCTGCAGGCCGGAGTGGCTGTGGTACCAGTAGGTGCCGGATTGCTTGATCGGGAACTCATAGACGAAGGTTTGTCGCGGCTTGATCCCCGGGAAGCTGACCCCCGGAACGCCATCCATCTGGAAGGGCACGAGGAGGCCATGCCAATGGATAGAGGTGTCCTCGTCGAGGTCATTGGTCACTGACAGTCGGACGTTCTGACCTTCCTTCAGCCGCAGCAACGGCCCGGGCACCGTCCCATTGATGGTGACGGCGTGGCCGGCGCGCCCGTCGACGTTCAGGCGCGAATGACCGATCCGCAGGTCGATATTCGGCCCAGTCAGGGTCGGCAGGGTGGGGCCTGTGCCCACCGTGGCGCTCTGCGCCCAGCCCGGGAGCAACGTGCTGAGGGCCAGGCCGCCCCCGATCAGCGAGGCGCCGCGCAGCAGCTGGCGACGATCGAAGTCTTTCATGTCGATGCGAGATCCCAGGCGAATGACACCGCACGGCTGCGAGGCCGCGCATT
>JBMOQT010000212.1:0-6156 GCA_049320945.1 Pseudomonadota bacterium
CGAGGGGCAGGTCGGCGATGCGCCGACCGCCCCCGTCCAGCATGACGCCGGCGTTGTTCACCAGCACGTCGGCGCGGCCCAAGTGCGACTGCAGCCAGTCGCGCAGGGCGTCGACGCTGTGCTGCTTGGTGACGTCGAGGGGATGGTACAGCAGCGTCGGGTAGTCGCGCGCCAGGGCCTCGGCGGCGGCGCGGCCGCGCGCCGGGTCGCGGCTGGTGAGCACCACGGTCAGGCCGCGCGCCGCCAGCTGGCGTGCGATTTCGTGGCCGATGCCGCGGTTGGCGCCGGTGACCACGGCGATGCGTGGCTGCGTCATAAATCCTCCCAGGAAACCATGCCTGCAGGGTTAGAGCGTGCGCGCCGGGAAATATCCCCGCTCAGCCCTTGCGCAGCAGGCCGTACAGCACGTGGTAGGTGGCGCGCACCGGCGCCCGCGCGTCCAGCCAGGCCAGCACTTGGCGCAGCTCCCCCGGCGCCAGGGGGCGGCGGCCCGGTGCCGGCGTGTCGGCGCCGATGGCGCGCAGCGAGCGCACGAAATCGATGGCGCTGGCATGCCGGATCTCCAGGATCTGGTCCCAGACGCGCACTTCACGCGCCGGGGGCCAGGCCCGTTCGAAGGCCGCCAGGTCGCAGAACTCGGGCGTGGCCGCCTGCAGCCCCAGGGTCGCGTGGGCGGCGCGCCATTCGCGGAAGGTGTCGGCGCCGAGGCTGGACAGGGCGAGCAGGCCGCCGGGAGCGAGCAAGTCGGCCAGGCGCGCCAGGGTTCCAGGCAGATCCTCGAACCATTGGGCGGCGAGGCTGGCGCAGATCAGATCGAAGGGGCCGCGCAGCGCCGGCCGCTCGCCATCCATCACCAGGAAGCGGGGCGTGGGCCGGGGCGCCGCGGCGCGGCAGGCAGTCACCATGCCCAGGGCGATGTCCGTGGCCAGCCAGTCCGCCCCGGCCAGGCGCGGCGCCAGCCCCCGCGTGAGATGGCCCGTGCCGCAGCCGATTTCCAGCACCCGCGGGCGGGGGGCCAGGGGCTGCTGCAGGATGGCCCGGGCCAGGGTCGCGGCGACGCGGCGCTGCACCGGCGAATGGCGGTCATAGTGTGCCGCGGCGGCATGGAAGCGGGCGGCCACCCGGGTCTTGCGCGTGCCGGTCATAGGGATTGCAGGGCGCGCCGCACCGGCTCGGCGCACCGGGCGGGATCGGTCAGGGGCAGCACGTGACCGGGCCGCTCATCCACTATGAAGTGCTGCGCGGGCAGGGTGCCGAAGGCCTGGCGGCTCATGGCCAGGGGCACGACAGCGTCATGGGCGCCGGCCAGTGCCCAGGTGCGCTCAAGCTTTTGGGCGAGGCGGGCGCGGCCGTCCAGCTCGGCCAGCCAGTCCAGCCCCTGCAGCAGGCGCTCCCGGTGGGGGGCGGCGTCGATGGGCGGCGCACCCGCCTCGGCGCGGAACCGGGCCAGGGCCTGCAGCGGATCGCGCAGGAACTGCCGGTGCAGCAGGGTCAAGGCGCCTGGGCGCACCGCCGGTGTGAAGCCCGTCGCTTCCAGGAAGCGCGGGAAGCCGTTGATGGACACCAGTGCCTGGAAGTCGAATTCGGCCTGGGTCAGCAGCCACAGCACGCCCAGGGAATGGCCGACGGCGATGATCCTGCGATCGTTCTGCAGGAGCGGACCTGCCCGTGATGGGCGTGATCCGAAGTAGCCGAAGTCGATCGTCACGCATTCCAGGTCGGGCAGATGCGCCACCACGCCCTCCCACATGCGCGGATCGAAGCTCCAGCCATGGACCAGGACAACCAGAGGGCTCACAGGTTTGCCACCGCTTCCAGCAGCAGGTCGAAGTCCTCGTCGGACAGGGCGGCGGACAGGGAGAAGCGCAACCGGCTGGCGCCCCTGGGCACCGTGGGCGGGCGGATCGCCACCGCCAGCACGCCCGCTTCCTCCAGCCGACGCTGGGCGTCCAGCGCCGCCTCCTCGGCGCCCAGCACCGCCGGCACGATCTGGGTGGTGGACGCCAGGGTGTCGATGCCGCGGGCCTGGAGAGCGGCGCGCAGGCGCTCGCCGCGCCGCGCCAGCAGGGCGCGCTCGGTCTCCATGCCGGGCACCAGATCCAGGGCGGCATCGGCCGCGCCGTAGGCGGCGGGGGGCGGCGCCGTGCTATAGACGAAGCCGGCGCAGCGATTGACCAGGTGATCGATCAGCCGGCGCGAGCCGGCGATGTAGGCGCCGGCGCCGCCCAGGGCCTTGCCCAGGGTGCCCATCACCACCACGTCGGGGCCGGAGATCTCAGCGGCCAGGCCGCGTCCCTGGGGGCCGAGCACGCCGGTGGCGTGGGCTTCGTCGATATACAGTACAGCGTCATGATCCCGGGCCAGGCGCACCAGCGCGGCGACGTCCGCCCGGTCGCCGTCCATGCTGAACACCGACTCGGTGACGATGAAGCGGCGCGCTTGCCCCTGCTGCTGCAGCAGGCTTTCCAGGTGGCCGAGATCGTTGTGGCGGAAGCGGATCTGGTCCACGCCGGCGGCGCGGCAGCCGTGGTGCAGGCTGGCGTGGTTGAGGCGGTCGGTGAACACGGCGATGGCGTCGGAGCCCGCCAGGGCGAACAGGGCCGGCAGCACGGTGGAGTTGGCCTGGAAGCCGGAGTTGAGGATGAGGGCCGCCTCCTTGCCCTTGAAGCGCGCCAGCTTGTCCTCCAGTTCCAGCACTGCGTCCAGGGTGCCCGTCACCAGGCGCGAGGCGCGCGTGCCGGCGCCGTAGCGCCCGGTCCAGGCGATGGCGCGCGCCTTCACCTCGGGGTGCTGGGACAGGCCCAGGTAGTCGTTGGATGAGGCATCGATCAGGACGCGGCCGTCGGGGAGCTCCAGGCGCGCGCCGAAGGCCGACACCGGCCGCAGCCGGCGCAGGCGGCTGACGGCGGCCAAGGCCGCGAGCTGCTCGTCCAGGGCGTCGTCAAACCACATCGTCGGCGGCACCGGCGGGGCCGGGCAGGCAGGTGAGCAGCACCTCGCGCACCACGCCCGTGAGCTGCGACAGCTCGCCGGGCGTGATGACGAAGGGCGGCATGACATAGACGATGTCGCCGAAGGGCCGCAGCCACACGCCGCGCTCGACGAAGTGCGGGCGCAGGGCGGCGGCGCGGCCGCCTTCGCTGAGCTGCACCACACCGATGGCGCCCTTGACGCGCACGTCGGTCACGCCGGGCAGCGCCCGGCAGGGTTCCAGCTCGCGGCGCAGCTGGTCCTCGATGGCCGCCACCTGCGCCAGGCGCGGCTCGCTCTCGAACAGGTCGAGGGAGGCGTTGGCCGCGGCGCAGGCCAGGGCGTTGCCCATGAAAGTGGGGCCGTGCATGAAGGCGCGGGTCGCGTCGTCGCCGAGGAAGGCCTCGAACACGTGGCGGCGCGCCACGGTGGCGGCCAGCGGCAGGGTGCCGCCCGTGAGCGCCTTGGACAGGCACAGCAGGTCGGGCACGATGCCCGCCTCCTCGCAGGCGAACATGCGGCCGGTGCGGCCGAAGCCGGTCATGATCTCGTCGGCGATGAGCAGCACGCCGTGGCGCGCGCAGGCCTCGCTCAAGGCGCGCAGCGTCGCCCCGTCATGCATGCGCATGCCGCCGGCGCCCTGCACCAGGGGCTCGACGATGGCGGCGGCGATATGCTCCCCCTGCTCCTGCAGCAGGCGCTCCAGGTCCGCCGGGCTGGCGGCGTCCCGGGGCAGTTCGGCGTACAGATGGTGATGCAGATTGCCGCGCCACGCATCATGCATGCCGATTTCCGGATCGGTCACCGCCATGGCCTCGAAGGTGTCGCCGTGGTAGCCGCCGCGGAAGGCCAGGAAGCGCGTGCGTTGCGCCTCGCCCCGGTTGCGCCAGTATTGCAGCGCCATCTTCAAGGCGATCTCCACGGACACCGAGCCTGACTCGGCGAAAAACACATGGTCCAGGTCGCCCGGAGCGAGCTGCGCCAGGCGCGCCGCGAGACGGAAGGCCGGCTCGTGGGCCAGGCCGCCAAACATGACGTGGGGCAGGCGCGCCAGCTGGGCCTCCACGGCGGCGCGGATGTGGGGATGGTTGTAGCCGTGGCAGGCGGTCCACCAGGAGGAGACGCCATCGATCAGCTCGCGTCCGTCGGCCAGCTTCAGGCGCACGCCCTCGGCGCCCACTACGGGCAGGGGTGTCGGGGCGGTGCGCATCTGCGCATAGGGCAGCCACACATGGGGCAGGCCTTGCACAAGCCAGGTGGGAACGGTTTGCTGGTCCATGGACGGGGAGATCCTCGGGGCGCGGCGGCGCCGCGCTAGAATTCGAAACTTCCGGATGATTCGGCAGGACGCAATGCAGAGTTATTTTATCACCGCCACCGGCACCGACATGGGCAAGACCTGGCTCGCCGCCGCCCTGTGCCGCCACTGGCGCCAGGCCGGGGTGCGCGTGGCGGCGCTCAAGCCGGTGATGAGCGGCTACGATCCGGCCGCGCCCGAGGCGAGCGACGCCGGCGTGCTGCTCGCGGCCCTGGGCCAGGCGGTCGGCGCCGGGGCCGTAGCGCGCATTTCTCCCTGGCGCTTCCGCGCTCCCCTGTCGCCCGACATGGCCGCGGCGCGCGAGGGCGTGGTGATCGATTTCGCTCGCCTGGTGGACTACTGCCGGCAGGCGGGCGGCGGCGAGCTGGTGCTGATCGAAGGCGTGGGTGGCTGCATGGTGCCCCTGGATGCCAGCCATACGGTGCGCGACTGGATCGCCGCCCTGGGCATTCCTGCCGTGCTGGTGACGGGCAGCTATCTGGGCAGCCTGAGCCATGCCCTCACCGCTCTGGCCGCCCTGCGCGAGAAGGGCGTTCCCGTTGCCGCCATCGCCATCAACGAGAGCGAGCACTCGCCGGTGCCCCTGCAGGAGACGGCGCAGGTGCTGGCAGCCCACGCGGGGAGCTTGCCCGTGGTGGCGATCGCGCGGGCGCAGCCGGAGGAGGGTATCGCGCGCCTCGCCGCCCTGCTGCGCGGCGCATGAAGTTCGCCGCGCCCCTGATCGAAGGCCGGCTGCTGCGCCGCTACCAGCGCTTCCTGGCCGACGTGGACCTGGGCGGCGCGGTCGTTACCGCCCACTGCCCCAACACCGGTTCCATGCTCGGCTGCGCCCAGGCCGGCAGCCGGGTGTGGCTCAGCCGCCATGACAGCGGCACGCGCAAATACGCCCACACCTGGGAACTGGTCGAGGCCGGCGGCGTGCTGGTGGGAATCAACACGGCGCGCACCAACCGTCTGGTGGAAGAGGCCGTCGGCGCCGGGGTGATCGCCGAGCTGGCCGGCTACCGGCGCCTGCGCCGGGAAGTGCGCTACGGCGCCGAGGGCAGCCGCATCGACCTGCTGTTGGAAAGCGACGACCGGCCGCCCTGCTACGTGGAAATCAAGAACGTCACCGCCGCCGTGCAGGACGGCATCGCCCTGTTCCCCGATGCCGTGAGCGCGCGCGGCGCCAAACACTTGCGCGAGATGACGGCCATGGTGGCCGAGGGTCGGCGCGCCGTGCTGGTGTTCTGCGCCCAGCGCGCCGATGCACTCGAGGTGCGGCCGGCGGATGCCATCGACCCGGAGTACGGGCGCACGCTGCGCCAGGCGCTGGCGGCGGGGGTGGAAGCCGTCGCCTACCGCGCCGAGGTGACGCCCGAGAGCATCCGGGTGAGCCGGCGCGTGCCCGTGGTGTGCCCGTGAACCGCCGCTATAATCCGGCCATTCCCTCACAGGCAACCAACGTGCGCTACCGCGACCTGCGCGACTTCCTCCAACAACTCGAAAAACTGGGCGAACTGAAGCGCGTGGCCGTCGAGGTGGACCCGCGCCTGGAGATGACCGAGATCTGCGACCGGGTGCTGCGCGCCCAGGGACCGGCGCTGCTGTTCGAAAAGCCCAAGGGCCATGCCATCCCGGTGCTGGGCAACCTGTTCGGCACGGTGCGCCGGGTGGCGCTGGGCATGGGCCAGGACAGCATCGAGGCGCTGCGCGACGTGGGCCGGGTGCTGGCCTATCTCAAGGAGCCGGAGCCGCCCAAGGGGCTCAGGGACGCCTGGGACAAGCTGCCCATGCTCAAGCAGGTGCTCAACATGGCGCCGCGCCAGGTGTCCTCGCCCCCCTGCCAGGAAGTGGTGTGGGAGGGCAAGGACGTGGATCTCGCGCGC
>JBMOQT010000213.1:0-6139 GCA_049320945.1 Pseudomonadota bacterium
CCCATCCTGCCGCCATCTGGGTCATCTTCATCTCCAGCATCTGGCCCATGATCATCAACACCGCCGTGGGCGTGCAGCGGGTGCCCCAGGACTACCTGAACGTGGCGCGCGTGCTCAACCTGTCCGAGTGGAAGGTGTTCACCCGCATCCTGTTCCCGGCAGTGCTGCCCTACATGATGACCGGCGTGCGCCTGTCCATCGGCGTCGCCTGGATGGTGATCGTGGCGGCGGAAATGCTCACCGGCGGCGTGGGTTTAGGCTTCTGGGTGTGGGACGAATGGAACAACATGAAGAAAGTCGTCCAGCTCGAGAACGTGGGCATGGAGTTCGCCACCAAGAACGGCCGCTTCAGCGCCCTGAGTGACATCAACCTGGCCGTGGCCGAGGGGGAGTTCGTGGCGCTGATCGGCCACTCCGGCTGCGGCAAGTCCACCCTGCTCAATCTCATCGCCGGCCTGCTGCGCCAGACCTCCGGCGTCATGCTGTGCCACGGGCGCGAAATCGCCGGGCCGGGGCCGGAGCGGGCGGTGGTGTTCCAGAACCACTCGCTGCTGCCCTGGCTCACCTGCTTCGACAATGTGCTCCTTGCCGTGGAGCGCGTGTTCGGCGCCAGGGAGGGCAAGGCCAAGCTGATGGCGCGCACGCGGCGGGCGCTGGAATTGGTGGGCTTGGCCCATGCGGAGGCCAAATTCCCCCACGAGATCTCCGGCGGCATGAAGCAGCGCGTGGGCATCGCCCGGGCCCTGTCCATGGAGCCGCGCATCCTGCTCATGGACGAGCCCTTCGGCGCCCTGGACGCGCTCACCCGCGCCCAGCTGCAGGACGAACTGATGCGGGTGGTGGATCAGACCGGCGCCACGGTGGTGATGGTCACCCACGACGTGGACGAGGCGGTGCTGCTGTCGGACCGGGTGGTGATGCTGACCAACGGTCCGGCGGCGACCATAGGGGAAATCCTGCCGGTCGGGCTGGCGCGCCCGCGCCAGCGCCTGGCCCTGGCCCACGATCCCGGGTTCGCCCGCTGCCGGGCGGCGGTGCTGGAATTTCTCTACCAGAAGCAGTTGCGGCGGGTGGCCTAGACCGCTACACCCGCCCCACCAGCACGGCGAGGGGCCAGCGCACGCGCCTGGCCCGCTCGGCGGCCGGCCACAGCTTGGCCAGCTCCGCTGCCAGGGTGATGCGCGGGTCCGCGCCACGCTCGGCCTGATAGCGCACCGTCGCCGACCAGGTGCCGAGATAGCCCAGCAGCTGCGCCAGGGTCCACTCGGCCTCCATGGCGAAGGCCGGCGCGTCGATGCGGGCGAACGGAAAGGGCAGATCGGCATAGGCCCGTTCCAGGTATTTCCGTTCCGGCGGCCAGTAGGGGCCGACCACGTTGAAATAGAAGTCGTTGAGCTGCGCATCCACCTCGGGGGAGATGGACAAGAGGTTGTAGCACCAGGCGGCGATGACGCCCCCGGGCTTCAGCACGCGCCGCACTTCCCCGTAGAAGTGCTCCAGGTCGAACCAGTGCAGGGCCTGGGCCACGGTGACCAGATCCGTGCTGGCGTCGGGCAGGCCGCTGGCCTCGGCCGGCGCCACCCGGTACTCGATGCGCTCATGGCTCTCCGCGCCGGCCACCTGGGCAGCACTGGCATCGGTCGCCACCACCCGGGCGAAATGGGCCGCCAGGCCGACTGCCGCCTGGCCGTTGCCCGTGGCGCAGTCCCAGGCCAGGGCGGTGCCGGGGCTGACGGCGGCCAGCCAGGCGAACAGGGCGTCGGGATAGCGCGGCCGGAAGCGGGCATAGTCGGCCGCCTGGGTGGAGAAATAGTCCTTGAAGTTCTGGTCGGTCATTCTTGCTTATCGTTCAGGTTTCGGAGTTATCCGGACGTTATACCGATCTTCTTGCCGGCCACAAGACTTGACGTCGTCCGGCGATCACGGCAAGACTCACGGCCGCGGGCGGCTTCAGAAGCGCGCTGGCCGGCCGTAAGTTGCAGGTATCCATTCTTCCCGATCCTTGTCCATGGACTGTGTCCGGCCATGAAAAGCCTGCGTGTCAAACTGGCCTTGGGCCTGGCGGCGATCGTCGTCGCGGCCGGGGCGATCGCCGGCCTGCTGGCTGGGTATGTCCTGGGCGAGGAAATCGTCACCCAGGTCTGGCGCCAGACAGCCTGGCGCCTGGCCGCCGTCGCCGTCCTGGTGGGCACCGCCGCCTGGATCGCCGCCTGGTGGCTGGCGGGACTGCTCACGGCGCCCTTGCGCCGGCTCACGGAGCAGTTGCGCGCCTCGGAAGAAAAGTTCTCCAAGGCATTCCGCTCCAACCCCGACTTCATCATGATCAGCCGCCTGTCCGACGGGCGCATCGCCGAGGTGAACGAGGGCTTCGAGCGCCTCACCGGCTACTCCGCCGCCCAGGCGGTGGGCCAGCGCACCACGGAGCTGCCCCTGTGGTTCGACCCGGCCGACCGGGAGCGCCTGGTGCAGCATCTGCGGCGCGACGGCGAGGTGCGCAACTTCGAGGCGCGCTTCGTCACCGCCGCCGGGGCGGTGCGCGACGTCCTCATCTCCGTGACGGTCATGGACCTGGACGGCGAGGCGCACATCATCGGGACGGCGCGGGACATCACCGAGCTCAAGGATGCCCAGGAGAAGCTGCGCTTCTCGGAGGAGAAGTACGCCAAGGCCTTCCATGCCAATCCCGACTACTTTGCCATCAGCCGCCTCAGGGACGGCCTGTTCCTGGAAGCCAACGAGGCCTTCGAGCAGCTCACCGGCCACAAGGCGGAGGAGGTGATCGGCAAGACCGCCATGGACATAGGCCTGTGGGCCTATCCTGAGGAGCGTGAGGCGATGGCTCGGCTGGTCGCCCAGCAGGGCCATGTGCGCGACATGGAGTTCCACTTCCGCACCAAATCCGGCGCCATCCGCACGGTGCTGGGCACGGCGGTCAAGCTGGACATCGAGGGCGATCCCTGCATCATCGGCATCGCCCGGGACATCACCGACCAGAAGCGCGCCGAAGAGGACATCCGGCGCCTCAACGAGGAGCTGGAATGGCGCGTGCGCAGCCGCACGGCGGAGCTGGAGCAGGCCAATCGCGAGCTGGAGAGCTTCAGCTACTCCGTGTCCCATGATCTGCGCGCGCCTCTGCGCGCCATCGCCGGCTATGCAAATATCCTGTGCCAGGAGTATGCGGCGGAATTGCCCGAGGAGGCGCGCAGCATGCTGGTGCGCATCGACCGCAACGCCATCCGCCTGGGCGAACTGATCGACGACCTGCTCAACTTCGCCCGCATCGGCCGCGCCACGTTGCGCAAGCTGCCCGTGGATATGCGGGCGCTGGCCCTGGAGGTGCGCGACGAGCTACTGGCGCTGGAGCCCGAGCGTGGCATCAGCATCCGCATCGGCGACCTGCCGGCCGCCTGGGGCGAACCCAGCCTGTTGCGCCAGGTATGGGTCAACCTGCTGGCCAATGCCCTCAAGTTCACCCGCAACCGGGCCCAGGCGCTGGTCGAGGTGGGCGGGCGCGTCCAGGATGGCGAACTGCTCTATTCGGTACGCGACAACGGCACCGGCTTCGACCCGCGCTATTCCGACAAACTGTTCCAGGTGTTCCAGCGCCTGCACCGGGACCCGTCCTTTGAGGGCACGGGGGTGGGCCTGGCCATCGTCAGCCGGGTGCTTCAGCGCCACGGCGGCCGCGTCTGGGCCGAGGGGGCGCCCGACCAGGGGGCGGCGTTCCATTTCGCCCTGCCCGCCGCCGCCGTCCATTAGCCCCTTCCGCCGCCGCCGTCCATTAGCCCTTTCCGCCGCTGTTTCAGGCGGTTATCGGGGTAGAATAGAAACTTTTTCAGGGCATCCGGACTCTCTCTTCTCCGGCCCGAAACAGATTCGCCATGACAAGCGCCGAAATCCGCCAGAAATTCCTCGAATTCTTCGCCGGCAAGGGGCACACCATCATCGCCTCCAGTCCGCTGGTGCCTGCCAACGATCCCACCCTGCTGTTCACCAACTCCGGCATGGTGCAGTTCAAGGACGTGTTCCTGGGCAAGGACAAGCGTCCCTACCAGCGCGCCACCACCGCCCAGCGCTGCGTGCGCGCCGGCGGCAAGCACAACGACCTGGAAAACGTCGGCTATACCGCGCGCCACCACACCTTCTTCGAGATGCTGGGCAATTTCAGCTTCGGCGACTACTTCAAGCGGGACGCCATCCGCTACGCCTGGGAGCTGCTGACCGAGGTCTATCGCATCCCGGCGGACAGGCTGTGGACCACGGTCTACCACGAGGACGACGAAGCCTACGACATCTGGACCAAGGAGATCGGCGTGCCACCCGGGCGCTGCGTGCGCATCGGCGACAAGGGGGAGCAGAAGTACCACTCGGACAACTTCTGGCAGATGGCCGACACCGGCCCCTGCGGCCCCTGCAGCGAGATCTTCTACGACCACGGCCCCGAGGTGTGGGGCGGGCCGCCCGGCTCGCCCGAGGCCGACGGCGACCGCTACATCGAGATCTGGAACCTGGTGTTCATGCAGTTCAACCGGGACGAGGCCGGCGTGCTTCATCCGCTGCCCAAGCCCAGCGTGGACACGGGCATGGGCCTGGAGCGCATCGCCGCCGTGCTGCAGCACGTGCATAGCAACTACGACATCGATCTGTTCCAGGACCTGATCAGGGCGGCGGCGCGGGAGACCGGCGCCAGGGATCTGGCGAACAGCTCCCTCAAGGTCATCGCCGACCACATCCGCGCCTGCTCCTTCCTGATCGTGGACGGCGTCATCCCCGGTTCCGACGGGCGCGGCTACGTGCTGCGCCGGATCATCCGCCGCGCCATCCGCCACGGCTACAAGCTGGGCCAGAAGCAGCCCTTCTTCCACAAGCTGGTGGACGACCTGTGCCGAGTGATGGGCGCCGCTTATCCCGAGCTGCCGGCGGCCAGGGACCAGGTGGCGGCGGTGCTCCGGCAGGAAGAGGAGCGCTTCGCCGAGACCATCGAGTACGGCATGGAGATCCTCGAGCGCGCCCTGGAAGCCGAGGACAAGATGCTGGACGGGGAAACCGTGTTCAAGCTCTACGACACCTACGGCTTCCCCCTCGACCTCACCGCCGACATCGCCCGGGAGCGCGGTTTCCGGGTGGACCACGCCGGCTTCGAGGCGGCCATGGCGCGCCAGCGGGAGATGGCGCGCTCCGCCTCCCAGTTCAAGATGAAGGGCACGGTGGAGTACCAGGGCGAGAAGACCGAATTCTGCGGCTACGAGACCCTGGAGGCGGAAGGGACGGTCGTCGCCCTGTACCACGAGGGCAGCCAGGTCGCCGAGTTGGGTGCAGGCCAGAAGGGCATTGTGGTGCTGGACAAGACCCCTTTCTACGCCGAATCGGGCGGCCAGGTGGGCGACAGCGGCGAACTGATCGCCGGCGGCGGCAGCTTCGAGGTGGGCGACACCCAGAAGATCCAGGCCGAAGTGTTCGGCCACCAGGGCGTCGTCAAGGCCGGCCGGCTGCAGGTGGGCGACAAGGTGAAAGCCGTGGTGAACAAGACGGCGCGTATGCGCACCGCCTGGAACCACTCCGCCACCCATCTGCTCCATGCCGCCCTGCGCCAGGTGCTGGGCAAGCACGTGCAGCAGAAGGGCTCGCTGGTGGACCCCGGCCGCACGCGCTTCGACTTCTCCCACCCCAGGCCCATGACGGCCGAGGAGATCGCCCGGGTCGAGCAGCTGGTGAACCGCGAGATCCAGCGCAACGTGGATGTGTCGGCCCGCGTGATGAAATACGACCAGGCCATCGCCGCCGGTGCCATGGCCCTGTTCGGCGAGAAGTACGGTGACGAGGTGCGCGTCATCGCCATGGGTGACTTCTCCACGGAACTGTGCGGCGGCACCCACGTGCGCCGCACCGGCGATATCGGCTTCTTCAAGATCGTCTCCGAGACCGGCATCGCCGCCGGCATCCGCCGCATCGAGGCTGTGACCGGAGAGGGAGCGCTCGCCTATGTGCAGGAGCAGGAGGCGCGCATAGCCGAGATCGCCGCCAACCTCAAGGCCAATCCCGCCGAGGTGACCCAGAAGGTGGCCCAGATTTTGGACAACGTGCGCGTCCTGGAGAAGGAGCTGGCGCGGCTCAAGTCCAAGCTCGCCGCCAGCCAGGG
>JBMOQT010000214.1:0-6082 GCA_049320945.1 Pseudomonadota bacterium
GCGCATGACCCACGAGGCGGGCACCCGTCATTCCGTAGGGGTGGCCGATGGCGATGCTGCCCCCGTTGACGTTGTAGCGGGCGGGATCGATCTCCAGGAAGTCCCGGCAGTACAACACCTGGCAGGCAAACGCTTCGTTCAGTTCCCACAGGCCGATGTCGCCGATGCTCAGGCCATGCTGCTTGAGCAGCTTGGGAATTGCATAGATCGGACCGATCCCCATTTCCTCGGGCGCGCACCCGGCCACCGTCATCCCCCGATAGACGCCCAGCGGCTCGAGCCCCTTGCGCTCTGCAAGGCGAGCTTCCATCAACACGCAGGCGCTCGCCCCGTCGGACAATTGGCTGGCGTTGCCGGCCGTCACGGTTCCGCCCTCGATGACCGGCGCCAGACTCTGAAGGTTGGCCAAGGTCGTGTCGGGGCGGTTGCCCTCGTCCCGGGAGAGCGTGACCGGCCGGTAGGAAACCTCCTTCGTTTCCTTATTTACAACCGCCATCGTCGCTTCGATTGGAACGATTTCGGCGTCGAAGCGCCCGGCCGCCTGGGCCTCCGCCGTGCGGCGCTGGGACTCGAGCGCATAGATGTCCTGCTGTTCCCGGCTGATGCCGTATTTCCTGGAGACAAACTCCGCCGTCTGCAGCATGGGCATATAGGCGTGCGCCGCTGCCCGCGTCACGTTGGCGTCCTGCTCCTGCGCCACCCACTCCATGTAACGGTTCTGCACGGCGGAAATATTGTCCTGGCCGCCCGCGACCACGATCTGCATCCCGTCCACGACGATCTGCTTGGCCGCCGTGGCGATCGCCATGAGGCCCGACGAGCACTGACGGTCCATCGTCTGCGCCGAAACCGTGGCCGGCAACCCGCCGGCCAGCCCCGCCTGGCGAGCGATGTTCATGCCCGCAGTGCCCGCGGACAGGACGGTGCCGACAATCAGATCATCCACCTCCCCGCCTTCGATTCCTGCCCGGGCGACCGCGTGGCGGATGGCGTGCCCCATCATGGTCGGGGACTTGATGTTGTTGAGTGCGCCCCGGAAGGCCCGTCCGATCGGCGTGCGTGCGGTGGAGACGACAACGGCTTCCTTCATTCTCAAGACTCCATTCAGATGCGCAGGAAGTAGGAGGGGCCTGGGAGCCCTGCCTATTCCGCAGGGTATCAATGACCGGAGGTTCGTTTCTTGCGCAAAGTTGCTACCGGCGCGGCCGAAGCGCACCCCTGTCAGGCATGGGGATCGAGCGACGCAATCAAGGCGTCATCCTTGAGCACGAGCCGGACAAGAATATCGCCGTACTCTTCGGCGGTGTAGGTTCCCGACGGCTTGAACCAGATCATGGCGCCGTTCATGGCGCCATGGAGGATGCGTAGCGCGGCGCCGGGCTCGCAGCGCAACCAGCCCTTGTCCATGCACAGATCCAGCACGCCATGCCAGATGCGTGCATAGCGGCGTCTCAACATGGTGAATTCCGGTTTGGCCGGCTCGGGCACTTCACGCCATTCCAGGAACAGAACCGCGTGGTAATCCTTCCTGTCCTCCCCCACGACGCAATCGAGTTCGAGGCGGATCAGGTCGCGCAGCGCCGTAAGCGGCGTAGTCGCCCGTGATGCCACTTCTTCGGCCCGGATGCAGATCGACAGCGCGGCCTCGCGCATGATCTCGAGCAGCATGTCTTCCTTGGTCCTGAAGTGGTGGAACAGGCTGCCGGACAAGATGCCTACCCGGTCGGCGATCTCGCGAACCGTGGTGCGTTGATAGCCCTGGTCGCGAAACAACTTGGCAGCGGCATTCAGGATCCGTTCCCGTGGAACGGGGGAGGTATCCCTGACCGCAGCGCGCCGAGGGAGCGTCTTCCGCGATTTCCGGGGTGGCGTGCCGGTGGTGTTCATGCAAGTCGGAGCGCTGGTGAAGGTCCACGCTCTGCTTGCAGAACAACGGCCAGGGAACGAGAGCCGGCGAAGATGTCCCTCGGCTTGAGGCCGTAAACATGGCGTATCGAGTGGCTGAAATGCGTCGAATCGGGATAGCCGATCTCGAGCGCGACATCCGTGAGATTCGGCTCCCCGTTGACATAGGCCAGAAGGCTTCTCGCGCGCTTCCACGCGCGGAACCTTCGATACGTGGTGCCTACTTCGTCGCGGAAGAGATGTAGAAACCGGGAAAAGGACAAACCCGTCAATGCCGCGCAATCCTGGGCGGAAAGCTGGTCGCCTGGATTACTCCGAATCCGGTTAACAACCTTGGCGATGCGTGAGTCGATTTCTCGGGAAGGAAGCGGACGTCCAAAGAATGCTCCGTCGATATCCAGGCTGCTGACCTCGGTTTGAACAAGCTTGCCGCCAACGAGCTTCGAGAACGTATCCCGGATCCTTGCCGACATGTTGCCTGCACCTTCTTGGTCGCCCTGCAGCAACCGGGAAACTTCGTCGAGAGCGACCGTTTCCGGCTCCACCATCAGGACGCCAATGATCCGATCGTTCGTTGCCACCCGGTGCCGCACATAGGGTGGGACCACGGCGAAGTCGACACTCTCCCATTTGCCATCCTCCCTTGAAATGCTGAGCGGATTGCCGAGGGACGCATAAATCGTCAAGGTCCCCATCTCCCGCACCGAAGGTGAGCCGAGCAGCCCGGCGTAGGCCACCCGCTCCGGATTCATGACCATGATCTTCTGTCGCGGCCCCCTCCCAACAGCGCTGTCAGCGCCTTGCATCCTGTCGCAATTCATCTTCCCCCCTGCTTTGTCCGGTCTCGGCCCGAGCGTGGAGATAGTGCTCTCCCATACCCCACGGACGGTCGGAAGGAGATTGCCACTTTTCGCAAGCCCAAGCAAGCGCTTGGTGCAAAACGAAACTATATTTATTTGGAAAATTAAGGAGAACGATGGTATCCAGGCAGTCTTACCAAGCGAGTGCTGCGATACGAGGGCGTGGCGATGGCCAGCGACTGGCCAAACTGGCGCTACGACCTGGCGGGCCTTGCCGCCCCCCTGGCCGAGGTGACCCGCGCCCAAGGCCTGCTGCTGGGGCGTCTGGCTGACGTGGGCATGGCCTTGCGTGACCAGGCCAGCTTGGCGGTGCTCACCGAGGACGTGGTCAAGACCAGCGAGATCGAAGGCGAACAGCTCAACGTCGAGTCCGTGCGTTCGTCCATCGCCCGCCGCCTGGGCGTGGACATCGGCGCTCTGGCGCCGGCGGATCGGCATGTGGAAGGCGTGGTCGAGATGGTGCTCGACGCCACCGGCAACTGTGATGCGCCGATCTCGCGGGAACGCCTGTTCGACTGGCATGCGGCGCTCTTTCCCACCGGCTACTCCGGTATCCATCGAATCAGGGTCGGCGGCTGGCGCAATGACGCGGGCGGCCCGATGCAG
Organism: Pseudomonadota bacterium; assembly: GCA_049320945.1. Taxonomy (GTDB): domain Bacteria; phylum Pseudomonadota; class Gammaproteobacteria; order Burkholderiales; family Rhodocyclaceae; genus DYIB01. The sequence goes on from JBMOQT010000214.1 coordinate 3,372, forward strand.
GTGGTGTCCGGCCCGGTCGGCCGCCGGCGGGTGCATTTCGACGCGCCGCCGGCTGCTCGCCTGGAGACCGAGACGAGGCGATTTTTTGACTGGGTCAATGGGGAGTCGGGGGAGCCACCGCTCATCAAGGCGGGTCTCGCCCACCTGTGGTTTGTCACCTTGCACCCCTTCGACGACGGCAACGGCCGTATCGCACGGGCCATCGGCGACCTGCTGCTGGCACGCGCGGATGGCAGCCCGCAGCGTTTCTACAGCCTCTCGGCGCAGATCCAGCGGGAACGGAAGGCTGACGTGACGCTTGAAGCGATGCGCGATGGCCAAACGTTTGCGCTTGATCGTCCGCAGCAACGTATTCAAGCGATCGTGCCGGACGGGATCAGCGGATTCCAGCGCTTCGTCGAGCTGCGCTCGGTGACGGAGCTCTCGCGCGAGCTGGCGGCCGATGGCATCACCACGAAGCCGACCCGCCTCAGGGCCTGCGGAACCCGCAACGGCACGCCGATGGACAAGAAGTACCTCTCCAAGATGCTGAGGAACCCGATCTACGTCGGAGAGATCCAGCACAAGGGCACGAGCTACGCGGGCCAGCACGAGCCGATCATCAGCCGGCAGCTGTGGGACCGGGTGCAGGAGATCCTGGCCGAGGACGCCCATGCGCGGATGGGGCGACGCAGACGCGTGGCAAGACCGATGCGTTGCTGCGCGGGCTGCTCTACGACATGAACGGGGTGAAGTACCACGTCACCTTCTCCACGAAGGCCTCCGGAAAGCGCTACCGCTACTACATCCCGAAGGTGGACAAGCGCTACGGCTACCGCACCAGCGCCACCGGGCTCATCCCGGCCGACCAGATCGAGGAGGTGGTGGTGAACCTGGTGCTCCAGGCCCTGCAGTCGCCCGAGTCGGTGCAGGCGGTGTGGAACCATGTCCGGGCACAGTACCCGGAGATCGCCGAGCCGGCGGCGGTGCTGGCGATGCGCCGGTTGGCCGAGGTGTGGAAAGCATTGTTCCCCGCCGAGCAGGTGCGGCTCGTGAATCTCCTCATCGAGCGCGTCGTGCTGCTCTCGGACGGGATCGACATCGTGTGGCGGGAGGTCGGCTGGAAGGAACCGGCCGGTGAGCTTGCGCCCGAGACGATCGGCGGCGAGATGCTGGAAGTGGAGGCGGCAGAATGAATCGCACGCGGAAGAAGCTCGTCCCGGCCGGGCAGCCCTTCGATCGCCGCCATCCGCTGGAGACGGGCGAGGTGCGCATCACCACCTTCGTGCCCCTGCAGTTCAAGCGGCGCGGCATCAAGAAGGTGGTCGTCGGCCCCGCCGGCGTCGACGAGCCGGTCAAGGTCAGCGACCCCAACCCGGCGATCTCGCCGAACCAGGATCCGGCCTTGCTGCGGGCGCTGGGCCGCGCCCTCTACTGGCGACACCTCCTGGATACGGGGGTGGTAGCGGATACGGCCGAGATCGCCGAGCGGGAGGGGCTACACAGGACCTTCGTCAACGATCACCTGCGGCTGGCGCTCCTCGCGCCCGACCTCGTGGACGCGGCGCTCCAAGGGGCTTTGCCGCGAACGGTGACGCTGTTGGGCCTGCTGCGGGACGGCATTCCGGTGTGCTGGCAGGCGCAGCGGACGCGGATCCTCGGCCGAGGCTCCGCGCCGAATCGCGTCACCGGGTCAGCAACTCGACATACGCCTGATAGCTGTAGCTGCGGTTCTTCTTCTGCCCCGTCATTTCGGTGACGATGCCCAGATCCGCCAGCGCTTTCACTGCGGCGCTGGCCGTCGGGAAGCTCGTGTTCAGCTTCTGCCGCACGCGCTCGATGGTGAAGCGCGGCATCATCGGCAGCATCTCGAACAGGCGGTAGGCCGCAGGCCCCGCCTTGGGCGACTCGAGCAGGCGGCGACGGTCCACCGCCACCCGGCTGGCGATGGCGACGATGCCGCGCTCGGCCTCGCTGGCCGCACTGGCCACGCCTTCGAGGAAGAAGGCCACCCAGCCTTCCCAGTCCCCTTCGCTGCGGATGTCGGACAGGCGGCGGTAGTACTCGGCCTGGTGCCGCTTCAAGTAGCCGCTCAGGTACAGCAACGGCTCGGGCAGCAGGCCCCAATGTTCGAGCAGCGCGGCGATCAGCAGGCGACCGATGCGGCCGTTGCCGTCGAGAAACGGGTGGATGGTCTCGAACTGGGCGTGGATCAGGGCGATTCTCACCAGCGGCGGGAGCCCGGGCGAAGCCTCGTGAATGAACCGCTCCAGGTCGCCCAGCAGATCGGCGACCCGCTCGGCGGGCGGCGGCACGAACACCGCGTTGCCCGGCCGCGTGCCGCCGATCCAATTCTGCGAGCGGCGCAGCTCGCCCGGCTGCTTGCCCGAACCGCGTGCACCGTCGAGCAGCAGCCGGTGGGCCTCGCACAACAGACGCACGCTGATGGGAAGCCCCTTGGGGTCGTGCAGGTTGTCCTGTACCAGCCGGAAGGCGCGCAGGTAGTTGGTGACTTCCTCGACGTCTTCGACATTGCTGACGGCAAGGCCCGCCTCGTCGTCGAAGAGGTCGGTGAGCGTCGCCTGGGTGCCTTCGATCTGGGAAGTGAGCAGCGCCTCCTTGCGGACGGCGGCGTAAAGCAGCCAGTCCACCGAGGGCACCAGCCCCGACACCCCGGACAGGCGCGCCAGCGCCAGTTCCGCGGCGCGGTTGGCCTCAATGAACGATTCCGG
>JBMOQT010000215.1:0-5975 GCA_049320945.1 Pseudomonadota bacterium
AAGGGGCGCGCCAGAACAACCTGAAAGGCATCAGCGTGCGCGTGCCCCTGGGTGCGCTCACGGCGGTGACCGGCGTGGCGGACGCGGGCAAGTCCTCCCTGGCCCTGGACGTGCTCTACGCCGAAGGCTACCGCCGCTACGTCGAAACCTTCAGCCCCTACGCACGCCAGTTCCTGGAGCGCTTCGACCGCCCCGAGGCGGAGCGCATCGAAGGCATCCTGCCCGCCATCGCCATCGACCGGACCAACCCGGTGCGCACCTCGCGCTCCACCGTGGGCACCATGACCTCCGTCGCCGACTACATGCGCGCTCTGTGGGCGCGCAGCGCCACCCTGCACTGCCGCCGCTGCGGCGCTCCGGTGGTGCGCCGCTCGCCCGGCGCCATCTTCGATGAGCTGCTTGCCGCCGCCCCGGGAAAGCAGGCGCTGTTGTGCTTCGCCGCCGAGACGGGAAGAACGCGCGGTGAGGCCTTGCGCGCAGTGTTGCAGCAGGCGGGTTTTCGCCGGGTGCTGGAGGACGGGGCGGCGGTACCGGTGGAGGAAGCCCGGCTGCAGCCCGCGCAGGGCTCGATCGTCGTGGTGCTGGATCGCGTCGTCATCGCCCCGGAGCGCCGTACCCGCCTGGTCGATTCGCTGGAGTCGGCGCTGCGTTTCGGCAAGGGCGGCGTGGAGGTGCGCATCGAGGGCCGGGCCGAGCCCCTGCGCTACAGCGAGCGCCTGCGCTGCGAGCGCTGCCGGCTGGACTACAACGATGCCACGCCGGCGCTGTTCTCCTTCAACAACCCGGTCGGCGCCTGCCCAGCCTGCAAGGGCTTCGGCCGCACCATGGACATCGATCCCGACCTGGTGATCCCCGACCCGCGCCTGTCCGTCGCGGAAGGCGCCGTGAAGCCGTTCCAGACGCCCTTCTACGGCGAGTCCCAGGGCGACCTGCTGCGCTTCCTCGAGCGCCGGCGCATCTCCGCGGACACGCCCTGGCAGGACCTCGATCCCCGCGCACGGCGGCTGATCTGGGAAGGCGAACCGGGCGCTCCCGAGCACTGGCAGAACCGCTGGTACGGCATCCGTGGCTTCTTCGACTGGCTCGGTTCGCGCAGCTACCGCATGCCCGTGCGCGTGTTCCTGTCCCACTACCGGCGCTACCTGCCCTGCCCCGCCTGCGGCGGCACGCGGCTGAAGTCCGAGGCCCTGCTGTTCCGCCTGGGCGGCGCCAGCCTGCCCGAGGTGGAAGCCATGCCCCTCACGCAGGCGGAAGCCTTCTTCCGGCGCTGGGCGCCCCCGGCCGGGGATGCGGCGGCGGCGCTGCTGCTGCGGGAGATCCGCGACCGGCTGCGCTTCCTGGTGGACGTGGGACTGCATTACCTCACCCTCGCGCGCCAGTCGCGCACCCTGTCCGGCGGCGAAGCCCAGCGCGTCACGCTCGCCACCGCCCTGGGCGGGTCGCTGACCAGCACCCTGTATGTACTGGACGAGCCGACGGTGGGGCTGCATGCCCGCGACGCGGGTAGGCTCGCCCTGGTGCTGCGCCGCCTGGCGCGCGCCGGCAATGCGGTGGTGCTGATCGAGCACGATGCCACCCTGATCGCCGCCGCCGACCACGTCATCGACCTGGGCCCCGGTCCCGGCCGCGCCGGCGGCAGCGTGGTGTTCGAGGGACCGCTGCCGAGGCTGCTCGGGGTGCGGGGCACACCGACTGCCGACTGGCTCGCCGGCCGCCGCACCCTGCCGCTGCCGGCGGCGCGGCGCCGGTCCGAGCCCGGACGCAGCCTGCGCATCGTCAGTGCCCGGGAGAACAACCTGCGCGATCTCACCGTGGACCTCCCCCTCGGGCTACTGGTGTGCGTCACCGGCGTCTCGGGCTCGGGCAAATCGACGCTGGTGGACCAGGTGCTCTATCGCAACCTGCGCCGCGCCTTCGGCCTGGCCGAAGCGGAGCCGGGGGCGTGCGCGGCCATCCTGGGCGCAGAGCAGCTGGGCGGCGTGGTGCTGGTGGACCAGTCGCCGCTGGCGCGCAGCTCGCGCATGAATGCCGCCACCTACCTGGGCGTGCTCGATCCGCTGCGCCATCTCTACGCCGAATCGGACGCGGCCCGTGCCCGGGGCCTGGACGCGGCCGCCTTCTCGTTCAATTCGCCGGCCGGGGCCTGCCCCCATTGCCGCGGCGCCGGCTACGAGAAACTGGAGCTGCAGTTCCTGCCCGACGTTTATGTGCGCTGCCCCGGCTGCGACGGCCGGCGCTACCGTCAGGAGGTGCTCGAAGTGCGGCTGCGCGGCCACCACATCGCCGGGCTGCTGGAGTTGCCGGCCCGGGACGTGGCGCGCCTGTTCGCCGACCATCCGCGCATCGTGGCGGCGCTGCAGCCGCTGCTGGACATCGGCCTGGGCTATCTGTCCCTGTCCCAGCCGGCGACCACCCTGGCCGGCGGCGAGGCGCAGCGCCTCAAGCTGGCGGGGCATCTGGCCCGCGCGCGCCAGCAGCCCCACCAGCTGTTCATCCTGGACGAGCCCACCACCGGCCTGCACCCGGCCGACGTCGCCACGCTGCTCGAGGCGCTGCACGCCCTGGTGGACGCAGGCCACTCGGTGGTGGTGGTGGAGCACAACCTGGACGTGGCGCGCTGCGCCGACTGGCTCATCGACCTGGGTCCGGAAGGCGGCGCGGCCGGCGGCCGGCTGGCGGGCGCGGGCACGCCGGAACAGGTGGCGCGCCTGCCCACGCCCACGGGCCGGGCCCTGGCGCGTGCCGGCCGCCTGCCTGCGCACCTGCGCCGCCCGCCGTCGCTTCCGACGGCGGAAGCGCGGGAAGGCGAAGGCGCCATCCGCATCCTGGGCGCCCGCGAGCACAATCTGCAGAATGTTCGGGTGAAGATCCCGCGCGGCCGCCTGGTGGCCGTGACTGGCGTATCGGGCTCGGGCAAATCCAGTCTCGCCTTCGACGTGCTCTACGCCGAAGGCCAGCGCCGCTTTCTCGACTGCCTGCCCAGCTACGCGCGGCAATTCATCCGGCCCCTGGCGCGGCCCGAAGTGGATCGGGTCGAGGCGGTGCCGCCGACGGTGTCGCTGGAGCAGAAGCTGGCGCGCAGCTCGTCCATGTCCACCGTCGGCACCGCCTCCGAGGTCTACCATTACCTGCGCCTGCTGTTCGCCGCCCTGGGCACGCCCCACTGCCCGGTGTGCGGCATCCCGGGCGAGGCGGCCGACGCCGAAGGCATCGCCCGGCGCATCCTGCGCGACTTCGGCGAACGCGAGATATGGGTGCTGGCGCCCCTGGTGCGCGCGCGCAAGGGCATGCATCGCGGGCTCATCGCCGCCCTGGCCCGGCGCGGCGTCGGCGTGGTGCGCATCGACGGCCGCCTGTGGGATACGGCGGATCCGCCCACCCTGGACCGCTACCAGGTGCACGACGTGGAAGCCCTGGTGGCGCGCCTGCGGGCCGATCCCGCCCGCCTGGCGCCCCTTGCCGCCGCCGTGAGCCAGGCGCTGGAACTGGGCAGCGGCCGCGTGATCGCCGCTACGGGCGGCGCCGCCGACCGCCATTACTCGATGCTGCACACCTGTCCCGGCTGCGGCGCGGCCCTGCCCTTCCCCGATCCGCGCCTGTTCACCTGGAGCCAGCGCTTCGGCGCCTGCCCCCGCTGCGCCGGCCGCGGCACCGAGCCGGGCACGGGCGAGGACGGCCCGGCGCGCCCCTGCGCCGCCTGCGGCGGCACGCGGCTGCGGCCCGAGGCGCTGGCCGTGCGCATCGGCGGCAGCCATATCGGCCAAGTGGCGGCGCTCACCGTGGTCCAGGTGCGCGCCTGGCTGCCCACCCTGCCCGCCGCGCTGCCCGAGGTGCGCAGCCGCATCGTCCCCGATCTGGAGGCGCGGCTGCGCCTGCTGCAGGACATGGGCCTGGGCTATCTGACCCTGGACCGGGCCGGCGACACCCTGTCCACCGGCGAGGCGCAGCGCATCCGCATCGTCGCCGCGCTGGCCTCGAACCTGCGCGGCGCCTGCTACGTGCTGGACGAGCCCACCGTGGGCCTGCACGCGCGCGACGGCGCCACCCTGATCCGGGCGCTGGCGGCGCTGCGCGACCGGGGCAACACGGTGGTGGTGGTGGAGCACGACGAGGCCACCATCCGGGCCGCCGACCACGTGATCGATCTCGGGCCGGGCGCGGGACCGCAAGGCGGCCGCGTGATCGCCCAGGGTCCGCCGCCGGTCGTCGCCCGTTCCAGGAAATCGATCACCGGCTTGTGGCTGCGCGGCGGCGCGCGGCGGCTGCCTGCGACCCGTCGGCCGCTGCAGGATGCGCCGCGGCTGACCGTGACGGCGGCGACGCTGCACAACCTGCGCCGGCTGACGGTGGACATCCCCTTGGGCCGCCTGGTGTGCGTCAGCGGCGTGAGCGGCTCGGGCAAATCCACCTTGGTGCGCGACGTGCTGCTGCGCGCCCTCAGGGCACGCCTTGCCCGCCGGCCCCTGCCGCCGGTGCTGGAGGCGCTGCACGGCGGCGATGACCTGGCCCACGCCCTGGAGGTGGATGAATCCCCCATCGGCCGCACGCCGCGCTCCGTCCCCGCCACCTATGTGGGCATCATGGACCGCATCCGCGCCCTGTTCGCCGCCACCGCCGAGGCGCGCGCCCGGGGCTGGCGCGCCGGCCGTTTCTCCTTCAACGAAGGGGGCGGGCGCTGCGAGCGCTGTCTGGGCGAGGGCCGCCTGCAGGCAAGCATGCCCCTGCTGCCGGCGGTGTGGGTCCCCTGCGAGGCCTGCGGCGGCCGCCGCTACAACACCGACACGCTGGCGGTGCGCTTCAAAGGCAAGTCCATCGCCGATGTGCTGGCCATGACGGTGGATGAAGCGCGCGCCCTGTTCGCCGCCTTCCCCGGGCTACGCCGGCCGCTGGAATTCCTGTCGGACATCGGCCTGGGCTATCTGCATCTCGGCCAGCCCAGCCCCACCCTCTCCGGCGGCGAGGCCCAGCGCATCAAGCTCGCCGCCGAACTGGCAGCGCCCCGCGCCGGGCGCTCCCTGTACGTGCTGGACGAGCCCACCACGGGCCTGCACATGGCCGACGTGGCGCAACTGTTGGCGGCGCTGCAGCACCTGGTGGACCGGGGCGACACGGTGCTGGTGATCGAGCACAACCTGGATGTCATCGCCGCCGCCGATTGCGTCATCGACCTGGGACCGGAAGGCGGCGAAGGGGGCGGCCGCGTGGTCGCCTGGGGAACCCCCGAGCAGGTGGCCGAAGCCGGCGCATCGCACACTGCCGCCTACCTGCGCAGCGCCTTGGCATCAGGGCGTCACTGACCACCGGGACGCGGGGTGCGACAACATGTCGCATATCCTTCCGCCGTCCCATGGCCTAGCATGGACGCGTGGCACCTTCCCCACGAGGACCGTAAATGTACCAACCCCGTCCAGAGGACCCCCCGCGAGCGCCGAGCTCCCTTCACTGCTGCTCGGAGCCGGCTTCGCGCTGGCGGCACTGATCCTCCTCCCCGCCCTTGCCCAGCGCGCGGGCATCGGTTCCAGCCTGACCATGGCCCTGCGGGCCGCACTGATGAAGGCTTCCAGCCGCATCTAGACAGCCAGTGCCTGGCAGCGTTTCGCGAAGATGCGCTTGGACAGGTGGCGGCGGCTATTCAGCCGGTCGGGTATCGGGCTGCAGGCCCACCGCGCACGCCAAAAAAGGCGAAGAAACTCGCTTCACACCTGGAACTGGGCCAGGCGCCGCTTGAGGTCTTCGGACACGCGCACCATACGGTCGGCGGTCGACACGATCTCGCCCGCGCTCGCGGCGTTGGTCTGGGCGTGCTCGCGCATGCGCTCGATCTGACTCACCACGCGCGCCACACCTTGCTGCGTCTGACTCGACACCTGGGCCACGCGCTGCGACATGTCGCTCACCTTCTGCACCCAGCCGGCCGAGCCTTCGATCACTTCCTCGACGTTGCGCGAGGCGCTCGACAGCTGACGGTATACCTG
>JBMOQT010000216.1:0-5963 GCA_049320945.1 Pseudomonadota bacterium
GGCCCTTGCCGTTGAGCTTCAGCTCCTTGACCCGGTCCTTGGCGTAAGCGCGCAGCTCGCTGGCGCCGTGGTTGTTGCAGCAGGTGGCGCCGGGCTCGCGCTGGTTGCAGCAGAAGAAGACGTGGTACTTGTAGTAACTCATCGAGCCTCCGGGAAAGCGCCAATTATAGCCAATGGCCGCGCCTGCCCCCTTACCGGGGAGACCGCCTTCCGGCCGCTTGGTTCGTCAAGCGCCCTGGCGGTATGACGCCACGATCTTCTCGAAGACGGGCAGATCGCGCCGGAAGTAGTGGGTGTCGAGGGCGTGGTAGGAGAAGGTCAGCACCTTGCCCTCGTGCAGGGCGCCGTAGACCAGGCGGTCGAACAGGGCGCCGCGATCGTTGCGGTACTGGACATGCAGCTTGAAGCCGGGCTTGCCGGCGACGGTCGCGGGGGTGTTTTCGAGAACGGTTACGGCCATGGGCTCCAGGCCGGCGCGCAGCTCCGCCAGCACCAGTGCCGCCAGTTCCGAGGGCAGGGTGGCGGCACCGACGCTCTTCTTGCTGCGCTTGAATTGCTGCTCGGGGCTCTGCAGGGCGACGTCGATGAACTGGATCTGCAGGCCGTCGCGGGTGATCTGCAGGCTGTTGCGGTTGAAGCTGAACTGCACCCAGCCAGGCGGCACTTCGACGCTGAACTTGTCGTCGGGCCCCTTCACCTGCCCTTGGTCGAGGCGGGTCCACGTGGTGACGCAGCCGCCCAGCATCAGGACCAGGGTGACGAGGAATAGGAGTTTCGCTCGGGCGATCATTGGGCTGCCTTTTGGTTTTCGAGATCGGTGACCTGCTGCAGGTAGTCCTTCACATAGGCCGCGTCGGCGGCGGTGGGCGCGAGGGCCAGGTATTGCTCGAACAGCCGGCGCGCCTCGCCGTACTGCTGGCGCTTCATGAGGGCGATGCCCAGGGCGCGATAACTGGGGGCGAATTCCGGCAGCGCCTCGATGGCCTGGCGCAGGGCGGTCTCGGCGCGCTCGCCGTCGCCCTCGCCGCCGCGCAGCAGATAGGCCTCGCCCAGGTAATAGCCGGCGCGCGGCGTGTAGCGGGCGGCGGCGCCCTCCTGGCTCAACACGTGGATCAGGCTCTTGTGCTGGGCCAGCGCCAGCTCCGCCTCCATCCACGCCAGGCGCACCGGCAGGACGCGGGCCTGGAATTCTTCGCTGTCGCGCTTGCCGTCGGCCGTCTCCCGTGCCAGCTCGTTGAAGCTGTCGATGCGCTCCTGCAGGCGCGGGTGGGAGGAGAACATGAAGGGCTCCTTCACCTCCAGCACCTTCGCTTCCGCGTCCAGGATCTCGAACACGCGCACGCCTTCCTTCAACGCGTAGCCGGCGCGCGCCAGGCGCGCCGCTCCCATGCGGTCGGCTTCCCGCTCCAGGTCTTTGGAGTAGCCGTAGATGGAGGCCAGCGCGGCGAAATTGCCCACCAGGGAACCGAGACCGCCGCCGGCCACGCCCAGAACCAGGGCGAGGGCGGAGGAGCTCTTGACATTCTGGCGCTGCTGGAAGCCGTGGCGATGGACGAAATGGGAGCCCTCGTGGGCCAGCACGGCGGCGAGCTGGGCCTCGTTCTCCATGCGCGCCAGCAGCCCCAGGTTCAGGTACAGGCCGCCGTTGGGCAGGGCGAAGGCATTGAGCTGGGCACTGCGCGCCAGGCGGATGCGCAGCGTGCCGGCGAACTCCGGAAACAGCCGGTCGACCATGCCTTGCAGATAGGCGTCCAGGGCCGCGTCGCCGTACAGCTCGCCGCGCAGGCGCAACGCCTTCTCGTAGTCGCCCGCCTCCGACCAGACGCGCTTTTCATCGTCCGCCAATTGGCGGGTGTCGGCCGCGGCGGCGAAGGGCTGCACGGCCGGCGGCGCCTGCCCCCAGGCGGGGGCGCCCGTCAGGGCGGCGCCCAGCAGCGCCAGCCGGATCGTCGTGTTCATTTGGTGGCGGGCAGCCCGGGGTAGACGGTGAGGATCTCGGCCACCATGGCCTTGGCGCCCTCCGGGTCCTTGAGGTCGTGGCTGATGCTCGTGGAATGCTGCATCCACAGGATGTCGCCGCTGCCCAGATCCACCACGCCCACGGAAACCAGCGACTGCCCCATGGGCAGGCCGATACCGAAGGCCGCCGCCAGGACGAAGGCCACCTTGCGCTCGGCGGAGGAGACCACGTCGTCGCCCACCAGCATGATGGCGGCATCGGCACCGGTCTTCTGCCGGAGGAACTCCAGGCCGCTGCCCAACGTATAGTCGAAGCGCTGGCGCTTGTGCTCCCAGGCCGGGTCGCGGAACAGGGTCAGGTAATGGGCCGCCGAGCCGACGACCATGTAGGTGGCCAGGTACTGGTCGAGCTGGGCGCGCTCCTCCTCGGTGAACTCCGGCAGCGGCACGAGCTCGAAATCCTTGCGCTGGCCGGCGGCCGCCTGCAGGGCGGCGGTGAGGTTGCTGGAAGCCTGTTCGGTCCAGGCCGGCATTTTTTCCAGCACGCCGCCCGCCGACAGCTCCCGCACGCGCACGTCGGCGGGGATCACCACCAGCTTCTTGGGCAGCGGCCGGGGCGGATTCTCCAGCAGGGTATAGTGGATGCGGTGCTGCTGGGCGTAGGCGGCAGCGCTCAGGACGAGGGCGGCGAGAACCAGGATGGTGCGCAGGAGAGAGTTCATCCGAGCCATGGCGGGTATTGTTATGCACAAGGATTATAGACCGGAGCGGCGGCGATGACCGTGCTGGACTACCACGACCGGAGCAAGCACCGCCTGGAGCGCTATGCCCCCGGTCCCGGCTATCTGGACTGGGCCAACCAGCCGGACCCGTTCCGCAGCTACCGGGGCGCGCCGCGCCTGGCCCTGCCCCTGGGCGGCGACGACCCGGACACCTCCTTCGCCCAGCTGCGCGCCGGGCGGCTGCCGCCGCCGGCGCCCCTGGACTTGCGCCATGTGGGCATTCTGTTCGAGCTGTCCCTGGGCCTGTCGGCGTGGAAGGAATACCGGGGCGTGCGCTGGGCGCTGCGCTGCAACCCCTCCAGCGGCAACCTGCATCCGACCGAGGCCTATGTCATCACCCCGTCCCTGCCCCGCCTGGAAGCGGGCGTCTGGCACTACCTGAGCCGGGACCACTGCCTGGAGCAGCGCGCCCGCCTGGCCCGGGAGCCGGGGCCGGGGCTGTGGGTGGTGCTCACTTCCATCCATTGGCGCGAGGCGTGGAAGTACGGCATGCGCGCCTACCGCTACTGCCAGCACGACTGCGGCCATGCCATCGCCGCCGTGGCCTATGGCGCCGCCTGCCTGGGCTGGCAGGTGCGCGTGGCGTGGCAGGCCGGTGACGCCCACATCGCCGCCCTGGCGGGGCTGGACCGGGACGAGGACTTCGCCGGCGCGGAAGCCGAGGCGCCGGACGTGCTGCTGGGGCTGGGCCTGCCGGGGCAGCCGCGCCCCGACTACCGGCCGCTGGCTTCCTGCCTGGAGGCGGCCCGCTGGCAGGGCCGCGCCAACCGGCTGAGCGAGCAGCACGTGGACTGGCCCGACATCGAGCGGGTGGCCGCGGCCGCGGCCAAGCCTGCCACGGCGGAGGCCGATGCTTGCCCCGAGGCAGCGCCGCCCCGGCACGACTGGCCTCCGGCGATGAACGCGGCGAATCTTATCCGCCGGCGCCGCAGCGCCGTGGACTTCGATGGCCGCACGGTCATGGACGCGCCGGATTTCTTCCGCCTGCTCGCCGCCCTGCTGCCCAGCGCCGCGCCCCCCTGGAGTGCCTGGTGCCAGCCGCCAAGGGTGCATCTGGCCCTGTTCGTGCACCGGGTGGCGGGGCTGGAGCCGGGGCTCTATTGCCTGGTGCGCGAGGCGGCGGCGCGGGATGGGCTGCGTGCCGCCATGCGCCCGGACTGGCTGTGGCAGCCTTGCGGCCCCGACGGCCTGCCCCTGTACCTGCTGCTGCCCCACGACCTGCGCCAGGTGGCCAAGCTGGTGAGCTGCCACCAGGACATCGCCGCCGATTCCTGCTTTTCCCTGGGCATGCTGGCGTGCTTCGACGACGTGGCCCGGGAGCCCTGGCGCTACCGGCGCCTGTTCTGGGAGTGCGGCCTGATCGGCCAGGTGCTTTACTTGGAGGCGGAGGCCGTCGGTCTGCGCGGCACGGGCATCGGCTGCTTCTTCGACGAGGAGATGCACCGGCTGCTCGGGCTGGCGGACGGACGCTGGCAAAGCCTCTACCATTTCACCGTGGGCGGGCCCGTGGAGGACGGGCGCCTGACCACGCTGCCCCCTTACCCGACGACGCGGAGGGATCTATGAACAGGCAAGGCATCGTTGTGGCGGCGGCACTGCTCGCCGCCGCCTGTGCCAGTTACGACGGCCGGGGGCTACGCCCCGGCGTGGACGGGGCCCGGGAAGTGCGCGCCCTCATGGGCCCGCCCGACGAAATCTGGCAGGAGGCCGACGGCGGCAGCACCTGGAGTTATCCGCGCGGCCCCCTGGGGCGCCAGGCTTACATGGTGCAGCTGGGCGCCGACGGCCGGCTGAAGTCGATCCGCCAGGTGCTCAACGAAGAGACCTTCGCGCGCATCGTCAACGGCAAGACCACCCGCGACGAGGTGCGCCGCCTGCTCGGGCGCCCGGCCGAAGAGCGCTTCCTGCCGCGCAAGCGCGAGACCGTGTGGGACTACCGCTATCTCGACCTGGGCCAGCCCTACATTTTCCGCATCGGCTTCACCGAGGCCGGCGTGGTGACGGACTCGGTGCGCATTCCCGAGATCAACGACGGGGACAGGGATTTTCGCTAGGAGCGCGGCCATGAACAGGAAATCGGCCCCGCCGCTGCGCCTGCCGGCAGCGATCGTTCTTGTCCTGGCCTGTTCCGCCGCCCCGGCGCAACCCGGCGCCGGCAACGACGACGGCGATCCCCTGAGCCCCGCCGCCATCCGCCGGGCGCGCCAGGGCGCCGCCACCGCCGCCCCGGCAGCGGCGTCGCCGGATCCGGCGGCGCACACGACCGACCTCGCCGCCGATCCCCGCGTCATCTACCGCACCCAGGCGTTCGAGGAAGAGCCCTGGCGCTCGAACGTGCTGGCCCATCGCACCCTGCGGGACTGGGTGGACGATCCGGTGAAGGGCCGGGCGCTGCGCATCACCTGGAAGCAGGGCGAGAACGGCGCGCTCAACTGGTACTACCCCTTCTGGCCGGAGGCCGTCGAGGCGATCTTCCAATATGACATCCTGTTCGAAGAGGACTGGCGTCCGGCCGACGGCGGCAAGCTGGCGGGCTGGTCCAGCGCCACCAAGCCGGACGACCGGCCGTGGCGCCTGTGGAAGGAGTACCCCAAGGGGACCGAGGGCACGCTGCTGGCCGGCAACGGCGGCGAGAAGGTCCATGGCGACGACGGCTGGTCCCTGCGCGGCAGCTTCCGCCAACCCATTCCGGCGTCGCGGCCCCAGGGCGGGTGGACCTGGCTGGGGACCTATGCCTACCACGCCGATATGCCAGGAGACTACGGCGACTTGTGGTGGTGGAACCAGTTCGGCCAGGGCCCCTTAAGCCCGGGCCGATGGCACACCATCAAGCAGCGGCTGCGGGTGAACACCCCCGGCAAGCGCGACGGCGTGCTGGAGGTGTGGGTGGACGGCCTGCCGGCCTTCCGCAAGACCGACGTCTATCTGCGCGGACCCGGACCCTACCGGCTTGCCGCCCCGCCTTACAACGTGGACACGGTGCTGGCCATCCGGCGCGTCTGGCTCAATCTCTACCATGGCGGCACCACCCCGATTCCGGCGGACATGCACGTGCGCCTGGCCAACTTCGTGGTGGTCCGCGTCGAATGAGCGGCCCTATTGCTTGCCGCTGCCCACCATCAGGTAGGACAGGGCGGCGAAAGGCCACAGGCTGGACACCAGCCGCGTCAGGCCGTTGAAGTTGAGGAAGTGGCTCGGCTGCCACACGGCGACCGAGGCGGC
>JBMOQT010000217.1:0-5898 GCA_049320945.1 Pseudomonadota bacterium
TTCTCGGTGGGCGAGGAGGAGCTGCGCGGCGTGGACACCAAGCCCCTGGTGGGCCATCTGGCGGCGTGGAACTACTTCATGTCCCTCAAGAACCCGGAGAACGACAAGTTCATCAAGATGTACCGGGACTGGGCCAAGAAGCAGAAGCTGCCCAACGCCGACAAGGTGGTGACCAACGACCCGATGGAAGCCACCTACATCGGCATCCACATGTGGAAGCAGGCGGTGGAGAAGGCCAAGAGCACGGAGGTGGACAAGGTCATCGCCGCCATGGCCGGCCAGACCTTCAAGGCGCCGTCCGGCTTCGTGGTGAAGATGGACGAGAAGAACCATCACCTGCACAAGCCCGTGTTCATCGGCGAAGTGCGCGCCGACGGCCAGTTCAACGTGGTGTGGAAGACCAAGGGCCCGGTGCGCGCGCAGCCCTGGAGCCCCTTCATCCCGGGCAACGAGAAGAAGGCGGAGGTGCCGCAGGGGTAGCAGCGCCGTTCCCCCCTTTGAAAAAGGGGGGCAGGGGGGATTTCAATAGAGTCGTCGGCGTCAGCCGCTCGGAAGAAATCCCCCTCTTATCCCCCTTTTCCAAAGGGGGACGATACGCAGAGAGATTCATGAGAACGATTGCCCTGCTGCTATGGCTCCTGGCGCTTCCCGCCTGGGCCGCCCTCGATCCCGCCGTGGTTCGGCGGCTTGCCGCCGATGACTTCGACGAGAAGCTTGCCGCCATCGGGCAGCTTGCCGCGAGCGGCGACAGGCTGGCGGAGAAGGCGCTGCAGGCCATGGCCGAGGACAACCTCTATGTCGCCGGCGACCGGGTGTTCTACAAGGACGGCGACAAGGCCGTAGACGCCGCCAGCGGCACGCTGCTCCCCGCCGAGCCGGAGGGCGCCGAGGGGGTGGTGGTGAACAACCGCATCCGCGGCGAGCTGGCCAACGCCCTGGCCGGCTTCAAGCTGCTCGATGCCGATCCCGCCGTGCGCCTGGCCGCCGCCCGGGAGCTGCAGACCGGCGTCGATGCGCGCATGGCCCCCATGCTGGAGAAGGCGCTGGCTGCCGAGACGGATGCGCAGATCAGGCAGCTGCTGAGTCTCGCCCGGGCCCAGGCCCATCTCCAGTCGGACGACGCGCGCCAGCGCCTGGCCGCGGTGAAGACCCTGGCCCAGAGCGACAACCCCAATGCCAAGACCCTGCTGCTGGAGCTGATGACGCGGGAACCGGACGCGGCGGTGCGCCAGGCCGCCGGCCACTCCCTCAAGGCCGTCGAGCGGCGCCTGGCGCGCGCCGAGAACATCGGCCGGGTGTTCTCGGGCATTTCCCTGGGCAGCATCCTGCTGCTGGCGGCCCTGGGGCTGGCCATCACCTACGGCGTGATGGGCGTGATCAACATGGCCCACGGGGAATTCCTCATGATCGGCGCCTACGCCACCTTCGTGGTGCAGGGGCTGTTTCGCGCCTACGCGCCGGCCTGGCTGGACGCCTACGTCATCGCCGCGATTCCCGCGGCCTTCATCGCCGCGGCCCTGGTGGGCATGGCGCTGGAGCGCCTGGTGATCCGCCACCTCTACGGCCGGCCGCTGGAGACGCTGCTCGCCACCTGGGGCATCAGCCTCATGCTGATCCAGGGGGCCCGCACCCTGTTCGGGCCCCAGAACGTGGAAGTGGCCAATCCCGCGTGGATGTCGGGCGGCATCGAACTGCTGGCCGGCGTGGTGCTGCCCTGGAACCGCGTCGCCATCATCGGCTTCTCGGTGGCGGTGCTGGCGCTGATGGGGGCCCTGCTCAACCTGACGCGCCTGGGCCTGTTCGTGCGCGCCGTGACCCAGAACCGCCCCATGGCCGGCTGCGTGGGCGTGCCCACCGGGCGCGTGGACACCCTGGCCTTCGGCCTGGGCGCCGGTGTCGCCGGCCTGGGCGGCGTGGCCTTGTCCCAGATCGGCAACGTCGGCCCCGACATGGGCCAGGGCTACATCGTGGATTCCTTCATGGTGGTGGTGCTGGGCGGCGTCGGCCAGCTCGCCGGCGCCGTGTGGGCGGCGCTGGGCCTGGGGGTGGTGACCAAGTTCCTGGAGGGCTGGACTGGCGCGGTGATCGCCAAGATCGTGGTGCTGGTGTTCATCATCGTCTTCATCCAGAAGCGGCCCCAGGGGCTGTTCGCCCTCAAGGGGCGGTTCGCGGAGAACTGAAGTGCGTACGCCGTTCGTTGTCAGGCTCTACCGGGCCCTGGGTCCCCGCTGGGCGGCCGCCCTGGGCGTGTTCGCGGCCTTGGCCCTGGTGCTGGTGCCGCTGCTGCACCTGGCCGTGCCCCCGGGCAGCCCGCTGCACCTGTCCGACCACTTCGTCACCCTGGGCGGCAAGATCCTGTGCTACGCCATCGTCGCCGTCGCCATGGACCTGGTGTGGGGCTATGCCGGCATCCTGTCCCTGGGCCACGGCCTGTTCTTCGCCCTGGGCGGCTACGCCTTCGGCATGTACCTCATGCGCCAGATCGGGCGCGAAGGCTCCTACCAGAGCGACCTGCCCGACTTCATGGTGTTCCTGGACTGGAAGGAGCTGCCCTGGTACTGGACCGGCAGCGACAGCTTCCTGTGGGCGGTGCTCCTGGTGCTGGTGGTGCCGGCGCTGGTCGCCTTCGTGTTCGGCTTCTTCGCCTTCCGCTCGCGCATCAAGGGGGTGTATTTCTCCATCATCACCCAGGCCATGACCTTCGCCGCCATGCTGCTGTTCTTCCGCAACGAGACCGGCTTCGGCGGCAACAACGGCTTCACCGACTTCAAGCGCATCCTGGGCTATCCCATCTGGGCGCCCCAGACGCGCGTGGCGCTGTTCGCGGCCTCGGCGCTGATGCTGATTGCCGCCCTGGTGCTGGCGCGCTACCTGGTCGCCTCCAAGTTCGGCCGGGTGCTCGCCGCGGTGCGCGACGCCGAATCGCGCGTCATGTTCCTGGGCTACCACCCGCTGTGGTACAAGCTGTTCATCTGGACGTTGTCGGCTATGCTGTGCGCCGTGGCCGGCGCGCTCTACGTGCCCCAGGTGGGCATCATCAACCCGAGCGAGATGAGCCCGGCCAACTCCATCGAGATCGCCATCTGGGTGGCGGTGGGCGGGCGCGGCACCCTGGCGGGCGCGGTGCTGGGCGCGGTGATCGTGAACCTGGCCAAGAGCTGGTTCACCGTGGCCTTCCCCGAATACTGGCTGTTCTTCCTGGGCCTGCTGTTCATCGTGGTGACGCTGTATCTGCCCGAGGGCCTGGTCGGGCTGGGGCGCCGCCTGGCCTCCGCCCTCTCCCCCAGCCCCTCTCCCGCGAGCGGGAGAGGGGAACAGATTGGCGGGGCGCGGGCATGATCAAGCGCTTTCTCATCGATCCCGTCTTCGGCATCGCGCCGCCGGGGCTGGTGCTGCCGCCGCGGGAGCGGGCGGCGGCCGCCCCCGAGCAGGGGCGGGACGGCGTGTCCACCGGCTTCGCCCACCTGGTGGAGCCGGGCGCGGTCGACCTGTCCCACGGCGTCATCCTCTACCTGGACGACATCACCGTCAGCTTTGACGGCTTCAAGGCCCTCGACAAGCTGACGCTGGCCATCGACGTGGGCGAACTGCGCTGCATCATCGGCCCCAACGGCGCCGGCAAGACCACCATGATGGACGTCATCACCGGCAAGACGCGCCCCGATTCCGGCAGGGCCTTCTTCGGCCAGACCCTGGATCTCACGCGCCTGTCGGAGGCGCAGATTGCCCACGCCGGCATCGGCCGCAAGTTCCAGAAGCCCACCATCTTCGAGCGCCACACGGTGTTCGAGAACCTGGAACTGGCCATGAAGACCGACAAGCGCGTGCGCCGCAGCCTGTTCGCAGAACTGGACGACCAGGACCGGGAGCGCATCGCCGAGGTGCTGCGCCTGATCCGCCTCGATGGCCAGGCCGGACGGCAGGCCGGGCAGCTGTCCCACGGCCAGAAGCAGTGGCTGGAGATCGGCATGCTGCTCATGCAGGAGCCCAGGCTGCTGCTGCTGGACGAGCCGGTCGCCGGCATGACCGACGAGGAGACGGAGCGCACCGCCGAGCTGTTCCTGTCCCTGGCGGGCAAGCATTCGCTGGTGGTGGTGGAGCACGACATGGCCTTCATCAAGCAGCTCGGCGGCAAGGTCACGGTGCTGCACGAGGGCAGGGTGCTGGCGGAGGGGGATCTGGCGTCGGTGCAGAACGACCAGCGGGTGGTCGAGGTGTATCTGGGACGCTAGCATGCTGGCAATCGAAAATCTCAACCAGTACTACGGCGGCAGCCACATCCTGCGCAACCTGTCCTTCGAGGTGCCCGCGGGCCAGGTCACCGCGCTGCTGGGGCGCAACGGCGTGGGCAAGACCACGCTGCTGAAATGCCTCATGGGGCTGGTGCCTGTCGCGTCCGGGCGCATCGCCTTCGGCGAAGCCGACATCACCCGCGCGCTGCCCCACGAGCGGGTGCGTGCGGGCATCGGCTACGTGCCCCAGGGACGGGAGATCTTCCCGCGGCTCACGGTGCAGGAGAACCTGCAGATGGGCCTGGCGACGCTCCCGCGCGGCGCCCAGGTGCCGGCGCGCATCTTCGAGATGTTCCCGGTGCTCAGGCAGATGCTGCGCCGGCGCGGCGGCGACCTGTCGGGCGGTCAGCAGCAGCAGCTGGCCATCGGCCGGGCCCTGGCCATGAACCCGAAGCTGCTGATCCTGGACGAGCCGACAGAAGGCATCCAGCCGTCTATCATCAAGGATATCGAGCGGGCGATCCGGGCGCTGGCCGCCGAAGGCAGCATGGCCATCCTGCTGGTGGAGCAGTACTATGACTTCGCCCGCTCCCTGGCGGATCACTACCTGGTGATGGAACGGGGCGAGATCATCATGCGCGGCGCGGGCGGCGACATGGAGGAGGATGGCGTGCGGGAGGCGCTGGCCGTGTGATGCGGCTCACGGACCCGGTGGCGCAGGCCGGCTGGCGCGCCGAGCTGGACTTGCGCTTCGCGCGGCGCGGGGAGGCGACCATCCTGGCGGCGCGCCGCCACGTCGGCCCCCTGGCGCTGCAGAAGCCCCTGTATCCGGAGGGCAGCAGCGTGTGCCATGCCATCGTGCTGCATCCGCCGGCCGGCATCGCCGGCGGCGACGAGCTGGCGCTGAACGTGGAGCTGGAACCGGGGGCGCGGGCGCTGCTGACCACCCCCGGCGCCGGCAAGTGGTACCGTTCCGACGGCCGGGAGGCGGGGAGCCGCCTGTCCTTCGTCGTGGGCGAGGGCGCGGTGCTGGAATGGCTGCCCCAGGAGAGTATCGTGTTCGACGGGGCGCTGGCGCGCATGGGCACCGAGGTGGCCTTGGCGCCGGGCGCCGTGTTCGTCGGCTGGGACATCCTGTGCCTGGGGCGCACGGCCGCGGGCGAGCGCTTCGGACGCGGCCGCCTGCGCCTGGACACGCGCATCGTGGGGGACGGCCGCCCGATGTGGCACGAGCGCGGGCTGCTGGAGGGCGGCTCGCCCTGGCTGCAGGCGCCGGCGGGCTTCGGCGGCTGCCCGGTGAGCGGCACGATGCTGGTGGCGGGACGCGCGCTTGCGCCGGAACTGCTTGCCGCCTGCCGCGAGGTCGAATCCTCGAACGACGCGCGCTGGGGCGTGACCGGCCTGCCGCGGCTCCTGGTGGCCCGCTGGCTGGGCCATTCCGGCGAGGCGGCGCGGGACTACTTCGTACGCCTCTGGCAGTGCCTGCGGCCGGCGCTGCTGGGGCGCGCGGCACTGGCGCCGCGCATCTGGGCGACATAGCAAGGAGACTGCAGTGGAGCTGACACCAAGAGAGAAAGACAAGCTGCTCATCTTCACCGCCGCCCTGCTGGCGGAGCGGCGCAAGGCGCGCGGCCTCAAGCTCAACTACCCGGAGGCGGTGGCCTAC
>JBMOQT010000218.1:0-5817 GCA_049320945.1 Pseudomonadota bacterium
CAGCAGGCGCCGCTACCCGCTCGACACGAGGAACTGCTCGATCAGTTGCAGGGGCTCGTAGCCCCGATTGGAACCCGGCGCAGGCAATCCCCACGCCGCCACCGCCTGGCGAAAGCCCATGCTGTCGAACAATCAAGAAGAACGTAGGACAGCATGGAAGAAATCTTGCGCAAGCAAGCAAGCAAGCAAGCAAGCAAGCAAGCAAGCAAGCAAGCCCGACGTCCGCCGTGTCGGTCGCGGCTTCATGGACGGGCCCGGGAGCCGGGCCATGAAGCTGGGGATGAGGCCGTTGCGCCCGCCGTCCATGCGAGGGATATCGACGACACAAAGGCAAAGGCCGCACGAAGCAAGGCGTTTCCGGAGTCCAAAGGGGCCTATGCGGGGCTGACGTCCAAATGGCGCCTCGGTACCTACGATAAGCCGCGCTCTGGGTGGTTACCCAAGCGCACGTGCCGCGTGCGGTGGCGCCATCCCCCGGCGCTTCTCGATACCTCGCCGGTTCTTCCGAAAGCCCTGTTACAGGGCGGGTACGCCGGCCCCTTGTTTTACTTCCGCCCGTCGCATCTTCCGACTCCTTACCGCCAGCATCGCACTTGCCTTTCACGGCGGCATCCGCACCCAGCGTGAGCGAGACCCGCCATATGCCAAGGAAAATCCCCTTGCTCGTGAAAGTGGGTATAGCCCCCCTGGTGGCTGGGCTCATTGTACTGATCATCTTTGCACGGCAAGTCTATATTACCAGCGGAATCGAACGGGACGCGGCGGCGATCAATTTGGCTGGTAGCCAGCGGATGCGATTGTTCAAACTTGTGTTATTGACGGAGCAATACCTGGAGCACAGAGAACCGAAAATACGGGCCTTGATTGATCAGGAGATGACGACCTTTGAGGCTATCCTGCATGGATTTAAACACGGTGACCCGCGATATACCCTCAAGAGCATGGACAATCCGGAGCTCATCGTCTTCCTTGATAAAAGCGGGGATGAGTGGAACAAGACCATCAAGCCCCTGTTTCAGAATGTTCTCGCCGCATCAGCTTCCAGGGAAACCCTCCGGACCTTGAAGGATCACGTGGAAGAGTATGTGAAGCGTATAGATACATTGGTCGCCCTTCTTCAAGCCGATTCCGAGAAAAAGGTGGATGCACTGCACCATCTGTTACGGATATTCCTGTTGGCGAACATTGCCATCGGGCTGGGGAGCCTGATTTATATCCACCTGATTATTCTCAAACCACTAAAGATGTTCGCGGAGACGTCGAGGGCCATGGCCGCGGGAGACCTCTCGAGGGTGGTGCCGGTCTTGTCGAAAGACGAGATCGGAGAGCTGGCAAGCGACTTCAATGAGATGTCTGCCCGTCTCGAGAACCATATCGAAACCCTGCATCAGAAAACAGTCGAGCTGGAAGCTCAGAAAGCCCTGATCGAGACCGACCGGCGCGCCATCCTCGGACTCAAGAAATATGCCTATGACATCATCGCGAGCCTTCCTGCGGGGCTGATCGTGGTGGACGACGTCCTGGAAGTGCTCAGCGTCAACCGCTCCTTCCGCGAGCTGTTCGGCCTGAGAAGCGGCGAAGCCGTCGGCGGGCAAGACATCGCGGAACTGCTGCCGCTGCCCGGCCTGCGCGAACAGGCGCAGGGCGTGCTCGCCAGCGGCACTGCCGTGCACGGCATCGAGGCCAGCCTGGGCGGGAAATGGCTCCGCCTCGCCATCACTGGCATCCGTCTTGCGGAAGAAGAAGAAGAAGAAGAAGAACGTCTGCTCGTGATGGTCGAAGACATCACCGAACGCAAGGCGGCCGAGGCGCGCATCGAGCAGCTCGCTTTCTACGACCCGCTGACGGGGCTGCCCAACCGGGCGCTGTGCCTGGACCGGCTGCAGCAGGGGATCGCCGCCGCCTCCCGGCATGGCCGCGCGTTGGCGGTGATGTTCGTCGACCTGGATGGGTTCAAGCACATCAACGACAGTCTGGGCCATGATGCGGGCGACCGGCTGCTTCAGGAGGCGGCGCGAAGGCTGACGTCCTGCGTGCGGGAAGCCGATACCGTGGCGCGCCTGGGCGGCGACGAGTTCGTGGTGATCCTGGACGAGATGACGGAAGAGGCCGCGGGCATGCTGGCGCGCAAGCTCCTCGGGGCCTTGCGCGCGCCCCTGGCGATCGACGGACACACGTTGCACGTCACCTGCAGCATCGGCATCGCCCTCTATCCCCGCGACGCCACCGACGCCCGGACCCTGCTGCGCAACGCCGACGCGGCCATGTACCGCGCCAAGCAGGAAGAGCGTAATGCCGCACGCTTCTACACCGAGGAGATGAACCGCAAGGCGCTGGAGCGTCTCGCCCTCGAAGAAGACCTGCACCGGGCCCTCGAGCGGGGGGAATTTCTCCTCCATTACCAGCCGCGGGTGGACCTCGTGAGCGGGGAGATCACCGGCTTCGAAGCCCTGGTGCGCTGGCGGCACCCGCACAAGGGGCTGATCCCGCCCGACCGCTTCATCCCGGTGGCGGAGGAGACGGGGCTCATCCTGCCCCTGGGCGCGTGGGTGCTGCGCGAAGCCTGCACCCAGGCCGTGGCCTGGGCGCGCCAGGGGCTCGATCCGGGGAGCATGGCGGTCAATCTCTCGGCGCGCCAGTTCCGCAGCCCCGATCTGGTCGACAAGATGGCCGGCATTCTCCGGGAAACCGGCCTCGCCCCCGGCGGCCTGGAGCTGGAAATCACCGAAAGCATGGTGGCGAGCCACGTGGAGCAGGCGATCGCCACCCTGGATCGGCTCAAGGCCCTGGGGGTGCGGCTGGCCATCGACGACTTCGGCACCGGGTATTCGAGCCTGAGCCAGCTCAAACGTTTCCCGGTGCAGGTACTCAAGATCGACAAATCCTTCATCGCCGGCATCCCGTCCGACCCGGACGATGCCACCATCGTCACCGCCATCCTCTCCATGGCCCATGCCATGCACCTCGATGTGGTGGCCGAGGGGGTGGAGACCGAGGCGCAGCTCGCTTTCCTGCGGCGGCACGGCTGCGACGAAATGCAGGGCTATTTCTTCAGCAAGCCGCTGCCGGCCGAGGCCGCGCAAGCGCTGCTCGCCGAGGGGCAGCGTCTCGCCCCGGACGGAGCCGACGGGGTCGCCGGGAGCCGCACTCTGCTCCTGGTGGACGACGAGGAGCACATGCTGTCCGCCCTCAGCCGCGTGCTGCGCCGCGACGGCTACCGCATCCTCAAGGCCACCTCGGCCAAGGCGGCCTTCGACCTGCTGGCGCAGCACCCGGTCGGAGTAATCGTCTGCGGCCTGCGCATGCCCGAGCTGAGCGGCACCGAATTTCTGCGCCGGGTCAGGCAGATCCACCCGCAGACCGTGCGCATCGTGCTCTCGGGCTATACGGAACTGACGAGCGTGACCGATGCGATCAACGAGGGCGCGGTGTACAAGTTTCTCACCAAGCCCTGGGAGGATGATTTGCTGCGCGCCAACATCAAGGAGGCATTCCAGCACTTTGAACTGGCCCGGGACCGGCAGCGCTTGGCCGAAGAACTCGCCCGCGCCAGGGAGCAGATGGAGGCGCGGGGGGAATGAGTCCCCATCGCAGTCTCGATGGTGCAGTCGCGACCTATTGAGAATTACATAATATCGTGACGCCGTTCGAAATCCCTCCTGTCCTCCCTTTGCAAAGGGAGGAACCCGCTAAAGGCCGTTCGCAGCAGGTTCCCCTCTTTGGCAAAGAGGGGACAGGGGAGATTTTCGATCTGGCTCGCTTTCGTCACATGGTTACGTAAGGATCAATAAATCCAACGTCTTCTCCAAACTCCTGGGTAACAGTGCGGGTCGGGGACGAAGATTTCGCTCGGAACGGGCGCCTTCTGGAAATTCGATAGCTTGTCCGGCAGCGAAAGCGCGAAGCCCAGCCGGCTTCCGGCTCAATAGCGGCTAACCGTTAATTCGTCCAGCCAGGATTCGATAGCGCGGATATGAAGATCGACAAGCGCGTCGATATCCTCCGGCATGGCCAGGCCGTGACGTTCGCAAAAGCGGGCGGTTACCGTATCGATGTCCATCCAATCGCTCGACGGTGCTGTCGGTGCTGTACACGCCTTCCGTTTCGGGATGCGGGTCAAGCTGAAAAAAGCGTTCCCGTGAGTCTCTTGTTCATGTCGATCTCTTTACGGTCCTTTGAGTTTGCCGCCTTGTCCGACCGCCCCTTGGGCCTTTTGCGGGGCGTACTGCCGGGCGGCGAGCACGAGCTTGTTGTAGGCATCCAGGAACGCCGCCGCGACGATCTTGCCCTGCGGCGTGTTGGCATAGGCGTTGACGCCGGCGATCAGGCCGCCCAACACGCCCACGCCCGCGCCCAGGTTGTAGTTCTTGGCGCTGCCCTGCGCGGCCACGATCTGCGCGCCACTGGCGTTGTCCAGCAACAGCAGGGTCGTGGATGCCCCCAAGGCCTGGACCTGAGCGGACGTATCCACCTTGTTCGAGTTGCGGCCGAACAACCCTCCCAGCCCGGTGCTCAGGGCAAATCCCGAAGGTTCGGCGAAGGTGACCGAGGGCACGAGGGTGTAGTCGGCGGCAAGCAACGTGCCTCCCGTCCGCTCCTGCGCCTGCGCGTTGCGGGTGAGGCCCGCCTGTTTGAGCTGCCGCTCGAAGTCCACGTTGTTGTAGGCGCGCCCGCGCTCGACGACGATGAAGCAGTTGGACTGCTGCACGATCATGCGCACGATGGGAACAAAAGGGTCGCCGGTGTCGGTCAAGCCCACCGTGCCCAGCGGCTCGTTGCAGCGTTGCAGTTGTTCGGCCGCCTCCACCGCCCGCTCGCCTCCGGCGGCACCCGCCGTCACGGGGTCGTCGCCACCCAGGGTGGGTGTGGTCGAACACCCGGCCACGAGCGCCGCGACAGCCAGCCCCACGGCCGCCTGCCACGTGGTGGCTGCGGCACCTTGATGCGGGCGGCAGCGCCAAGTCAGTAAATCCTTCATGGCTTCATCCCTCGGTAAGGTTCAGCAAAACCCCGGGCGCCGCCTGGGCGCCCGGGGTGAGACCCTTCAGTCCTGAGGTACCGGCTTGCGCTCACAATGGCCTTGCCCATGGTGAGGACCATCCTGCACCCAAACCATTCCGGGTCCGCACTGCCGCACGGCCCCCAGCGACGCGGCGCTCGGTTTGCCCATCGGGTTTGTCGGATTTGCGCCACGCTCCTCGATTTGCGAGGGATTTTGGGGCGCCACCGGCGGGCTCGATTTGGTCTTGATCACAAGCCGTTCGGCCGACGGCGCTGCCGGCACGGTGTGGGTCGGTGTGGAAGTCGGCGTTCCAGAAGGCTGACCCGGATTGGTGGGCACAGGTTTCTGCTCGGCGTGGGCGACGCCCAGCGCCAGGGCAAACGCGACGGCACCGGCCAGGATGGAAGGCTGAATACGCATGATGGTTCTCCTTTCGTGTTGAGGTGGATGGGTGCGACCTCGGCTTAGCTACGCGTTCGGTCGCTCTTTTGTCGTTGGCATCGAGACAATTTTTCAATCCTCATGCACCCGGCCTCGGCAAGGTGTCAGCGCCGCTCCGTCGTGGGCCACTGCAGCAAGCCGCAGCCGGTGGCGTCGTCGCGTCCGGCCGGGGGCAAGTCGATCGCCTCCCCGCACAGGGCCGAGACTTGCGTGGATTGCCGGCCGGCCAGGCGGGCCGCCAGCGCGGCCGTCACGAAAGGCGCAGCAAAGGACGTGCCGGTGAAATAGCGCCCGCCGCCCACCGGCAGCCACAGGTCCACGCCGGGCGCGGCGATGGCGATGTGGGGGCCGCGCGTGCCGCCGCGCCAGGGCTT